>CALKDI010000085.1 GCA_938084065.1 uncultured Alphaproteobacteria bacterium
GGGGACGCGACGTGTTCGGCGACGGCTTGCTCGGCGGCTTCGCGGTCAAGGCCCATGCTGCCGCCGTTGAAATAGGCCGGGTTGATGTAGCCGAGGATCAGGTTCGCGTCGGTCACTGTCGGACACGTGCCGCCTATGCCATAACAGGCGGGGCCGGGGTCTGCACCGGCGCTCTCCGGCCCGACGCGGATAGCACCGTCTTGCACCTGGGCAATGGAGCCGCCGCCCGCGCCGATCTCGATCAGTTCGACAGCCGGCACGTTAATGGGCAGGCCGGAGCCCTTTTTGTAGCGAACCGGGTCGATCTCAAATGTGGGCGCGATCACCGGCTCGCCATCGTCGATGGCGCCGAGCTTGGCCGTTGTGCCGCCCATGTCGAAGCTGAGTACGTGCTCTGCCCCGATCTCTCGCCCGACCTGGCCGGCTAGCAATACGCCGGCTGCGGGGCCGCTCTCGACGATGCGGATGGGGTAATCTTGCGCGAGTTCTGGTGAGACCAGGCCGCCGTTCGACTGCATGATCGAGAAATCAGCACTCAGGCCCTGGGCCGCGAAGGTTTCGGCCAGGCGTTTGATGTATTGGCTGACTAGCGGCTTGACGAAGGAGTTGGCGACGGTGGTGTTGGTCCGCTCATACTCGCGCAGCTTGGGAGAGACATCGACGGAGAGGCTGACGGCGATGCCGGGCATTTTTTCGGCAAGCGCTTGGCCTCCGGCCCGCTCGTGTGCTGGGTTGGCGTAGGCGTGCAGAAAGGCGACGGCGATGGCTTCGTAACCGCCTTCGGCGACAAGGGCGATAGTGGTGGCGAGGTCGGCTTCGTCCAGCGGGTTCAGCACCTCACCCTCATAGGAGGTGCGCTCGGTCACCTCAAAAATTTGCTCGCGGGGGATCAGGGGCGCGGGCTTGGTCAGGTGGAGGTCGTAGGTCTCGTAGCGCTTCTGCCGGCCTAAGATCAGCACGTCGCGGAAGCCTCGCGTGGTGATGAGGGCGGTCCTGGCACCTTTGCGCTGGATGATGGCGTTAGTGGCGACCGTGGTGGCGTGCAGCAAGTGCTCGACGGCCTGCGGTTTCACGCCGGCTTTAGCCAGCAAGACTGGCAGACCCTCAGCCACAGCGCGGGAGGGATCCGCGGGCGTGGAGGGCACCTTGTGCGTGACCGTCCGTCCATCTGTAGGGTCGACCAGGACGAAGTCGGTGAAGGTGCCGCCGATGTCGAAGGCGATATGGGGCATGTGCGGGGGCCTGCGCTGCGGAACACTGCCGCAAAGCTTAGGCAAGGACGGGCCAAGAGGCTAGAGCGTCATTCCACCGGCAGTAGGGCGGCGGCTACCTTGCGGCCCTCGGCCATTAGCACGTTGTAGGTGCGGCAGGCAGCGCCGGTGTTCATTGTCTCAATGACAAGGCCTTGTGCACGCAATTCCTGTTTGAACGCTCGGCTAGGGAAATGCTGGGTCTCGCCGGTGCCGAGCAGCAGGGTTGTTGGCTCGGCGCTGGCGGCGTCATGCAACGGAGCTAAGCTTGCCGTTGTCACGCTATCCCAATCGCTGATGGCCCATGGCAATGTTTGGGTTGGCAGCAGAAGAATGGCGTGCTCGTACCGCTCACCCGAGATGCGAAACCCGCCGGCGCCATAGCTCTCCACCACCTGCCGGCCAGCGGGAATGATCGGAGAAACGTCGGTCATGGCTGCGGTGCCGGCTTACGTGGTTGCTGGTAGGCTGTTGCCGGTTTCGTCCGAACCATCTTCGCCGTCATTGCTCGGAGCATCAGAGACTCCGACTGGCTTCACATTGGTCCACAGCAGGGCAGGCACGGCGATAAAGATCGAAGAGTAGGTGCCGATAACGATGCCCCAGATCAGCGCGATGCAGAAGCCGCGGATTACTTCGCCGCCGAATGTAGCCAGCGCGAACAGCGCCAACAAGGTCGTGACGGAGGTCATGACCGTGCGGGACAGGGTCTCGTTGATGGACAGGTTCAGCAGATCCGGCATCGACATGGTTTTGTAGCGGCGCAGGTTCTCCCGCACGCGGTCATAGACCACCACCGTATCGTTGATCGAATAGCCTGCAACCGTCAGTACGGCGGCCACCGTTGCCAAGTTGAACTCCAGGCCAGTTAAGGCGAACAGGCCGACCGTTGCCAGCACGTCATGGGTCAACGCTACGATGGCGCCGACGGAGAATTGCCACTCAAACCGGAACCAGATGTAGGCAAAAATCCCCAGCAGTGAGAAGATGACGGCCAAAAATCCGGCCTCTTTCAACTCGTCGCCAACAGTGGGGCCTACGAACTCGGTGCGGCGGTATTCTACGCCAGACCCCAGGGTGTCCTGCACCTTTTTGATCACGATAGTTTGGTCTTCACCCGGCTGTTTCTCAAACCGAATCAGGACGTCTGTATCGCTGCCAAATCGCTGTAGCGAGACGTCGCCAAGGCCAAGGCCTGCCATTTGTGAGCGCAGCCCGGCTATGTCGGCGGGGCCTTCAGTGCGGATTTCCAGAACCGTGCCGCCGCGGAAATCAATGCCGAAATTCAAGCCCGGCACGATTGCCATCGCTAAGGAGGCCAGAACCAAGACGCAAGAAAACATCACGGCAATCTTGCGCTTGCTCAAGATGTTGAGGTTGGGCCGCTCCGGTACAAGGCGGAGGAGTTTCATGATCGTATTCCTCTCGCTGGGCCTAAATTGGTAGGGCTTTGGGGCGGGTGCGTCGCAGCCACACGATGACCAATGCCCGGGTGACGAACACCGCCGTGAACATTGAGGTGATCAGACCGATGGCTAATGTCACCGCGAACCCTTTGACCGGTCCGGCGCCCAGGCTGAACAGCACGATGGCGGCGATGAGCGTGGTCAAGTTCGAGTCGATAATCGTGCGCATGGCGCTGCGATAGCCGCTGTCAATGGCGGTAACCGGCGTTCGCCCGTTGCGCAATTCTTCGCGGATACGCTCGAAAATCAGCACGTTAGCGTCGACGGCCATGCCGATAGTCAGCACGATGCCGGCAATGCCTGGCAGTGTCAGCGTCGCTTGCAGGATCGACAGACCAGCCAGGATCAACACCAGGTTCATTACCAGCGCGGCCACGGAGAACACGCCGAACAGGCCGTAGCAGGCGATCATGAATACGACCACCAGTGCCAAGCCAATCATGCTGGCGAATTTGCCCGCGGCAATCGAGTCCGCACCGAGGCCCGGACCGACGGAGCGTTCTTCCAACACGGTCAATGGTGCCGGCAGCGCACCAGCGCGCAACAGCAAGGATAGGTCTTGCACTTCCTGCGTGGAGAATGTGCCTGAAATGATGCCGTTGCCGCCCAGGATCGCGTCTCGAATCACCGGGGCGGAGATCACTTTGCCATCCAGCACGATGGCTAGCGGCTTACCCACATTCTGTTGGGTGGCGCGGCCAAATTTTTGCGCGCCGACGGTGTCAAACCGAAAGGAGACGACCGGTTGGCCGTTCTGGAAATTTGGCTGTGCATCTACCAGGCTCTCGCCACCGACGATAATGCGTTTGCGCACCAGATACTCGGCAGCCTCGTTGGGGCGGCGATCGTCTTGCGCCGGCAGGATGATCGACCCCGCGGGCAATGCGCCCTGGCGTGCCTCAGCTGGGGATGTGGTGGTGTCGGCCATGTGGAAGGTGAGTTTGGCCGTCTGGCCGATCAACTCTTTCATGCGCTGCGGGTTATCAACACCCGGCAGCTGGACGATAATGCGCTCGTCGCCCTGGCGTTGAATAATCGGCTCTCGTGTGCCGGTTTCATCGATACGACGGCGAAGGATCTCAATCGATTGGTTCACCGCAGAGCGGCGAAGTTCCAGCAAGTCTTCGTCCTGCAATGACAGGCGCACTAAGCCTTCCGGCGTTGTGTCCACCTGCAATGTTGGATCTTCATCCCGCAATTGCTGGCGAACTTCATCCACCCGGCTGGGGTCCAGCAGTTCGAACGAAACGCCCTGCCCATCGATTTTGAGGTTGCGGCGGCGAACGCGGGACTCACGCAGAGAGGTACGTACGACGTCGGTCAGACTGGCCACCCGCTCTCGTACTACAACGTCTGTCTGCACCTCCAAAAGAAGGTAGGAGCCACCACGCAAATCCAGGCCCAAATTCACCGTGCGATAGGGCACGTAGAAAGGCAAATTGCTGGCGGAATCACCATCCGTGCGGTTCAGTAGTACGTTCGGTGCCGCATAGACGAACCCTAACGCGCAGATGATCGCAATGACGATGAGCTTCCAGCGCTCGATATACAACATGAGCCGCGAACCCCGATCTTAGCGCGTTCTATTTCTCGCCGCGGATTTTTGCGAGAAAGCCGGACAGACCGCCTTGGCTAGCGCCAGAGCCGGTGTCATTGGCTGGCTTCGGCGCAGAGCGGGCTGCTTCGCCGGTCGGCGCGCTTTTGGCGATTACGTCGGCAACGGTGCTACGGGCAATTCGCACGACGGTGTTCGGCGCGATCTCAACGTCGATCTCATGGTCGTCGATGACTTTGATCACCTTGCCGATAATGCCACCGCCAGTGACGATCTTGTCGTTCCGGCGCAACGTCGCGATGGTCTCTTTATGTTGCTTCATCTTTTTCTGCTGCGGACGGATGAGCAGGAAATAGAAGACAGCGAAGATCAGCACCAATGGCAGGAAGCTCATGATGCCAGCGGCATCGCCACCGGATTGGGCGTATGCGGGAGAGATGAGCATGAATGCGCTCCTAAAAACATGTTCGGCGCCGTTCACGGATGAACGCCAGCAGGGAATGATGAACGCGGGACTATAGCGGCGCGCGAGCAGGGCGCAAGGACGCGACGGCACCTGCGCTTGTTTGCCGATGCCATACTTAAGCGCAGTTGCGCGGTTTGCGGCCTTGACGGCCTGCGACACAGCCGCCTAAGCGTGCCGGCTAGTCCTTGATACCCTTCCAAACCAGAGAGATCTAGCCCCGTGGATCAACCAGAATTGCTGCCCGTCCTCACCCGTATTGCCGACGCGCTGGAGCGTTTGGCGCCGGTTAGCGACACGCACAATGATTTGAACGCCGCCGACGCCTTTGTCTGGCAGGCCGACCGGAGTTGGCTGCAGCCTGTGCCGATGGTCAACAAGGTGGATATGGAGCTGTTGCAGGGCATTGACCGGGTCCGCGATATCCTACTGGACAACACAAGCCGCTTTGCTGAGGGACTGCCGGCCAACAACGCCTTGCTATGGGGCGCGCGTGGCATGGGTAAATCATCTTTGGTGAAGGCGGCTCATGCGCAGGTAAACCAGACGCAGACCGACAAGATCCTACTGATTGAGATCCATCGGGAGGATATTGATTCGCTGCCGTCCCTGCTTACGATCATCAAGGCCAGCGGTCGGCGCGCCATCGTGTTCTGCGATGACCTCTCATTCGACTATGACGACACGTCTTATAAGTCGTTGAAGGCGGTGCTGGAGGGCGGCATTGAGGGCCGGCCTGAGAACGTCATTTTCTATGCCACGTCCAACCGTCGCCACCTGATGCCGCGGGATATGGTGGAGAACGAGGGATCAACCGCGATCAACCCTAGCGAGGCGGTCGAGGAAAAGGTATCGCTCTCCGACAGGTTCGGCCTTTGGCTGGGCTTCCACAATTGCAGCCAGGACGTCTATTTCGCCATGGTCGAAGGCTATGCCAAGGCGCATGGCCTAAGGCTGGACGCGGAGTCCTTGCGCGCGGAGGCCGCCGAATGGGCCATCACCCGGGGCAGCCGCTCCGGCCGGGTCGCCTGGCAGTATGTGCAGGATTTGGCCGGGCGGATGGGGCGGAGGCTGGCTTAGGGCGAGCTAAAGAGCCTTCGGTCGTTCTTTCACCAGTGGATTTACCACCGCCGCTGTCATTGCGAACCCGCGTAGCGGGCGAAGCAACCCAGGGGAAACGCCCTGAGGCTCCTGGGTTGCTTCGTCGCCTTCGGCTTCTCGCAATGACGGCGAGTGGGGGTGATTGCACTGAAGTTCTAGGGGAGCCTGGACTAGGCTAGTCGTACCGGAGGCCTGGAAACCACTCGCCACGGCCTTCCGGCGTCAGGTCGAGGATGTTCCACACCGGCGACAGCATATCCAAGCCGCGGTAATGGCCCCCACCCATCATCGCGCAGCCGGTGTAGAACTGCCGGACGGTGCCGCCTGCATCCCGTTGCAAAACCGAGAAGCCCGGAACTTGGCTGCCGTCTTCGGTCTCCATGCCGAAGTCGCGGTTGAAGCTAGTCCCGGCAGATGAGAGCAGCCTCAGGCCATTCCAACCACAGCTATCCGCATGGGCCTGAAGTTTGGCGGGAGTGGCCTTGGAAACCAAAACCACGGGCATGTGTTGCTCTATGTGCGTAACGACGGCGTTGTAGCCGTCGGCCCACATGGAACACATCGGACAGGGAGCCCTGTCTTCGTCGCGGTACATGAAGTGAATCACGGCGAGGTTTGTGCAGCCTGAACGGAACAGATTGCTAAGCGTGACCGGGCCGTTTTCATCCTGGAGCGTATAGGCCGGGAGCGCCGGCCCCTGGGGCAACCCACGGCGCAACGCTGCGACCTGCTCACGTTGGTCTTTCAACGCTATTTCGGCTTGGCGCAGGCGCTCTCGGGCGGTGGTGTAGTCGGATGATGGTTGAAGCATTGTGGTGTCCTCCGTCCAGGCAGTGTCGACTCTATCGACGATCCAGCCGGTCGCGATTGGGACGCGCCCTCTATCTTAGCATGGGCTGGGCTGGATCACTGCTTTTCACTGCGGCTTTCGCCCGCTCGTGATCGCTGACGGCATAGCAATAGGTGCAGCCGTGGGCGCATGTGTCGTAGGCGCCGATATCGCGGCTTTCAGCGCAGAGGCAGCCGGGGCGGTTGCCCTTTTGCTTAGCAGCAACGGCGTGGCCGGCGATGCGGGAGAGGCGGACGGCGTCAATGCAGGCCGCAGCCTCAACGCTCGGGCTTGGCAGGTCTGGCTGGGTGCAGGCGGTCAGCCGCATGCCCTGATCGGCTGCGATGCTCGCGAGGTCCCCAAGCAGCGCCTGCTTTTCCTCTAGAGGCTGATCGTGCCAGGTGAAGCTGTGCCGGGTTGCAGCGGCGTTCAGATTGCGGGTGGTCTTGCGGTAAGGGGAGCAGAACGAGACGGTGACCTCATCCACACTGCCGGCCAGCTGTGCCGCGATCCGGGCGAAGGTCTCGCGGTGCCAGGCTGGCGGCGTGAGCGAGCTGATCAGAATCGGGTCATAGCGCCAGACGCCGACATCACCGCCGCGCCGACCAGCCAGTGCCCGCAGCTGGGCGATGCCATGCGCAGCGGGCGGAACGCCGGCCTCCAATGCGGCGGGATAACCGGTGATGGTGTATTGAACGACATAGGGGCGATGCATGGCCTCAACAGCCGCCAGCGCCTCGGCAAAAGGTGCCAAGTTTCTGGTCCAGAACACGAAACCGTCGACATCTGATGGCGCTAGCGATACACGATACGGCTTGCTGCTATAGGGGTTTTTGACCCAAGCCTCTTGCGCCAGCAATCTCTGTTGGAACCAGCGGCCATAGAAGGCCGGAATATCGGTGCGGTAGCTGGCGGAGATGATCATGGTCAGTCACAGTTTGTCACAATTTTTCCTCGGGCGCGACGCCGCAGCCTAAAACCAGGGCGCTTTGGCATGTTGAACGCTTCGAAGCCTCTGCCTATATCGTCATCAACGGAGCGTGATCCGCTCTGATTTTCAACAACTCTACCTCTGGACCTCTCCAGGGGGTAGGCGAAGCGCTGGCTTCAGGCCTCGCCTGCTCGCCAACAACGGAAAGGACTTATCAAAGTCATGGCTAAAGTTATCGGCATCGACCTCGGCACCACAAACTCGTGTGTCGCGGTTATGGACGGCAAGGACGTTCGCGTCATTGAGAATTCTGAAGGCGCGCGCACGACGCCGTCGATGGTCGCCTTCACCAAAGATGGTGAGCGGCTGGTCGGTCAAGCGGCGAAACGCCAGGCGGTTACCAACCCGGCGAACACGCTGTATGCGATCAAACGCTTGATCGGACGCCGCTCCGATGATCCACGGATTCAGAATGAGCGCACTCCGTTCAAGATCGTCAAATCCGACACCGGCGACGCCTGGGTCGAGGCGCAGGGCGAGGCCTATGCCCCCTCGCAGATTTCCGCCTTCATCCTGCAAAAGATGAAAGAAACGGCTGAGGCCTTTTTGGGCGAGACTGTCACCGAAGCGGTGATCACCGTTCCGGCCTATTTCAACGATTCCCAGCGTCAGGCCACCAAAGACGCCGGCCGCATCGCCGGCCTGGACGTGCTGCGCATTGTCAACGAGCCGACGGCAGCGGCGCTGGCCTATGGTCTCGACAAAAAGAACACTGGCACCATCGCGGTCTATGACCTCGGCGGCGGCACGTTCGACGTCTCCATCCTGGAGATCGGCGACGGCGTGTTCGAAGTGAAGTCGACCAATGGTGATACGCATCTGGGCGGCGAAGATTTCGACCAGCGCATCATCGATTATTTGGCGGACGAGTTCAAAAAAGAGCAGAGCATCGACCTGCGCAACGACCAGATGGCTCTGCAGCGCCTGAAAGAGGCCGCGGAAAAAGCCAAGATTGAGCTGTCGGCCTCGACCCAGACCGAGGTGAACCTGCCTTTCATCACGGCGGACCAGAACGGTCCGAAGCATCTCAACATCAGCCTGTCCCGCGCAAAGCTGGAGGCTCTGGTTGAGGATCTGGTGCAGCGCACGGTCGGTCCGTGTAAGGCCGCCTTGAAGGATGCCGGCGTCACTGCTGGCGAGATCGATGAGGTCGTCATGGTTGGCGGCATGACCCGCATGCCCAAGATTTTGGAGACCGTGAAGAACTTCTTTGGTCGTGAGCCCCATCGTGGCGTCAACCCTGACGAAGTGGTTGCCATCGGCGCTGCGATCCAGGGCGGCGTGCTGAAGGGCGACGTCAAGGACGTGCTGTTGCTCGACGTGACTCCGCTGTCGCTGGGTATCGAGACGCTGGGTGGCGTGTTCACCCGCTTGATCGACCGCAACACGACGATCCCGACTCGCAAGAGCCAGGTGTTCTCGACCGCCGATGACAACCAGAACGCGGTGACCATCCGTGTTGGTCAAGGCGAGCGCGAGATGATGACCGACAACAAGCTGTTGGGTCAGTTCGACCTGATGGGCATTCCGCCGGCGCCTCGTGGTATGCCGCAGATCGAAGTGACATTCGACATCGACGCCAACGGCATCGTCAACGTGTCGGCCAAGGACAAGGCGACGAACAAAGAGCAGAACATCCGCATCCAGGCATCCGGCGGCTTGTCGGATGAGGAAGTGGATCAGATGGTCAAGGATGCCGAGGCGAATGCCGAGACCGACAAGCAGCGCCGTGCTTTGGTCGAAGCCCAAAACCAGGCAGAGAGTCTGATCCACTCGGTCGAGAAGAACCTGGCCGAGTATGGCGATCATGTCGGCCCGGACGAAAAATCTGCTATCGAAGCTGACATGCAAGCGTTGAAAGACGCCAAAGAAGGCGAGGATGCAGCGGATATCGAAGCCAAGACCCAGGCGCTGACCGAATCCTCCATGAAGTTGGGGGAGGCCATGTACAAAGCGCAGCAGGCTGAAGGCGGCGATGCCGACATGGGCGGTGACGCTGGCATGGGCGGCGATGGTCCGCAGGGCCAGGCCGACGATGGTGTCGTCGATGCTGATTTCGAAGAAGTCAAAGACGACAAGAAATCCGCCTAAATTGGCGGCCTGATAGTGACCGTGCGGCCTGCCGCTTTAGCACTCGTGACACCCCGGCGTTCGTCCGGGGTGTTCGTGTGTCTGGGCGCTGGCAGTTTGGGGAGTGATCGATGAGCGATTATTATGGCGTGCTTGGCGTGGAACGCGGCGCTGATGACAAGACGCTGAAATCTGCCTATCGCAAACTGGCGATGCAATACCATCCGGACCGCAATCCGGATAACCCCGCGGCTGAGGCGAAGTTCAAGGAATTGAACGAGGCCTATGACGTGCTGAAAGACGCCAATAACCGGGCTGCTTATGACCGAATGGGGCATGATGCCTATACCCGTGGCGCCCAACAGGGCGGCGGCGGCGGTGGTGGCTTTAACGCGGGTGGTGGTGGTGGCTTCGCCGATATCTTTGAGGAGATGTTCGGCGAAATGGGCGGGCGTCGTCGTAACGCCGGCCCACAGCGCGGCAGCGATCTGCGCTACAACATGGAAATTTCGCTGGAAGATGCCTATTCCGGCAAGCAAGCGACTATAGATATTCCGACCCAAATTGCCTGCGAAAGCTGTGATGGCTCTGGGTCTGAAGGCAATGCAACGCCCAAGACTTGCGCCATGTGCCACGGTGCGGGCCGGGTGCGGGCGCAACAGGGCTTCTTTACGGTAGAGCGCACCTGCCCAACCTGTCAGGGCGCCGGCCAGATGATCTCTGACCCTTGCGTTGTGTGTCATGGCCAGGGCCGTGTGCGGCGGGAGAAGACTCTGAACGTCAATATCCCAGCGGGTGTCGATGACGGTACGCGTATTCGCTTGAATGGCGAGGGGGAGATGGGCGCGCGGGGCGCACCGGCAGGCGATCTCTATATTTTCCTGTCGGTTGAGCCGCATTCTGTATTCCATCGCGAGGATGCGGATATCCATTGCGAGGTGCCAATCCCGATGGTGACTGCGACTCTGGGCGGCGCTGTAGAGGTGCCGACCATTGATGGCAATCGGGCTAAGGTCAATATCCCAGCTGGCACGCAAAGCGGCCACCAATTCCGCCTGCGCGGCAAAGGCATGTCTCGACTGCACAACCGCGGCTTTGGCGACATGTTCATCGAAGCGCGAGTAGAAACGCCAGTGAAGCTGACCAAGCGCCAGCAGGAATTGCTGCGCGAGTTTGAGGATGCAGGCGAGGCCGGCTCTCACCCGCACACAGAGGGCTTTTTCAAGAAAGTGAAAGAGTTCTGGGGCGGCTAGGCCCGATCATTGAGTGACGGAGTCAATGACGAGGCTTTTGCGGCTTGGGCCCAGGCCCGACGCCTGCCGCCCGGCCTTCGTGCCGGGCGCCGCACGCTAAAAGCGCGGTTGAATCGCCGGTATTGGCGACCGTTGCGCACGCGGGTGTTTGAGGCTGGCGTGTGGCTTATCGGCCAGCACGCAGCCGGCATTGCCCAGGCGCGTGATGTGCGTGTGGCACCTTTGTTTGTGCCGGCCCAAGACCTAGATCCGCGGTTGGATGGCTTCACCATCCTACACCTCAGTGACCTGCATCTTGATAGCCTTAGCGGCGTGCGCGAGGCGATAGTGCGGGCGGTGGATGGTCTGACGCCGGATCTGTGTGTGCTGACCGGTGACTATGCGGCCCACTACCGCCGTAACCCTGAAGCCGTTGTTGCTGGTCTCCGAGAGATATTGGCTGGGGTGCAAAGCCGCCACGGCATCTATCTGTCGCTTGGCAATTATGACTCTGCAGCGCTTGCAATAGCTTTACGAGCGGAGTCCGGTTGTCGGCTGTTGGTGAACGAGGCGGCGTCTCTGACCCATGATGGCGCTGCCATCAGCCTGCTGGGCCTGGATGATCCGTTTGAGCTGGCTCACGGGCCGATGCAGGAGGCTCTCGCTGCGGACAGTGATGGGTTCCGCATCGTCCTGAGCCATACGCCAGACTTGGCAGCGGCGGCCTCTGCAGCAGGCCATCATTTGTACCTGTGCGGCCATACGCACGGCGGCCAAATTTGCCTGCCTGGTGGACGGGCGCTGTTCGCCAATACCAGCCGACCCGACCTGGTGCGCGGCCTCTGGTATGAGGATGGGATGTGGGGCTACACCACCAGTGGAGCAGGTGTCTCTGGCATCCCACGCCGGCACAATTGTCCACCAGAGGTGGCTGTGCTCACGCTTGTTTCGGGCTTGGAGACAGGGGCATGATACCAATCCGGCAATGTTCAAAGCCTCATGCCATGACCAATCTTCACCCTGAGCCTGTCGAAGGGCGTTTTCTTCGTGGCACTTTTCGCCCTTCGACAGGCTCAGGGTGAAGATTTTGAATTGTCTCCAAGACGTATGAGTGCGTTCAAGTTTATGAGAATACTCGCACTGCGCGGGATGGCTTCAACAGCGCATTCATGGAGTTCTTTGCATGACAGCTACTGCTAACCCGACGCTCCATTCTGTCCCGGATGTTGCGAGTAGCCGTCTGAACTCAGTCTTTCTGCAGGAAGAGATCGCGCGCGAGCGGTTGGCGTTTCGAGCCCGCATGGCTTCCATGATTGTCGTCAGCATCTGGCTTGCGATCCTTATGCCGATACATGGGGCAGTATATTACTACGCTCTCCTCCTGGTGTTCGTTGCTGTCGGCTATGGTCATTATTGGATTACAGCCTACGTGCCGCATCGAGGCCTGCCGCGGCTGGCGCTGATAGCCATCGATTTCGGCCTGTTGTCCTTCACCTTGCTGGCGGACAATCCGCTGAACGACTGGAGCCTGCCGCCGCCATTGCGCCTGGAAAACGGTGGGTTTGCATATTTCTTTGTGGTGTTGGTGAGTTCGGCACTCAGTTAATCCGCATTTCGGATGATCGGGTCTGGCGTTATCGCAGCGATAGCATGGGCGTGCGGCTATATCTGGGTGGCGTTGCAACCGGGTAGCTTCACGACGCTTGCCGACTCGAATATCGGCACGGCTGCATGGATCGAAGCGCTGAAGGACTTCAACTTCGTCGATCTCAACGTGATGTATCAGGATGTGATCGTGTTAGGTATCGTTACTGGCATTCTGGCGCTGGCTGTGGTGCGCTCACGCCGCCTGGTGCTGGAGCAGGTGACGCGAGAGCGAGCCAACTTGGCCCGCTACTTCCCACCGAATATGGTCGATAGCCTCGCCGGGAAGGACGAGCCCTTGGGGGCCGTCCGCACGCAAAACGTGGCGGTGCTGTTTGCAGATCTGGTCGGCTTTACCCGGTGGGCAGAAGATCGGCGGGCTGGCGAGATCATCGGCCTCTTGCGCGATGTCCATGCGCGGCTGGAGGCCTGCGTGTTTGAGAATGGCGGCACGCTCGACAAATACATGGGTGATGGTTTGATGGCGACATTTGGCACGCCGGAGGTGGGGCCGCGGGATGCCGCCAATGCCATCGCCTGCGGCCAAGCCATGGTGGCTGCCATCGATGCTTGGAATGCGTCGGAGCCCGGACGAGAGCCAGTGCGGTTGTCAGTCGGTATTCAATATGGCGAGGTTGTCATCGGCGATATAGGCAGTGCCCGCCGCATGGAGTTCACCGTTCTCGGCGACGCTGTCAATGTTGCTAGCCGCTTGGAGGCTGCGACTCGGGAGCTCGGTTGTCGCATTCTTGTTGGGGCGCGGGCATTTGAGGTGGCAGAGGGGGCTATTTCGCTGTCGGCCAGCGCGGTCCTTCACGACGGTATAGCCATCAAAAACCATGCTCCGGTGAGTGCCTTTGCTTTGACCTAGAACGGGTTCAGGCGCGCTGTTTTGCTTGCCCCCGCCACAGCTCCGCGCCATTGTTGTCTCTCAAGCATCCGTTTTGGGCATGTGGGGGTGGTGAAAATGCAGTTTTCAAGTCGTGACATAGTTGATTTTTTCGTTGGGAAATCCGGCGAGGAAAGTGCACGGGTGCGGCAGGCGTTGGCCGCTGACGAACAGAATTGGGAAAAGGTCGGTCTTGCTGCGCGGACCCTGACTGCCGTTATCGTCATTGGCTGGTTGTTCTCGATTTTGAACTGGCTGGGGGCTCTGTATTATTCCGGGTTCGTGGTCTTGCTCGTCGCCATCGGCTTTGCTCACCTTTGGGTAACGCGCATGCCGCGCAGGCGGGTCGTGTGGCGTGGCCTGCTGATTGCTGCCGATTTTGCTGTGCTGACCGTGGCCATTCTGTTCGATAATCCGGCCACCAATTGGATTTTGCCAGCGCCGCTGCGCCTGGAGCTTGGCACGTTTGATTTCTACTTCGTCCTGCTGGTGAGCATCGGTCTGACCTATTCAGCGTTACGAGTATTGTGGGCGGGTTTTCTGGCGGCGGTCTGTTGGGGTGCTGCGGTTGTTTGGGTTTGGGACCAACCCGGCGTTACGACCATGATGGAGAAGCCGATGAACAGCGGTGCCGATTGGGTCGAGATGCACAAGGATCCGATGTTCGTCGATCTGGGTGTTTTGTTGGAGCAAGTCCTTGTTATCGCACTGGTGACTGGATTTCTCGCCCTTGCTGTCACCCGCGCCCGGCATCTGGTGCAACGGCAGGTGGACAATGATCGCAAGCGACAGAATTTATCTCGCTACCTCTCGCCCTTGATTGCGGAGCGGCTGGAGACTGAGGACAACCCGCTGGCCACGCCCAATGAACGGCCCGCCGCCCTCCTGTTTGCTGATCTTCGCGGTTTCACCACCTGGGCGGAGCCTCGTTCGGCGGCGGAGGTGTTCGCAACACTTAGCGAATTGATGGCGTTGTTGACCAAGGATGTGTTCGACAACCGCGGCACGCTCGACAAATATGCAGGCGATGGCGTCATGGCCAGCTTTGGCACGCCGGATGTAACCGCAGAAGACCCGGCAGATGCTATTCGGTGTGCGCTCTCGATGCAGCATTCCGTTGCAGAATGGCGCGAGAAAAACCCGGATGTTGATCTACAATTGATGGTAGGCGTGCATTTTGGCACCGTCATGGTCGGCGATATTGGCGCTGGCGAGCGGTTTGAGTTTGCCATCCTGGGCGACACCGTGAACATCGCGGCACGGCTCGAATCGGCGACGCGGGAGCAGGGCTATTTGACGTTGATCAGCGAGGCCTGTGTCGATGCTGCCCGCAAACAATCCGCCGATGATATTGCTGGCATGCTGATGGATGCCAAGGCGTTGTTGCTAGAGGGTATTCCCCTGAAAGGAGTCGAACGCGGCATCAATGCCTATGCTATCGGTCCACTACCGACTAATTGAGCCCGGCACGGCCTCTCCAGCCAGTCGCGCGGCGGCGATGACGGTGTTGCGCAACAGGCCGGCAATGGTCATGGGGCCGACGCCACCGGGCACCGGCGTGATGGCGCTGGCGACCTCTGCTGCCTCCGCGTAGGCAACATCGCCCACCAGACGGTTCTTGCCGCTGCCATCCTCACGCGGGATGCGGTTGATGCCGACGTCGAGCACGATGGCGCCTGGCTTGATCCATTCGCCCTTTATCATCTGCGGCCGACCAACGGCAGCGACCAGAATATCCGCCTGCCGGCACATGGCAGCCAGATCGCGAGTGCGGGAGTGGGCGATGGTGACGGTGCAATTCTCCGCCAGCAGCATCTGCGCCATTGGCTTGCCGACAATGTTGGAGCGGCCCACGATGACCGCATGCAGGCCGCTTAAGTCCGGCTGAACGCTTTGCGCCAGGATCACACAGCCGCGCGGCGTACACGGCTCCAGCGCTGGCAGGCCCAGTGATAGCCGTCCGACATTGACTGGGTGGAAGCCGTCGACGTCTTTAGCGGGATCAATACGCTCGATCACTGTTTGCTCGTCGATATGGCCAGGCAGGGGCAGTTGGACGAGGATGCCGTGGACGCTTGCGTCTGCATTCAGGCGATCCAACAGCTCCAACAGATCGGCCTGGCTGGTCTCAACCGGCAGGGTGTGGTGGAAGCTGTCAATGCCAGCCTCTGCGCAGGCTTTGATCTTGTTGCGCACATAGACTTGGCTGGCCGGGTCCTCGCCCACCAGCACAACGGCTAGCCCGGGCGTTACATTCAGCGAGGCGACTGCCTCGCCAATGGTGGCACGCAAGGCTTCAGCGACAGCTTTGCCGTCGATACGTATGGCGGTCATAGGTCGGGCTCTATCAGGCTGAAAAGATGATCAGGGTCGCCGTGCAGGCTCAGGATTTTGTTGCGGGCTGTGGCGCCGCTGGCAATAGCGATGGACGATTTCGGTACGCGCCAACGTTTGGCAAGGAGTTTGATCAGGGCAGCGTTGGCTTTGCCATCGACCGGCGGCGCTGTCGTGCGGATGCGAAGCCAGGCTTTGCCAGCGGCATCCGCCTCTATTCCATCGATCGCGTCGGCCTTTGCCCCTGGTGTTAGGCGTACGGCTAGTCGAATACCGTCCGCTTGCACCGAGAAGGGCAAGGAGCGAGGCGAAGCAGCGTTAGCCGCCATAGACGATGCGGCCCAGCACATCGCGCAAGAAGATCAGGCCCAGGATCAAAACCACCGGCGCCAGGTCGATTCCACCGAGATTGGGCATGAAATTGCGGATCGGGCGGAGCGCTGGCTCTGTCAGGCGGTAACAGATATCGCCGACCGTATAGATGGCTCTGTTGCCGGTATTCACCACCTTAAAGGCGACAAGCCAGGTCAGAATCGCGCCGACGATAATGATCCAAATGTAGAGCTGGATCACGGTGGAGATGATATTCAGGAGGGGGATCAAAATCACATCCATTCGGTGAGCTCGCTTGACAATCAGCAGGGGCATTCAGCGCGCCCAAACTACCCGCGTCGCACCCTTACGGCAAGCGTAGCAAAGCCCATGACCCATGCCGCTGCATTTCGTCTCTTGCTCTGAAGCGCTGGAGGCAGGACAAACCCAGCCTACAGGTATGTTGGAGACTATCATCTATGGCCATAGCCATCGATCAATTGCGCGCCGATCTCTTGGCGCAAGTGGAGGCCGCAGGATCAACCGCGGCCCTTGACGACGTCCGTGTCTCGGCGCTGGGGCGGAAGGGCGTCATCACCGACCAGATGAAAACGCTGGGCCAGTTGCCGCCGGACGAGCGCCGCGCTGCCGGCCAGGCGTTTAACGCGCTGAAGGACGAGGTCGCCGAAGCATTGGAGACCCGCAAGGCCGGCCTGGAAGCCGCCGAACTGGAAGCGCGCCTCGCCAATGAGCGAATCGATGTGACGCTGCCGGTTCGCCCCCAGCCGGACGGCCGCCTGCATCCGCTAATGCAGACCTGGGATGAGCTGGTCGCAATCTTTGGCGAGATGGGCTTTGTCGTCGCTGAAGGCCCGGATATCGAGGACGACTGGCACAACTTCACCGCGCTCAACATTCCGGAGGAGCATCCGGCCCGCCAGGAGATGGACACGTTCTACCTGCGCGAGGATGCCGACGGCCATCGCCCGGTGCTGCGCACCCACACCAGCCCGGTGCAGATCCGCACCATGCTGAGCCAGAAGCCGCCGATCCGCATCATCGTGCCGGGCCGCACCTTCCGCAGCGACCATGACGCAACCCACTCGCCCATGTTCCATCAGGTCGAGGGGCTGGTGATCGACGAGGCAACCCACATGGGCCACCTCAAAGGCACGCTGATTGAGTTCTGCCGCGCCTTCTTTGGCGTTCAGGACCTGCCGGTGCGTTTCCGCAACAGCCACTTCCCCTTCACGGAGCCAAGTGCGGAGGTCGATATCGGCTGTTCCCGCAAGGATGGCGGCCTGACCATCGGCGCCGGCGACGACTGGCTGGAGATCTTGGGATCCGGCATGGTCCACCCGAAGGTGCTGGAATACTGCGGCATCGACTCAACGAAATATCAGGGCTGGGCCTTTGGTATGGGGATCGAGCGCATCGCCATGCTGAAATACGGCATTCCTGACCTGCGCACCATGTATGACAGCGACCTGCGCTGGCTGAAGCACTACGGCTTCGCACCGTTGGATGTGCCCAGCTTGCTGGGAGGGTTGGCCCGATGAAGTTCACGCTTGGCTGGCTGAAAGAGCATCTGGAGACCGATGCGTCGCTGGAAGAGATCACCGACAAGCTCACGATGTTGGGCTTGGAGGTTGATGGCGTCACCGATCCGGCGGCGGCGCTGGCGCCGTTCAAGGTTGCGTATGTGATCGAGGCAAAACAGCACCCGAACGCCGACCGTTTGCGCGTCTGCCGCGTGCAAACTGCCGACGGCGAGGTGCAGGTGGTCTGTGGAGCGCCGAACGCTCGCACCGGGATGAAAGGCGTGTTTGCGCCGGAAGGCACTTTCATTCCCGGTAGCGGCATGACCCTGAAGCCTGCCGAAATCCGCGGTGAAGCCTCCTCTGGCATGCTGGTGTCAGAGCGGGAGTTGGAACTTTCCGAGGACCATGACGGCATCATTGACCTGACCGACCTCGACCCAGAAGTCGGCACGCCGTTTGCCGACGTGCTAGGCCTGAACGACCCGATGATCGAGATCGGCCTTACGCCCAACCGCGGTGACTGCGCCGGTATCCGCGGCATCGCTCGCGATTTGGCGGCGGCTGGCCTCGGCACGCTGAAGCCAGGGCCCTATGCCAGCAACGTTCCGGGCGGGTTTGCCTCGCCGATTAACGTGCATCTGGAAGCAGGTGATGCCTGCCCGATGTTCGTCGGTCGCTACATTCGCGGCGTGAAGAACGGCCCCAGCCCGGCCTGGCTGCAACAGCGGCTGAAGGCTATCGGCCTGCGCCCGATCTCGGCCCTGGTCGACATTACCAACTATTTCACCATGGACCGCGCCCGGCCCTTGCATGTGTTCGATGCGGACAAGGTGCATGGCGATATCCATGTGCGTTTCGCCAAGTCCGGCGAAAAATTGGAAGCCCTAGACGGTCGCACTTACACCGCCGACGACACCATGTGCATGGTCGCCGACGAGCAGGTGGGCGAGGCGTTCGGCGGCATCATGGGCGGTGAGCCCTCCGGTTGTTCCGAAGAAACCGTCAACGTCTTCGTTGAGAGTGCCTGGTTTGATCCAGTCCGCACCGCCGCCACGGGCCGCAAGCTGGGTATCCATTCCGATGCGCGCTACCGCTTTGAGCGTGGTGTCGATCCACAGTCGCTGGTGAGCGGTGCGGAAGCTGCCGCAGCCATGATCATGGAACTCTGCGGTGGCGAAGCGAGTGAGCTTGTTATTGCCGGCACAGAGCCATCCTGGCAGCGGTCGTTTGAGTTCCGTCCTGCGCGGGTCGAGGAATTGACCGGCGTCGACGTCGCCAAGGCCGAAGCCCGCCAGACCCTCGAGGCCCTTGGCTTCACGTGGCACGAGGGCTGCCTCGGCATTCAGGTGGCGCCGCCGTCCTGGCGCCCGGATGTGCATGGCGAGGCCGATCTGGTTGAGGAGGTCATCCGCGTTCACGGCTATGATGCCATCCCGATCACACCGCTGCCGCGCCTGACCTCTCTGCCCCAACCGGCTGTAACCGAGTCGCAGGCCCGCCGCCCGCGTTCACGTCGGGCATTGGCCAGCCGTGGTCTGCTGGAGGCGGTGACGTTCTCCTTCCTGCCCAAAGCGCAGGCGGCGAAGTTTGGTGGCGGTGAGGACGCGCTCAGCCTGATCAATCCGATTTCGGCAGAACTGGACCAGATGCGGCCCTCGATCCTGCCAAACCTGCTGGATGCGGCGGCTCGTAACCGCAACCAGGGCCAACGCTCTGCTGGCATGTTTGAGGTTGGACCGCAGTATCGCGATACCAGCCACACCGGTCAGGACTTGATGGCAACCGGACTGCGTTGGGGCCTGGCCGGCCCCCGCCATTGGGCTGAGGCGCAGCGTTCCGTCGACGCGTTCGATGCAAAAGCCGATGCACTGGCTGCGCTGGAAGCCGCTGGCGCCCCAGTCGGCAATGCCCAGATATCAGCGGAGGCGCCCAGCTGGTACCATCCGGGGCAAAGCGGCTCGATCCGCCTCGGCAAAGTGGTGTTGGCGACGTTCGGAACCCTGCACCCAGCCATCCTGCGAGACTACGACATCGATGGTGCCGCGGTGGGATTTGAGTGCTTCCTCGACCGCATCCCCATGCCACGCGCCAAAGGCGGCAAATCCCGACCTCTGCTGAAGGTCGAGGCTCTGCTGCCGGTCGAGCGCGACTTCGCGTTCCTGGTCGATACGGGCGTCTCGGCGGATGCCCTGGCCCGCGCGGCGCGGCAGGCGGACAAGGTGATGATCGTCGATGTGGCCGTGTTCGACGTCTACACCGGCAAGGGCGTGCCAGATGGCCAGAAATCCTTAGCCCTGTCAGTCACCTACCAACCGCGCGATGCGACCCTGACCGACGAGCAGATCGAGGCGCTGGGTGCCAAGGTTGTGGCCGTGGTTGAGAAGGCCACCGGCGGGATGCTGCGAGGATAATCCACCCATCGCTTTCCGGGCTTGAGCCGGGGTCGCTGTGGGAGACAGGCTCTTAAAGCGACCCCGGCTCAAGGCCGGGGAGCGATGGGCTAAAGGCTGGCGAGCATGTGATAGGGCCCGGTCCAATGCCTGAGGGATGGTGAGGCGTCATGGAATGGTTACAAAAGCCCGTGCCGCATCTGATCGCGGCGGCGCTCGCCCACGAATGGCAGCGCGACGTGCTACTGGCCGTTCGCGACCTCGGCCTGAAGGATTGCTGGGTCGCAGCCGGGTTTGTGCGTAACGCGGTCTGGGATTTGCTGCACGGCTATACCGAGCCGACACCGCTCGCCGATATTGACGTGCTGTTCTACTTGGATGCGCCTGATGACGCCTATGATGAGCAGGCGCTAGAGGCGCAACTGCGGGCTGTGCTGCCGCAACACACCTGGCAGGTGCGCAACCAGGCGCGCATGCACCACGTGAATGGTTTTCAGCAGTTCACCTCGTCAGCGGACGCGATGTGCCATTGGGTTGAGACGCCAACGGCAACTGGCGTAGCGCTGGACAGGCTCGACCGACTGCAGATCAACGCGCCGTTGGGTGTTGGTGACTTGCTAGGTTTAAGGCTCCAGCCTGGCCCGCAGTTCCGGGGCGAGCGGCGTGCCATCTACCGCCAGCGCGTGCAGAACAAGCGCTGGGCGGAGACATGGCCGAAACTGCGGGTGCTGGGGATCTGAGGCCCGCTTGGGCTGACTCTGCATCTCCCACCACCTCCTCCCTGGGCCTGATCCAGGGTCCATTTCGGAGAGGCGAACACAAAGTCCGGACCCTGTGAGACGCTCTCAGGCATGGGTCCCAAATCAAGTTTGGGACGGGAAGGAGGGTAGGCTGCCGCCCCAATCCCTAGCGTTTTGCCAGTGCGTCAGCGAAGGCCAGCACCGCGCGCGAGCGGTCGGCGACGGGCACGTCGATCATTATGCCATCCACGGTGATCGCACCCTGGCCGGCTGCTAAAGCCTCGTCATAGGCGTCGACGATTTTGCGGGCCTGGGCGATCTCTGCCTCAGATGGGCCATAGATCTCGTTGCAGACCTTCACCTGGTTCGGGTGGATGCACGAGGCCATGCGGAAACCGGCGCGCTTGGAGTTGGTGAAGATCTCTTTAAGCTTCTCGATGTCGCGGAATTCCGCAATCGAGCCGATGAAGCCCATCGGGGCCAGGCCGGCGGCGCGGGCGCAAGCGATGATTTGCTGCTTGGGTGCGTAGAGGGTCTCTGGCGCAGCCTCCATGCCCATGGACAGCGCGAAATCTTCTGAGCCGAGTGATAACGACATCATCCGCGGGCTGGCATGGGCGATTTCGCGGGCGTTGAGATAACCCTCGGCGGTCTCGATCAATGGGCAGAAGAAAGTGTGGCCGTGCGGCAGGCCCTTCTCGGCTTCGATCTCGGAGACAACCTGATCGACTTCTTTCACGTGCGCGGCCGTGTCAGTCATCGGCAGCAGCAACGCGACCACATGCTCAGAGACAGCCGCTTCAATGTCTTTCACAGCCAACCGCCAGGGGCGGTTGATGCGGACGGTCACGTCCAGACCCTGTTCCGCCAGCCGCTTAGCAACGCCGGGGAGGGCGGCACGGGCCGAATCCTTGGCGTTCGGCGCAACGGCATCCTCAAGGTCGAGGATGATGGCATCGGCACCGGACGTTGGTGCTTTCTCGATGAATTTCTCAGCCGTGGTGGGGACGAACAGCATGGAGCGCCAGACGGGGCGCGAGCGGGGGGTGGTCATGGGGAGACTCCTAGGAAAAAGCTTTTAGGCGGGCCGCGGTTTCTGCGGCCAAGGTGCGGACCAGATCACCGGCTGGCATCTCTCGCGTCAATCCGACATTTTGGCCGGCCCAGAGCGCCTGATATGCGCCGTCACCCTTGCCGCCCAGCGGGGCGACAAGTGAACGCTGGGCTGGGTAAGGGGCGATGTGCTCCTCTGCATCGGCCAACTCGTCCAGCAGGCGGTTGCGGATGGCGCGGGCGGGCTTGCCGGAGTGTAGGCGGGTGACGCGGGTGCTCTCATCGCCGGCCTCTGCCAAAGCGCGGCGGTGCGGGTCGCTGATTTTGGTGTCGGCATTGCGGAGGAAGGCTGTCCCGACCTGCACCGCGCTTGCGCCCAGCATGAAGGCTGCGGCGGCGGTGTGGCCGTCGACAATGCCGCCGGCAGCGATCACTGGAATGGTGACCGCGCGGCAAACCTGCGGCAGTAGCGCGAACAGGCCCGGTTGGTTGGTCATGTCGCCGCCTAGGAAGGTGCCGCGATGGCCGCCAGCCTCCAGGCCTTGGGCGATAATGGCATCAACGCCGGCACTCTCCAACGCCCGAGCCTCCGTGACCGTCGTGGCCGAGCACAGGATGAAGGCGCCGGTCGCGCGCACTTGCGCCAGCAATTCCTCGTCCGGCAGACCGAAGTGAAAGCTGATCACGGCGGGCTCTTCGGTCGCCAGCATAGCGGCGTGCTCGGCGGAAAACGTGCCGTAGGGGATTGAGGGCTCCGGCACATCGCCGGCAGCGTGTTCCTGGTAGAAGGGAGCGAGGCGGCGGCGCATGCCTTCGCCCGCGCCGGTCACGTCGCCGGTTTTCTCATGACAAAAGAAGTTGGCGTTCAGCGGCTTATCGGACATCTGCCGGAAGCGCTGAATTTCCGCGGCCGCTGCTTCAGCTGTAGACGTGCCTAACCCGAGCGAGCCAAGCCCGCCGGCCTCGCTCACCTCTGCCGCCAGGGCAGGTGTGGTTGCACTCGCCATCGGAGCCTGGATGATCGGGTAGGTGAGGCCGAGACGTTCGGTCAGCGCGTTGGTGGGGAACATGCTGGTCTTTCTTGGTTCTTCACCCTGAGCCTGTCGAAAGGGCTCAGAGTGAAGGTCAGAGGGTGAGCGTCTACGTGTTCAGAAAGTTCAGCGGCAGTCCTGCCCGCGGCCAGTCAACGGCCAGCAGGTTGCCGTGATAGCTCTGGGTGATGAAGGCAGTTTTTAGGTCGGCGCCACCGAAGCAGATGTTGGTGCAATACGGGTCGCCGTGAACCGGAATGTGCTCAACCGATGAGCCGTCCGGGGTCATCACGGTGATGCCTGGGTCGAACAGAGTGGCGATGCAGATATTGCCACCGGCCTCCACCGCCAGGCTGTCGAAATTGCGGAAGCCGGAGGTGTTGGCCACCAAGCGGCCACCGTGCGGCACTGGCCAGGGTTCTGGGTTCACAACACCCGGCTCCTTCAGGTCAAACGCCCAGAGGCGGCCAGTCCAGGTCTCTGCCACGTATAGCGTCTTCTCGTCCGGTGAGAGGCTGGTGCCGTTCGGCGTGATCATTGGGTAGGCGACTTCAGTGATATAGCTGCCGTCGGCCTTGGCGTAATAGATGCCGGTGCGGTCCCAATCCCGCTCCCGCGTTTTGCCAAGGTCGGTGAAATACATGCCGCCCTGTTTGTCGAACACGATGTCGTTCGGGCCGCGCAGCTGGTTCTCGCCGCAATGGGTGTAGAGCATCTCAACCGCGCCGGTTTTGATGTCGACGGCCTGGATCGAGCCGCCCTTGTAGTCGTCCGCCTGGGCGATGGAGCGCATGCCGCCATCCTCGCCGTAGAACCATTTGAAGCCGCCATTGTTGCAGATGTAGATGCGGCCATCGGGGCCCATAGCAGCACCATTCGGGCCGCCGCCGGTTTCGGCTATGACCTCGGTCGAGCCATTGGGGAGGCATCGGGTCAGGGTCTGGCGCTCGATCTCCACTAAGATGACGGAGCCATCGGGCATAGCAATCGGGCCCTCGGGAAAGCGCAGGCCGGTGGTGATGGTGCGGGTGGCTGGGGCAGGCGAGGTAATGTGATTGACCATGGGGCGTTCCTCTTGAAGCATAGCGTTTTGGGTTTCTGACAGGCAGTATAAGCCGAACCCACGCCGAGGAGCGAGAGCCCTAATGTTAAGTTTCGCCATACCCGCCGCTGATGGCTCTGTCGAACGCCTGCCAGTTGCCGTTGAGCGGCTGGTCATTGCCGGCTGGACCGGTCGTGACCGCGCCAAGCTGCAAGAGCATATCGATGAATTGAAGGAATTGGGCGTAGCACCGCCGACTAAGACCCCGATTTTCTACCCGCTCAGCGCCTCGCTGGTAACGCAAGACGATGCGATCCAGCTGATCGGCGACGGTTCATCGGGAGAGGTGGAGGTGATGCTGATAGGCACGCCGCGTGGCATGCTGGTGACGCTGTGCAGCGACCACACCGACCGGGTGGCGGAGGCCTATTCCATCCAGATCTCCAAGCAGATGTGCCAGAAACCCATCGCGCGTTCCGCCTGGTGGTTCAAGGATGTGGCCGATCACTGGGATTCGTTGACCCTGCAAAGCTGGCAGGATGGAGTGGTCTACCAGGATGGCAACTGCACGGCGATGCTGCCGCCGCTGGAGATCGTGCGTGGTGCGTGCGGAGCGGACGAACTGCCGCCGGGCTGGGCGATGCCTCTTGGCACTTTGCCGGTGCATGGCGGGATTCGCGGAGGCGATGTGTTCACGATGAAGCTGGGCGACCCGAACACTGGGCAGACGATTGAGCATGGCTATCGGGTCGAGCAGTTGGCGGTTAGCGGCTAGGGAGCCGCTCCGCTACCGCCGCGGCGGCACTCAACAGCGCGAGTCCGCCCTAGAATCGCGGATCGTTGATGCCGCCGATTAGCAGCAGATAGCCCAGCATTGCTGTTGCGGCGAACGGCCAGTGACGACCGCAGGCAAACCGCCAAAACGCGATGAGGCTGGCTGAAAACGCCAGGCTGCCGACCAGCCCCAATTGGATTAATCCAATAGCCAGACCATTGTTGCCCAGCGGCGAGGTGGTCGCGATCAGAATGCCGGCGTCCAAGCCCAGGTGCTGCGCGGCAGCGATGGCGTACGGAATGCCGCTTTCCTTCGCGCCTAGGCCCAGACCGAACAGGGGGTAGTCTGCCCACACCCGCGCCAGAACTTCGAAGGGCAGGACGAAGCGGATGATGAAGCTGGTGTCCTGGCCGCTGAGGATATGCTCCAGGCGTCCGGCAAATAATGCCTCCGCCGCTACGACGCCTAGCGGGGCTAGCACCAGCGCGGCGCCGATGGCGAGTGCCCAACCCAACCCACCACGGCTGCGGCACAGGTCAGCCGTCCATATAGCTGGCAGAACGACCAAGACGGTCGGGCTTTGGATCAGCAGAACGCCCGCTGCTAACAGGGCGTAGAGGGCGGGTCTGCGCCATTGTCCGGCTGCTGTGGCATACCAGGTTAGCAGTATCAGGACGTAGAACTTGCCGATATGGCTGGGCTCTGCGGTGAACAGTTTTGGGCGGACACCGCCGTAGAGCAGGCGGTCGCGAATATCCTCGGCATAGGTCAGGTCTTGGGGGTACAGCAGAGCGCGTACGGTATTGGATATCTCAGCTAAGCCTAACCAACGCTCGGCCACGACCCCGACCAGCAGGATCAGCAGTGCCGAAAGCGCCAGCCGGGCTAGGGCCTCAGGCCGCCACAGCCGCAGGCCGGAGAAAACGCCTAATCCTATGGCAAGGCTCGCCAGGAACACGATAAAGCTGGTGGCGTAGTCTCCGCCGTATTGCCCACGAAACCGCCCGTCCCACAGCGCCGGATTGAGCACCAAAGATGCGACGGCAATGCCAATCCACACAGCTACAAATACCAGATCACCATGGCGCAACCGCCCCAAATATAGCGCCAGCAGGCCACAACCACCGATCAGCGCGCCGATCGCCGGCACCTTCAATGTCTCGCCCAGGGCCAAGTCGGCGTGCAGGTAGAACCCGGCCAGGAAAAGGACGGTCAGCACCGCGCTCAGGCTTCGGGTGGCGGCGCTCACGGCTCGATACCGGCGGTTTCGTAGAGCGTTGCCTCCAGGCGAAGGAACCAGGCCTCCCAACTCCAGCCGGCCTCGACAAAGTCGCGGGCGGCCTGGCCGAGGCGGCGTCTTTCCGCCTGATCATCCATTAAACTGATCACGGCAGCGGCGAAATCCTGTGGCGAGTCGGCGATCAGTGCGGCGTCGCCGGGCGGCAGGCCGATGCCTTCGTTGGCGATGGTGGTGGCGACGATGGCCTTGCCGGCGGCGGCGTAGTCCAGCAGTTTGTTCTGCATGCCAGCCCCCGCCTTGACGGGATTCACGGCGACGGCGGCACGCGCCAGATAGGGGGCGGGATCATCGACCTCGCCCACGATCTCCACACCGTCGACCGCATCCAAGGCCTGGATCACCGCGCGCGGGCGGCGTCCGAGCACCAGAAAGCGTGCGTTGGGTCGGGTCCGGCGGACCAAAGGCCAGACCTCCCGGCAGAACCACAGAACCGCCTCGACGTTGGTATTGGTGGCGAGCACGCCCAGAAACAGGACCGTCGCTGGTTCTTGCATGGCGGGGTCAGCGGGTGGGATTGAGAGATCGGCGCCGTGGGGGATCAGCACGGCGTTATTGATCTGCGGCTGACGTGCCTTGGCGCAGGCTGCCTCCACGGCATACAAATCGGCTTGGCCGATCAAAACCGTCTGTGTGAACCGCTGCCAGGCCCGGGCCTCATACGCGCGGACCCGCGGTAATTCCAGGCGATACAGCCAACGCTCGCGCCGGGTGCGGAAATTCGCCAGCATGCGCTCAATATTCAGGGTTTGCGACAATTGCATTGCCAGCACCCGCGGCGGCGAGCGGAGGCCGCGGACCGCCTCGGCGCTGCGGATGTAGTAGACGTAGAGCAGGTCAAATCGATCAGCCGCCGCCCGGATCGCGGCTGTTTGTGGCCCGTGCTGGAACAGGCCGACCTGAAGCGGCAGACCTTGCAGCCACCCCAGGGCTGCCCCCAAAATACCCCGCCAACGGGGCCGGTGAAACCAGTGTACGGCGTGGCAGTGATCGTTCAGCCATGCGCTGGCAGCTGCCTCGATTGGTGCATCATGCAGGGCGAAGAGCTCCACCGCATGGCCGCGCGCTGACAAGAACGCCAGCCAGTGTGCCACCGTCATCTGGTCGGCGCGCGTCATCGGCAGCGGCGGGCGGCTGGTGATGACGGCTATGTGCAACGGCTTGGCCACTACCGTCACCTGGGGTGGCGCGGGTGTGGTTAAGGATGGATGACCGGAAATCGGCGGAATTTGAGGCGTTTTCTGACCTGACAGTTGAAAGCATTCCCTAATCGTAAAGCGATAGAACATCACCTTAACGCGAATACACGCGTTGGTTTAGTCCCAACCATGAGGTAAAGGCATGGCCACCCAAAGCCTTGCTGCCGACCTAGCGCCGGTGGCGCATTCGGCAAACGTGATGGTGGACTCGCCGCCGTTGCCATCCTCTGAGCACCTGTTGCCAGATCAGCTATTGGTGCGGCTGCGCACAGTACTGGTGCGCAAAGCCAGGGCTTACGCATGAAATTTTCCGGAGATGATTTGGGTCATATATTGGTCGTCCCAGGCGGCCTTTTTGCGCCTGGCCTTGAGGGATATCTTGGCAGTTGAGTGCTGCTTGATGAGGTTGAGGGCGATTTTTCGAA
>CALKDI010000086.1 GCA_938084065.1 uncultured Alphaproteobacteria bacterium
TATCGCCGGAAGGCTGCAGAAATGGCCAAAGGGTCTGGGCTACGGCAGCAAAAAACCTCTCCGGCGGAGATCACCACTGATTGACGCTCCGCGACAATCACCAGCGACAAACCTCTTGCCCCTGATAGATCAACCGTCCACTTTCCATACGTCGCGGCCAAGGATTCTCATCTTGTTTGTCGCGCTGCTCTCACCCTGATTGACGCGCTACAGCCGATGTTCAGGCGTTTGCCCTTAACATCATGGATGGTCTTGATGCCGCTGTCAGCGCGGGCCAGCATGGTCACGGGCTCCGGGTGGATGCTGAACACCGAGCGCAGATCGATAAACGGACCCTGCTCCTCGAATTTTGAGGTGCCGTGATAGGCGTGATACTGCCAGTCAGATTGCGCTACACCGAACTGTAACTCTCCGGCACGCAAATTTTCTAAGTTGAAGATGGAGCCGTCGGTGCTCTCGGTTGAGCAGCGAATGCCATGCTTCTTGCGGTGAGGGTTCACCAGCCGGCAAATTGCACCGCCGGCCGGATAATAGACACCCGTAACACCGCCTGTACCAATAGTGACAAACTGCTGTTGCGCATTGGCTGAGAACGCCATGCCAACCGCAATTGTCAGCGCCGTGACTGTGATGGCCAATTTTATCATGATCAATTCCTTCCAGGGCGTGTAGATGGGTGATCTCTTCGCGGGCACTTTGTAAGTGAGAGATTGTCGAGTTAAGGGGCCGTGCGGGTCAAGAAAATGTCGCGTCTACAGCTTCACCGAGCAGCGATACAGCCAGTTCTAGCTCTCGGTTGCTGGCGTTATAAGGGGGAGCGAGGCTGACGTGGTCGCCTTGGATGCCATTGATGGTGCCGCCCATGGGATAGCAGATCAGGCCGCGGGCCAGCCCTTCCTGGCCTAGGCGAGCATGGCGCTTTTCCTTTGGATCGAAGACGGACTTGCTTGTGCGGTCGGCAACGAATTCCAGGCTCCAGAAATAGCCGCGGCCGCGGATGTCACCCACATGGGCGTGGTTGCCAAAGCGCTCCTGCAGCAAGGCCTCCAGCTTTGGGCCGTTGTTGTAGACGTGGTCAATTAGACCTTCCTCTCGCAGCACTTGTTGTACCGCCACCGCGGCCGCGCAACCAACCGGGTGGCCCATATAGGTGTGGCCGTGGGTAAAGGCGCCAGAGCCGTCTACATAGGCCTCAACCACACCCTGCGAGGCCAGGAGGCAGCCGATGGGCTGCATGCCGCCGCCCAGGCCTTTGGCCATGACGATCAGGTCGGCAGCAACGCCTTCGTGCTCCATGGCATAGAGCGTGCCGCAGCGGCCCATGCCGCTCATGACCTCATCAGCAATGAGCAGCACGCCATGCGCATCGCAAATCTGGCGGATACGCTGGAAATAGCCGGGCACGGCTGGTTGGCTGCCCAGGGTCGCGCCGACCACCGGCTCTGCCACAAACGCTGCGACATTGCCGGGGCCGAGCCGCTGGATCTCTGTCTCTAGCTCATTGGCGACACGCAGGCCGTATTCCGCCTCACTCTCACCATCGCCGCGGTCGCGGTAGGGGTAGCAGGGGGCGATGTGGCTCATGGCGTCGGAGAGTAGCGGGGCATAGGGCGCCCGGCGGGCTGCATTGCCGCCGACCGCCAGCGCACCCAGGGTGTTGCCGTGATAGCTCTGGCGGCGGGCGATGATGCGGGTGCGGTCCGGCTCGCCCTTTTCCAGCCAGTATTGCCGGGCCATCTTGATCGCGCTCTCAATTGCCTCCGACCCGCCGGAGACGAAGAAGGCGCGGGCCATGTTGGCTGGTGCGTGGGCCATGATGTCGTCGGCCAGCGCCTCCTGGGCGGAGTTCGTAAAGAACCCGGTGTGAGCGTAGTCGAGCCGGCCGATCTGCTCGCGGATCACCTCCACCACCTTGGGATGGCTATGACCCAGGCACGAAACTGCGGCGCCGCCCGAGGCATCCAGATAGCGCTTACCCTGGTTGTCGAAGATGAACGAGCCTTCTGCGGCGACGGCAGTCAGCGGCGGTGAGGCGAATGAACGGGGGAAGACATGGTCGGACATCGGCGTTGTTCCTTCTGTGGCTATGGTGAGCCTAGCGCGCGGAATGCGGCTTCGCTATGGTCCGCGTTCCCAATCTGCCTTGCTGGCCCAATCTACCTTGCTGGAGCACGAGACCAAGCCATGGACTTGAAAGACCACATCCGCGGCATCCCCGATTTCCCGAAGCCGGGCATCCTGTTCTATGACATCTCGACGCTGTTAGCAGAGCCAAAGGCGTGGCAGGAGGCCATTGATCAGTTGGCAGAGGTTGTTGGGCCTTATAAGCCAGATGTCCTGGCCGGAATCGAAAGCCGCGGTTTCTTGGTGGCGGCCCCGCTGGCGCTGGCGCTTGGCTGCGGCTTCACCATGGTGCGCAAGGCTGGCAAGCTGCCGGGCGAGACCGTGGCATATTCCTATGACTTGGAATATGGCAGCGATACGATTGAGATTCAGAGCGACGCGGTGAAGCCCGGCCAGCGTGTGGTGATTCTGGACGACCTGTTGGCGACTGGCGGCACGATGGCAGCGGCGGTGAAGTTGTTCGAGAAAGTAGGGGCAG
>CALKDI010000087.1 GCA_938084065.1 uncultured Alphaproteobacteria bacterium
CTGGATAACGCCCGCCGCCACGCCCTGCAGGACGCGCCCAACGACGACCATGTTGAAATCCTGGCCTATGCCGGCAATCAGGCTGCCGATAACGAACACCAACACCATTGCCAAAAACCCACCGCGTTGGCCAATCGCAGAGACCACCCAGGCGCTCAAGAGTTGGCTTGTGACCATCGCGATGTTAAATGCGGAGGTCATCAATTGCGCCTGGTCGAGCCCGACCCCGAACGCCCCCATGACACCCGGCGTAGCGACGTTGACGATGGTGCCCGATAGCACCATCGTGAACGACGCAGCTATGCCAGCGGTCATCACGAAAATCCGATAGGGTTCGCCATAACGCGCAAAGAGGTCTTCGACGGATTCTGTCTTCGTTAAGATGCGGGACTCCGGCTGAAAATCAGCGCGACAGGGGCTTGTGGTAATTAGCATAGCAAGATACGCCACTATTTAGAGGCGTATTATGGGAGGGGATGAAATCAACGGTGGTTTCAGCCTGCTTTCCAGCAAGCACATGTTAAGCCTGACCTTAACGGGTCTGCAATCGCCATGGACGTGGTGTGAGGATGGCGGCTAATCGGGTAACGCCTGTTTACGACAGCATTGCTGCTGCGCTGCGCTCCAATTGCGGATGAGATTTTTGGTCTTTGGCGCTGCTCAATTCTTTGGTTCATTCAGCGCCCGCACGTAAGAATAAGCGCCAGGAGACCCATCCACGATGATGCTCTCGCCGGAAAGATATGACGCCCGGTCGGAGGCAACGAAGGCAATCATATCCGCCAACTCGCTGGGCTTGCCCCATTGCGCGCCCTGCGGCAGCTTTTCATTCTCCAACCGGTCGCGCAGGCTGGCAGCTTCTGCCGCCGTCAACTCGCGGCCCAAGGCTTCCTTCTCCCACTTCTCGAAACGGTCCGGTGTCATCACCACGCCGGGCACGATGCAGACCACCCGGATGTTATGCGGTTTTAGCTCCATCGCCAGATCCGCGGAGAACCGAACCTCGGCTGCTTTCGCCGGGCCAGTACAGGTAGAGCCTGGAGGGTAGGCGGTTCGTACCGCCGTTCGGCCAGACACATTGACCACAGCACCACCGCCCCGCGCGATCATCCCGGGGACCAAGCGTTGTGTCAGGCGGAATTGAGCGAAAAAGTTGATCGCCATCCCGTATTCCAGGTCATCGTCGGTCACCTCCAGGAATGGCTTATAAGTACCTGTGCCGGCGTTGTTGACCAGGATGTCTGCACCGCCAAAGCGCTCCTGCACATACGTCGCTAGGCGATCGAGATCCGCTGTTTTGGTCACGTCAACCTGAACCGCATCCACACCCAAGCGAGCGGCAGCTGTATCCAATTGCTCCTGGCGACGGGCAGCGATGACAACTCTCGCGCCCTCTTTCACCAGACATTCAGCCGTCGCCAGTCCAATGCCTCTGCTGCCGCCTGTAACAACTGCAACTTTGCCATTCAATCCCAGATCCATGTCATTCCTTTCGCTGACTACCCGACGGTGATGTTACCAGGTTCTGTAGATAGCATTTTCGGATGATGCGAGTGACGGTTTTAAAACCAACACCCGCTTGCGCCGGGTCGCGGGCCGCGCGAGTATGCGGATACCCACAGGAGATACCTCAGACATGATCAACGAAGCCGCCGATTTCGCCAGCGAGTGCGAAGCCACCTACACCCTGATGAAGTCGCTCGATGACGCCGACTTTGGTCGTGAGACCCAGTTCAAAGGCTGGGCGATCAATGACATCATGCAACATCTCTATATGGGGGATATCCGCGCCCATATGACGTTGACTGACCCGGACGCTTATGCCCAGGTCAAGGCGGAGCGGCAGAGAGTTGTTGCGACGACGACCGCCGAAAAGCTCGCGAACCAGCGGACGGCGGCGGGCAATATTGAAGGTCGGGAGCTATTGGAGGCCTGGCGCGTGTCGGCTGGGAAAACCGCTGCGGCCTATGCAGAAGCCGATCCGAAGCAGCGCGTCCAATGGGCCGGACCCGACATGAGCGCCCGCTCCTCAATCACTGCGCGCCTGATGGAAACCTGGTCGCACTCCCAAGCGCTCTATGACTTGTTAGGACAAGATCGCGAGGACGGCGACCACATCCGCGCTATCGCCCATCTGGGCGCGATTACGTACGGCTGGACCTTTGCCAATCGGGGCGAGGAACCGCCGGGACCAGCGCCGCTGATACGCCTGACGGCGCCTTCGGGCGCACTATGGGAATGGAACGCTGAAACCGCGCTTGCAGCCGAAGTGATTGCCGGTCCAGCGACGGACTTTTGTCAGGTGGTGGCGCAGACCCGCAACATCTTGGACGTCAATTTGTCAGTCACCGGTAAAGCGGCGACGGCATGGATGACTCACGCCCAATGTTTCGCCGGTCCACCCAACGACCCGCCTGCGCCCGGCAGTCGCTGCAAGCAAATGGGTTGATGGGATAAGCAACGCATCGCGCTGGCTTCAGCTCTTCCAGAATAATTGGTGCAAGGCTAGCTCTGGTCATTCATTCCATCAAGGTCTGTTAGAGGCTGGAAGCGATGTCCGTAGCACCAGCGGTTGGCTGGTTTACGGCGCTACCCTGGAACCGATATACTCCCCAGTCACATGAACAGCCGCTTCTAACCACCGTAGATGCTCGGATGGGCCGGGCTCCGGGGGGTGGCAGGCTGGGGGCAAGGTCAATTCACCGACGCCCTGCCCCGCAACGTCACGGGCAAGATCCACAAGCCTACGCAGCGGGAAGGCTTCGGTGAGCCGGCTGCAGCGTAAAATGCGAACGGATAAGCGGGAGTAATTGGATATGGGTGCGTGGATACACATGGTGCCGGACGCGGAAGCCAGCACCGATCTGCTAGATGCGCTGGCGGGCGCACGCACGCCACATGGCACGGTCGACAACGTGCTGCGGGTCCACTCGCTGCGCCCGAACACCATGCGCGGCCACATGAAAATCTACAAAGCCGCCCTGCATGATGAAGGCAATACGATCCCCATGTGGTTGCAGGAAACGGTCAGTTCCTATGTCTCGGTGTTGAATAAGTGCGAATACTCACTAGCAAATCACTGGGCCAATGCCCGTCATCTGATGGGAGATGATGCGAAGGCCGATGCAATTGAAGCCGCTATGGATGCCCGCCGCCCGGAAGATGTACTGGAGGGGCGGGAGCTAGCCTTGATGCGCTATGCCGAAAAGCTGACCTTGCAACCCGCCGATATGATTGAAGCCGACGTGATCGCGTTGCGCCAAGCTGGTCTAGACGACGGTCAGATTTTGGAGGCTAACCAGATCATCTGCTATTTCAACTTCGTCAATCGCTCAATCAACGGCCTGGGCGTGACGACCGAAGGCGACATCGTCGGCTATTACGCGAAAGAAGATTGAGCCCATGGCTTATGCCACCGCAAAGGAACTGGACCCGGCGCTGATCCCGGTAATTGACATCGGGCCTTTGCGCGATGGCTCGGACCCGGCGGGGGTAGCGGCGGCACTTCATGCGGCGAGTCAGGGGTTGGGCTTCATCTACATCACCGGCCATGGCATTCCAGACGCTGCTATCGTTGCAGCGAGAGAGGCCGCTTATGGCTTCTTTCATGCTATGCCGGAGCAGAAGGCCAGCGTGCGGGTTTCGGCCAAACATCGCGGTTGGCTAGGTCAGGGCGGCGCTAAAATGCAGGACGACGCCAAGGCCGACCTGAAGGAAAGCTTCATCTGGGGCTATCAGGGTGGGGATGGCGAAACGCCTGAGGATCATCCCCTGCGCGGCCCGAACCAATGGCCAGCGTTCTTGCCCGAGATGCAGGGCGTAGCCATGGCGTACTTCGAACACGCCCACGGTGTAGCGCGGACGCTGATGACCGGGTTTGCGTTAGGACTGGGGCTGGCACCAGATTTCTTCCTGAAGACCGCATCTCGGCCGCTCAGCCGCGCCAGCTTTGTCTATTATCCGCCGCAATCCCCTGATGCAGGCGACGATCAGTTTGGTGTCGGATCGCACACTGATTTTGGTGTGATGACGGTGCTCTGCCAGGATGAGGTTGGTGGATTGCAGGTGCAGACAGCGCAGGGCGACTGGATCCATGCTCCGCCCATCCCCGGCACGCTGATCGTGAATGTTGCAGACCTGCTCGCCCGATGGACGGATGGAGCCTATAAATCCACGCCGCACCGGGTGGTGAACACCAGCGGGCGAGAACGCCTGTCGCTGGTATTGGCCTATGATCCTGACCCAGAAACTATGATCGACGCGCGGGAGGTGTTCGGCCTGGATTATGTCTCAGGGCACAAGCCGATTACCTGTGGTGACTACCTGGTTTGGCGCTTTGGCAAAGCCTTTGCCTACCGGAAAGATTGATGATGTCGACAGTGTTTGAACACGACCTATTGGCCGGCGCATACAACCTACTGGTCAATTGCGGAGAGGCCAAAGCGGGTGACAAAGTTCTTGTCGTGCATGAGGACCCGGCGCTCGGCTGGTACGACCTAGCCGCGCCCCAATCTGTGGCAACTGTCGCAACCCAGATTGGCGCATTGGCTGAGCTTATCAAAGTCGGCGATCCGATTAACGGCATGCCTTCGAACGTGGCAGCGGCCATCGACGCCTCCGATGTCACGGTCTATTTCGCCCGACTTGGCGACCATGGCCGCTTTGGTGCATCGCGGGAGCGCGGCGTTTCAGTGGTTAGCTATGCCCGCACCGCATCGGCTCTGGGTTCTGACTACGGCACGCGCCCGCATGTTGAGATGACGGCAATCAAAACGCTGATCGATGATCTGCTCTACAATGCCGATGAAATTACGGTCACTTGCCCCCTCGGCACGTCTCTGCGCGGCGCTCCGTTGCGCCATGTTGAAGACGGCCCCGCAGATGTCTCGATCCGCCGTTTTCCTCTATGCGTTCCAGCCCCCATCAGCGCCGCGAAGTTTGAGGGCCAAGTGGCGCTGAACGGCTATTTGGCGCCAACTGGCAACCGGACATACCAACCAGCGAGCCAGATCATTGACGGCATCGTCAAAGCCGAAATCAGCGGCGGGCGTATCCAGCAGTTTCGAGGCGAGCAAGCGGCCATTAGTGCGATCCAGGATCACTACGCCCATGTTGCCGGCCTATTTGACCTGGACGCGGAGATTGTCGACTCATGGCATGCAGGCATTCATGCCGGCTGCTCGTTCGACCAGCCGGAGGAAGCAGACCCGGACCTCTGGGCCAACACTTGGTTTGGCAGCCCCCATTATATGCATATCCATACCTGTGGCGCACCAACACCGGGGGAAATCTGCTGGATGATTGAAAACCCTACGATTACAGCGGATGGCAAACCCATTTGGGAGAACGGATCATTGAGCATTGGCCAATAGCCGGTGGCGGCGTTCTCAAC
>CALKDI010000088.1 GCA_938084065.1 uncultured Alphaproteobacteria bacterium
TCGTTCAGCGGCATCTTTGGCACGATTGACCATGCTGCCGCTCAGCGCGGTTATCAGGTCTACAAGGATGTCTGTGCCGGCTGCCACTCCATGAACCTGTTGTCCTTCCGTAACCTGGAAGGCATTGGGGTTCCGGAGCACACTATTAAGGTGTTGGCGTCCGAAGCTGAGATCGAATCAATCAATGGTGATGGCGAGGTCGTTATGCGGCAGCGTCTGCCATCTGACCCTTTCCCGGCGCCATTTGCCAATCCTCAGGCAGCGCGCGCCTCAAACAACGGCGCGCTGCCACCGGACCTCTCACTGATGGCCAAAGCCCGTGCGAATGGCCCGAACTATCTGTTCGCGCTGCTGACCGGCTATCAAGAGGCGCCGGGCGACATGACCATGAGCGAGGGCATGTACTACAACGCCGCCTTCCCAGGTCATCAAATCGCCATGGCCCCACCGCTAGCGGCAGACTTGGTTGAGTTCTCCGATGGCACAGAGGCCACGGTTGAACAAATGGCTCACGATCTTACGACCTTCCTGATGTACGCCGCAGAGCCGCACATGGACGAGCGTAAGCGTACCGGCCTAAAGGTTGTGCTGTTCCTGTTCGTGCTGACCATCCTGCTATACTTCGTAAAGAAGAAAGTCTGGGCGGACCTGCACTAGTTTCGCGTTTAATAAGCGCGTAGATGTTGCGAAGGGCTGCTGTTACAGGCAGCCCTTTTGCATGTTGAGCATTGTTTTCTGAAGAAGGATCCGAAGCCATGGCCCATCCCTCCGGCACACCGCCCGTCATTGGCATTATCGGCGGCAGCGGTATTTACGAGATCGACGGGCTGGAGAACGTGCGCTGGCAGCGCGTGCACTCACCCTTCGACGTAGCCTCCGATGCCGTCATGCATGGAGAGCTGAATGGTCAAAAGCTGGTGTTCCTGCCCCGCCACGGCCGCGGCCACCGCATTCCGCCCTCAGAGTTGAACTTCCGCGCCAATATTGACGTGCTGAAGCGCTGCGGCGTGACGGAGATCGTGTCGCTCTCCGCCGTTGGCTCCTTGAAAGAGGAGTTGCCGCCGGGCACCTTCGTGCTGGTCGACCAATTCATCGACCGCACCTTCGCCCGGGTGAAGAGCTTTTTCGGCACCGGCTGCGTCGCGCACGTCTCCATGGCCGACCCGACCTGCACCCGCCTGATGGATGCGCTGGAAGGCGCGGCGACAGATGCCGGCATCAAGGCGGTGCGCGGCGGAACCTACCTGACTATGGAAGGGCCGCAATTCTCCACCCGCGCAGAATCCGAGCTGTATCGGTCCTGGGGCTGTTCCGTCATCGGCATGACCAACATGCCGGAGGCCAAATTGGCCCGGGAGGCAGAGATGTGTTACGCGACAGTTGCCATGGTCACCGACTATGACTGCTGGCACGAGGACCACGACGCCGTCACGGTCGAACAGGTCATCAAGGTATTGGGCGAGAATGCGGAACGGGCCAAGACCCTGGTGCAGGCCGTCATCCCCCGCCTCGCCAGCCGCACCGAGACTTGCCATGCCGGCTGCCACACGGCGCTGGACGTGGCGATCATCACACCGCCGCACGCGCGAGACCCGCAGATGGTGGCCAGCCTCGATGCCGTCGCCGGCCGCGTATTGGGAGCCTGATCCGGATGCTGGTGGATGGCAAATCCTATCGCACGATCTGGCCGAACGCCGATGGCTCAGTCAGCATTATCGACCAAACGCGCCTGCCGCATTCCTTTGAGGTCGTAACCTTGCACGCAATGCCTGAGGCGGCGCATGCGATCAAAACGATGGTGGTGCGTGGCGCGCCCCTGATCGGCGCGACTGCGGCCTACGGTATGGCATTGGCGATGCAGAGCGACCCCAGCGATGCGAGCCTGGCCACGGCCTACGACACGCTCCACGCCACCCGCCCAACGGCGGTGAACTTGCACTGGGCGCTGGACGACGCCCGCACCCGCCTCTCCGCCCTACCGCCGGCGGAGCGTGCCGCCTCAGCCTGGGCGCGCGCGGCGGAGGTCTGCGACGAGGATGTGGCGCTTTGCGAGGCGATCGGCGACAACGGGCTGTCTCTGATCCAAGCAGCAGCGGCGAAGAAGAAGCCGGGCGAGACCGTCAACATCCTGACCCATTGCAATGCCGGATGGCTGGCGACAGTAGACTGGGGCACCTCGCACGCCCCCATATTCAAGGCCTATGACGCCGGCATTCCCGTCCATGTCTGGGTGGACGAGACCCGCCCGCGCAACCAGGGCGCCTCACTATCCTGTTGGGAGTTGGGGCGGCATGGCGTGCCGCACACGCTGGTGGTGGACAATGCCGGCGGCCACCTGATGCAGCGCGGCCAGGTTGATCTTTGCATTGTCGGCACAGACCGCACCGTGGCGAATGGTGATGTCTGCAACAAGATCGGCACCTATCTGAAAGCGTTAGCCGCCGCCGCCCACAAAGTGCCGTTCTACGTCGCCCTGCCCGGCCCAACCATCGACTGGACCCTGAACGACGGCTTCGCCATTCCCATCGAAGAACGGCCCGAATCGGAGGTGACCGAGATGTGGGGCAAGACGCCAGAAGGTGCCCTCACCCGCGTCCGCATCACACCAGAGACGACACCCGCCGCCAACCCCGCCTTCGACGTCACCCCGGCGGCTTTGGTCACAGCACTGATCACCGAACGCGGTATTTGTTCGGCTTCGACTGAAGGCCTAGCTGGCCTTTACCCAGAGCACGCCTCAGCATGAGTGAAGCGCAGCTACGTCAACAGGTGGTTGATACTGTCCGGCAGATGAATAGCCTGGGCATCAACCAAGGCACCAGCGGCAACGCCAGCGTCCGGCACGCGGACGGCCTGCTCATCACGCCCTCCGGCATGCCGTATGAGGCGATGCAGGCAGAGGACGTCGTGTTCGTCCGCCTTTCCGACGGCGAATATCAGGCGCGAGCTGGCCTGAAGCCCTCCAGCGAATGGCGCTTTCACCGCGATATCCTGGCAGCTCGCCACGACCTGAACGCCGTGGTTCATACTCATGGCCGAGCGGTAACAACGCTGGCCTGCCTGCACCAGGATATTCCAGCCTTCCACTACATGGTGGCCATCGCCGGCGGCGATTCGATCCGCTGCGCGCCCTATGCCCTGTTCGGCACGCAGGAGTTATCAGACAACGCGCTTAAGGCCCTCAAAGACCGCAAAGCTTGCCTGCTGGCCAACCACGGCATGATCGCTTGCGAGTCCTCACTGGAGAAAGCCTTGGCGTTAGGTGTCGAGGTGGAGACACTGGCCGATACCTACTGGCGCTGCCTGCAAGTCACCCGCCCAGCTATCCTCAACCGCCTGCAAATGGCGGAAGTATTGGAGAGGTTTAAGACATACGGTCAGCGGCAGGCCTGAGCCTCTATTCCTGGCCCCTCTATTCCTGGCAGATTGGTTGGCCTATCCTCTAGGCCAACAGTCAATGCCACCCGAGGAACAACCCGTCATGCCCACCACGCCCGAATACGAGGTCTATGCCATCCGCTATGCCGACCAGGGCGATGAGCTGCTGCCCGCCGGCAGCCTGATGTTGAGCGCCGACCATGACCAAATGATCCCCGGCATGGCCTATTATGTCTATGTCATCCAGGGCAACGGCAAGACCATCGCCGTCGACACAGGCTACGCGCCGGCGCTGAAGGAGCGCCTCAACTCGCGCATGTTCTTTTCCGGGCCGGATGGGATGCGGAAACTCGGGTATGATCCAGCGCAGATTAGCGATCTCATCATCACTCACGCACACTATGACCATGTCGGCTGTCTGGACGAGTTCACCAACGCGACCTTCCACATCGATACAGAGATGATGCCCATCGTCGAGGGCACCGACCCCTGCCACTGGTTCTTCCGGCAAGGCTATGGCAAGCGCGATTGCGCCACCATCCGCGGTTTTAAGGCCGAAGGCCGGCTGGTGGAGCATGCCAACGTCTCTGTGCCATGGGCGGGGATTGAGCTGATCCATATTGGCGGCCATTGCCGCGGCCAGATGGCGATCCGCGTTAACACAAGCCGCGGCCCCATTGTTCTGGCCAGTGACGCCGCCCATCTCTATCAGGAATGGGAGGAGGAGCGGCCATTCGGCGTGTTTTATGACATGAAGGCCATGCTGGACGGCTACGGCCTGCTATCTGACCTCTCCGGCGGTAAGCGCACAGAGATGATCGCGGGCCACGACGTGGAAGTCATGAACATGTTCCCAGCACCTGCAAAAGAGCTGGAAGGTGTCGCGGTGGCCTTGCACGCGGACCCGATCCAACTTGAATAGCGACTCAAACTTACAGAAATCCCCCAACCAATGGCCGGAGACGCTTGCGTGACGTTTCTTCAAACCTCCCAATCTTTGCTGACACGGTTCGCCCTGGCCTTCATCGCCTGTTGGCTTCTAACGGTGAGCCCAGCGGCAGCGCAAGATACGGCTGCGGACGCGACGGCTGCGCCTGACCTGCCAGCCAAAATCCTCGATCAAGCCATCACCGGCAAAGAGTTGGAACTGCGGTTGGTGCCATTGACTGTCGAGGAATTGAAGGCCGCAGCAGCCACCTGGCAGGGCTACGTTAAGCTCCAGAGCGAAAAGGTTGCAGACACGCAAATTGCTATTCTGCAAAGCGAAGGTTCGGTAGCCCAAGAAACTCGCCAGAAGCTGGCGAAGCTGATCCAAAACCGTCAACAATTGCTGCGAAATTACTCAGCCGTGGTCGCTAGCTGGGAGAAAAAGGGCGGCAACGCCGATGAGATTGCAACCGCCAAGTCCTATTCAAATACCATTCTCATCGAGCAAACGCGCACATCGGATTTAAACACACTGCTCATTCAAGCTAGCAACTGGTTTACTGCCAGGAATGGCGGGCTCGCATTTGCAATGGACTTGGCCATTGTGGTGGCGGCTTTGGTCATATTGGTGATTTTCGCAAGGATCGTCCGCAAGACGGCACGACGCGGTATCGCGCAAGTCCCACATGTCTCCCAACTCCTAGAAACTTTTGTCCTGGGAGTCATCTATTGGCTAACGCTTGCCATCGGCCTGCTGATCGTACTGTCAGCACTGGGCATTGATATCACGCCGCTGTTCGCATTGTTCGGCGGCGCTGCCTTCGTGCTGGCCTTCGCGCTGCAGGATACACTAGGGAATTTGGCGTCAGGCCTAATGATTATGATCAACCGCCCGTTCGATGTCGGCGACTACGTCAGTGCCGGCGGCGTCTCTGGAACCGTTCGGTCAGTCTCGATCGTATCCACGACCGTGACGACACCGGACAACCAAGTGATCGTCATCCCGAACAAATCTGTCTGGGGAAATGTCATCACCAACGTCAACACCAGCAACACCCGCCGGGTCGATCTGGTCTTTGGCATCGGCTATGGCGACTCCATCGAGCACGCCCAGCGGGTGTTGGAGGATATTGTGGCCAACCACAATCTCATCCTCAAGGAACCATTGCCTCTGATCCGCGTCCACGCCCTGGCCGATAGCTCTGTCAATTTCATCTGCCGCCCGTGGGTGAACACCAGCAATTATTGGGCCGTCTACTGGGACTTACACCGCTTGGTAAAAGAACGCTTTGATCAGGAGGGGATTTCCATCCCCTTCCCTCAGCGCGACGTCCATATGCATGGCCTGCCAGTGCCTGACAAAACGGAGTAACCGGCATGCCGCTTGACCTATTCTACCGCGAGGACGGCAACCCAGACGGACCGCCAGTGCTCCTCGTTCATGCCTTCCCCACCTCTCACGGGCTGTGGGAGCATCAGATCGCGGCGCTCGGCCAGAAATATCGCCTGATCCGCCCAGACCTACGCGGCTTTGGCCAAAGCCCAGTGCCAGAGCCGCCGTACACCATGGAGGGGTTCGCCGACGACTTGCGGCACCTGCTCGACCGGCTGCAGATTGAACGCGTCAACTATGTTGGCATTTCCATGGGCGGCATGATCGGCCAGGTCTTCACGCTCGCCTATCCGGAGCGCGTGCAGTCTCTGGCCCTCTGCATGACCACCAGCGAAGTGCCGGAGGATACTCCGCCGGGCGACGACCCCGCCTATGCCATCTGCGCCCGCCTGTTCCGCCCCGCGGTGGAACGGGCAGAAACCGAAGGAATGGAGCCCATCGTCGCCATGTGCCTCGATCGCTGGTTCACGCCAGGCTTTCAAGCCAGTGCAGCGGCGCAGCGCGTGGGCGAGATCGTGCGCAACAACACGCCGAAAGGGTATCGCGGCGGGGTGGAGGCGATGGCCAAGTTCAACACCACGGGCCGCCTCGGCGAGATCGCCGTGCCAACGCTGGTCATGCCAGGGGCGCAGGATCAAGGCACGCCAGTGCGCTGCTCAGACGTTATTGCCGCCGGCATCCCAGACTCCCAGCTAGTCGTCATAGATAATGCCCGGCACATTGCCATTGTTGAGCAACCGGAGGCGTGCAACCGTCACCTGCTCGATCACCTCAACCGCAATTCTGCTTGAAGGAGCAACGCCCGATGTCCGATCACAAAACCAAATGGGACCTGCTTGAAGGCTTCGCCCAAGCGTTCAACCGCCACGACCTAGATGGCGTCATGAGCCGCATGACCGACGATTGCGTCTTCCTCACCGCCGCGGGCCCAGAGCCAGAGGGGCATCGCATTGCGGGGCAAGCTGCCGTGCGCGCTGCTTTCGCCAAAGCCATCGCTGACATGCCAGACGTGCAGTGGAACAATCCGGTTCACACGATTGATGGCGATCAGGCCATGACGGAATGGCGCTTCACCTGCACCAATCCAGATGGCTCCAAAAAGGACGTAGAAGGGCTCGACGTCTTCCGCCTGAAGGACGGCAAAATCTGGACGAAGAGCACCTTCCGCAAGCAAAGCTAGGCCTACCCCCCTTGTCCTGAACTCGTTTCAGGCCCCATGCCTGAGAGCGTCTCACCGAGCGCGAGCATTGTGGCTGGCTCCCCGGCATAGACCCTGAAACAAGGTCAGGGAAAGAGAAGTTAAGGAGGCACCGGACCCAAACCCCGCCATCGCTCCTACAATATCCCTTTTCACCCCACCGCTTCACCCTGAGCCTGTCGAAGGGCGAAGCGGGCGCAGGAGCGAGATTTGAGCGCTGGAAACGCTACCCCCTACCGCCGCGCGTCAGCCGCCGCGACCTCGCTCATGAACGGGGCGGCGACATCGGCGTTGATCTTGCAATCCAGGAAGATCGGGCCTTCTGGGTTGGCCAGCAGCGGTGCCAGTGCCTCCAACTGGTCCATCGTGCGGATGGTATGAGCGTCGAAGCCAAAAGCCTCAGCTACGGGTGCATAATCGACGTCCGGGAAGAAGGCTTTCTGCGCCGGCAACTGCCGCAACCGCAGAAAGTGCACCTCAGCACCATAAGCGCAGTCGTTCATCACGACGATGACCAGCGGCAGATCCTCCCGCACCACAGTTTCCAACTCACCCATGGTCATGGTGAAGCCACCATCGCCGATGACCAGCACCGTTGGCGTTTCTGGCCGCGCCTTGGCAAAGCCCATGGCAGCCCCGAAGCCGAGGCCGATGGAGGCAAAGTCGTTGGTCATCTTGAAATGCCCCGGTCCCGGCACATCCAGATATGGCACAACGCCCAGGAAGTTACCGGCGTCATAGGTCATATTGCGCTCAGCCGGCAGCATGCGGTTCAACGCGACCGCGACCGAACGAGGGTCCAACGTGCGGGCGGTATTCGCCGGCTGGAAATCCTCGGTAATGCTGAAAGCGTCGAGCGCAGCGCGGTTTTCTGCCGAATGGAACGGCTTGGCCGTAGCGGCACGGTCCGGCACGGCGGCTGTCAATTGCTCTGCCACCAGTTTGGCATCGCCCACAACCGAGACATCTGCCGGCGTCCAGCGGCTGATATGCGCGCGGACCGTATCCACATGGATCAGCGGCACCGCCGGCAAAGACTCGCCAAAGCTCATGGTCAGGATGTTAAGGCCTGCGCCGAAAACCACGGCACAATCGGCCTCCCCAGCCATGCGCCGGGCCATCGAGTGCGAGAACGAACCAATAATGCCCACGTTCAGCGGGTGGCCGCGGAACAGATCCTTACCCTTGGCGGACGTCGCCAACAGCGCGCCAGTCTTCTCCGCCAGCGCGATCAATGCCTCGCGCGCGCCGGATTTGTGTGCGCCATAGCCTGCCAAAATCAACGGCTTCTTGGCCGAAGAAAGCACGGCTGCTGCAGCTGCAATCGTCTGATCTGGTGCCGGGCGGGCTTTGCGCCGTGGCAGCGGGGTGGCGCAAATCGGGGCAAGCGGCGGCTCATCCGCAGAAACCTCAATCTCCCGCAATTGCACATCCACCGGCATTAGATAGGCGACAGTCTGGCCCTGCGCCGCAGTAGCCGCAGCATCCGCCAACATCTGACGGGCGGAGCCTGCGGTGGTCGGCGTGAAGCTCTTAATCCCGGCAGCTTTGAGCACACCGGCCTGGTCCAACCCCTTATAATCCGGGCCGCCGGTATTCGTACCAGCTGGAACCTGTGGCGCCTCACCATAGATCACCAACAATGGATTTCCGGTGCGGCTGGCGAAGGTCACACCGTGCAAGCCATTGGCCAGCGCCGGGCCGCGGCCAATACAAACAACGGTCAACCGCCCGGTCGCGGCGGCATAGCCGTCGGCCATCACAACCGCAATATTCTCATGGCGCGCGCCGATGAATTTTATGCCGATGGCATCCAGCGTGACACCGAAATGGGCGGTGTCATCGCTCATCAAACCAAAAACGCAGTCGACGCCCATAGCCTTTATATCTTCGGCTAGGGCCTGATAGACGGGGATAGTGCGGGTTGCAGTGGATACTGCTTGATCTTGCGGGGCCATCTTGGTTCCTCAAATTTAGTTTTTATTGCTGTTGCCTAACAGTACGGACCGCCGGGGAGAGAGTCGAGCGCGTCGCCAGCTATGCCTAGCTGGGTGGCTTGCCGGAAAAGGCGCTTTCGGGGATCGGCTCTACACCAGCAAAGCTGCGCGCGTGCTGCAACATCGCCTCGGATGGTTTGGCGTAGTGGCGAACACGGCTCACCCCCAGCCCGAGGGATTTCTGCGCACCAGCCATGAAGGCGCCGTAGCGAAACAGGGTGCCCAGGGCATCCATCACCGTCGCGTTCTCAAACCGCATCAGCCCTTTGCGCCAGACAAACTCATTCAGCACGCCGTCGCCGGGAATAATGACGTCCGCGCCAGCATCCATCGCCAGGCGGCAGGCGCGGTGAAAGCCTTCGACGATGGGCCGTGTCGCCACGTCATCGCCTTCCAGCATGTATTCATCAATTGGCGGTTGCATCGCAATCGATGCCGCCAACCGTTTCTCCAGACCATAGGCCTCGGCGATCTCTTCGTGCTGGGCTTTTTGATCTTCGTTCAGCGCGATCAGCGCAAACTTCTGCCCCAGCGAGCAGGCAACCAGCATCGCCGCCTCCGACAGGCCAACAACAGGGATATCGACCAACGACCGGGCAGATCGCAGGCCCGGATCATAGAAACAGGCCAGCGCAACGGCGTCATAGCCCTCCCGCTCCGCCGTCAACGCAGCCTCGACAATCTGCCGTTCGTTGAGCGCTTCCAGATAGTGATGTCGGATCGCATCAATGGGCACAAAATCCCGACCATAGGTGCCAGGACGTAGCCCGTGCACCACCACCTCCGTGCCAGGGTCCACGACCTTGGCCGCGTGCTCGATCAAGGTCCGCCGATACAGCGGCACCATGTCGAGGTCAGTAAAGCTCTGGTGCCAAATCCGCATGCAAGACCTCCCAAGACACCTATAGCCGTTTTCACTCAAACGGGCGGCTATCACCGAACGCGGTCTGACGGTTTGTCACTAACACACCGGCAACAGCCATCGGCCCCAACCACCAAAGTGCCGAGGGCACAGGCGATTGCGTTGGCGGACCAGCCTGCAGACCATATTGCAGATGATCGACCTCCAGGTTGTTACTATGACCTGGATCGCGGATCGTGAAACTGCCGATGCCACCGGCCTCGATCACGCCGAAAAAATAATCCTCAGCCGTTTCCCCTGCGAACGAGTTGTTGCCCACCGCGACCGGTCCAATCATGCCAAGGAACCCGCCTCCGCCGTCGAAAAACTCAACCTGACTGCTGGCACCGAACCCGCCATCGGTCCAGACGATACCCACATGGGTCGGCAGGCTTCCCAACACGCCGGCGTCAAACACAAACCAGACCGTGTGAAAACTCGGCGAGGGTTGGTGAGGTATCCAAATTTTCTTAAAATCATCGACTTTCGCCTGGATATGCCGATTAGGCACGGGATTGGGGTTCAGACCGCTCTCTGAGTGTCTCTGAAGGCGCTTTAGGGC
>CALKDI010000089.1 GCA_938084065.1 uncultured Alphaproteobacteria bacterium
GGGTCATGGATCCCCGAAAAATGCGCCACCAAATCGCCCGCCGCCATCGTCGCCTCCTCAATATCGGAGACTCTCTGAATCACACCAGATTCAACCCTGCTGTCAACTCACCTCAGAAATTTCATGCGTTAGCCCTGGGTCGTTGCCCCTTCCATACCATTCTGACAGGAGCATCCGCCCTATGATTCCGCAAATTTACGCCGACGGCTTTTCCAACATTAGCTTTGTCAATGGCATGGTGCGCATCGACCTGGCCTCGCCCCCTCCGGGTGCGGCCACCGGCGGCACGCCTGCAGCGGCGGAAGTGCATCACCGCATCGTCCTGACCCCGCGGGCCTTTCTGCAATCCATGGGCATGATGCAAGACCTGATGCAAAAGCTGGTTGATGCAGGCGTGGTGCGTCGCACCGATCAGGCGCAAGACACCACCAACCTTGTGGGCGAGAGCGGCAAGGTCAACTAGCATTCGCTAGTGCACCAACCAGTGACGATGGTCACTCGCCATCCAAGCTCGGATGATTATTTTTTAAGGGCGCGGTGACAGGACATTCCCCTTGACCCGTGTCTCTTACCCTTCCTGACTCCTCGGGTTTTGCAGGATAAATCAACCTGCTAAACCCGACCTTAGGGCAATTCAGCAGCCGCTGAATTGCCCTCTTTTTTGGTTGTTGATAAGATTCATTGACATTTCACCGCTGTAATGCCACCTATCCGCTGTCCACTTCTTAGGACCGCTCTCTGCGTATAGCGCCCGTCGTCCGCGGCACCAGCCCTCTACTCAGTGATGTTCGGATCGGGCTGCACAGTTGGCTGAGCTATTTCAGCCACATGAATTTACGAAGAGAGACTCTATGACTACCGGAACTGTAAAGTGGTTCGATTCTGTTAAAGGCTTCGGTTTTATCCAGCCTGACGACGGGTCCAAGGACGCATTCGTACACATTTCCGCCGTTGAGAAGGCAGGCCTAACCGGCCTGCGTGAAGGCCAAAAGGTCGAGTTCGACCTGGTGCCAGATAAGCGCCAGCGCTTGTCTGCCGAGAACCTTCGGGCACTCGACTAACATCTAAAAATTCGCCCGCCGCTGCTCCTGCCCAGGCTTTCCTGGACGGGAGCTGCGGCGGGCGTTTTTTTTGTCCAGAATCTCAATTTCTTAGCAAAAGAGGCTTAGCCTATGACACAGGCGTCGACCGGCGACACTGTACACGTCCACTATCGCGGCACACTCACTGACGGCACAGAATTTGATAGCTCTGCCGGCCGCGATCCGTTGCAGGTCACGCTCGGCCAGGGTCAGGTTATTCCTGGCTTTGAAAATGCGCTGATGGGCATGGCTGAAGGCGACACCAAAACGGTGACCATGCCGCCTGAAGAGGCTTACGGCGAGAAACAGCCCGGCCTCGTGCATTCAGTTGAGCGCGCGCAAATCCCGCCAGAGATCGAACTAGAAGTGGGCGGCATGCTGTCCGCCTCCGATCCGCAGGGCCGGCAGATGCAATTGACAGTGGTTGCCATTGAGGGCGACACCGTCACGCTGGACGCAAACCACCCGCTGGCTGGCCAGGCGCTGACCTTTGAGCTGACAATGGCTAAGGTCGGGACCTAAAGCCAATCAGGCAGCTCCAGCCAGGTAACCCAATCAGGCTACCATAGCGGCCGCCGCCTCCGCCCGGATCTGTTCGGGCGACCCCAAAAGCTGCCGATCCAGGCCGATGCGCTTGAACCAATAGTGCAGGCCCAGATCGTCGGTAAAGCCCATGCCGCCGTGCACCTCAGTGGCGGCGCGGGCCACCATTCGCCCGACCTCCGCCAGATGCGCTTTGGCGTGGCAGGCGAGGCGGTGCGCCTCGTCTCGCGGCATCTCCGTCTGGGCGTGTGTTGCATACCAGACCAGGGCGCGCGATGGCTCCAGGCCCGTGATCATATCAGCCAGAGCATGCTTCACCCCCTGGAATGAGCCGATCACCCGCTCGAACTGCACCCGTTGCTTTGAATAATCCAACGCTTGCTGGAACATGGCGTCGGCTGCGCCCAGCGTATCGGCGGCCAGCGCCACCCGCGCCAAATCCAAGGCGCGCTGGGTCAGTGAAGCGCCGCCAGCGATGGGCTCTGCCTCAACCTCGTCAAATCGCAATTCGGCCAGGGCTCGGGTGCGGTCAATACTGGTCATCGGCGTGCGGGTCAGGCCGGAAGCATCGCTGCGAACCAGCCAGAGTTGTTCCACGCCGGCGCTAACGATAAAGGCGTCTGCCGCTCCCGCATCCATAGCCGCCAACGCCTTGCCCGACAGCCTGCCCCCATTCACGACGACACCAGCGCCCGCCCTGGCACTGACCGCTTCGCCCAGCGCCAGACCGATCCGCGCCTCACCGCCGGCGATGCGGGGCAGCCATTCTGCGGCAAGTGAGTTGCTACCGCTTTCGCTCAGCACCAGCGGCGCGACGAAGGCCGTGCCAAGATAGGGTGCCGGCGCAACCGACCGCCCCAGTTCCTCTACCACAAGGCCAGCATCGAAACTGCCCATGCCGAGGCCGCCATATTCTTCCGGCACCAAAACGCCCATGGCGCCCAGTTCGGTGAGGCCGGACCACAGCCGTTCGTCATAACCATTGCCGTCTGCCGCAACCTCACGCACGCGGTCCAGCGGTGCCCGGTCAGCCAACAGGCGTTGCAGCTGGTCCCGAAAAGTCTCTTGTTCCAATGAAAGTCCAAACCGCATCAGCCGCGCCCTCCCATGCCCTGCGGCGGGATCACTGCCTTCGGCTCGCGCGGCAGGTCCAGCCCCCGTTCGGCAATGATATTACGTTGAATATTGGTTGAGCCGCCGCCGATGATCAGGCCCAGATCGTGCATATACCAGGCCTGCCACGCCCCCTCGTCACGAAGGTAGTCGCCGTCCTCATACAGCACCCCTAATTCGCCCATGGCATCGATGGCCAGCGCGTCCAACTCATGGTTGAGAGTGGTACCGTAATACTTGGTCACCAACCGCGCCAGGCCGGGGTCATTTCCCTCCAGGTCAGCGGTCAACACGCGCATGTTGTTGAGCTTCAATGCCAACATTTTGGCTTCCAACTGCATCAGTCGGTCGGCCAGCAAAGGATCGTCAATGGCGCGCTGGCCGTTGATAGTCTCCTCACGCATCAGCTTCACCAGGCCATCGAAGCGCGCAATGGACTTGGCCGGGTCGCCCAGGCCGCCGCGCTCATGCTTCAGCGTGACGTTGGCCACCTTCCAGCCTTCGCCGCGGCCGGCGACGATATTGCCGGCGGGAATGCGCGCGTCGTCGAAGAACACCTGGTTGAACTCGCTGCGTCCCGTCATAGTCTTCAGCGGCGAGACTGTGATGCCCGGCGTCTCCATCGGGATCAGCAGGTAGGAGATGCCGCGGTGCTTGGGTGCATCCGGCTCGGTGCGCACCAGGCAGAACATCATCTGGGCAAAGTGAGCGCCGGAGGTCCAGATTTTCTGGCCGTTGATCACCCATTCTTCGCCGTCCAGTCGCCCATTGGTGCGTAAGCTGGCCAGATCTGAGCCGCTGCCCGGCTCAGAATAGCCTTGGCACCACCATTCCTCGCCGGTGATCGCTTTCGGGATGTAGCGCGCCTTCTGCTCAGCCGTGCCAACCTCCAGCAAAGTCGGCACCAGCATCATGATGCCGATGCCAGCCAGCCCCGCCTGAATGCCGGCGGCAGAGAATTCCTCGTTAATGATCATGGTCTCGAGCATGTCGGGCTCTGCACCAAAACCGCCGTACTCCGCCGGAACCGTGCGTGCAGTATAACCGGCCGCGATTAACCGCCTCTGCCAGTCCAGCGCCTCCTGCGTTGGCGCGCCTCGGTCGCGGGAGGTGACGGACGGCGGAGCATCGGCTCGGTTGGCAGCCACGAAGCTGCGAACCTGCTCACGAAAGTCCAGGTAGCGCTGGTCGAGCGACAAATCCATGATGCAAGTCCTTGCTGGCGGGCTGGACTCTCACTGTGCCAATGATCAGCGCTGCGTGCAAGATTACACCCTATGCGTCGCCAGTTGCGAATTGACATTATGCTAATAATCAGGCAAATTTTCAACCATTAGTTGAAATGTGCGAATTTCGGGTTTTTCAATGGAAAAAATGAGTTTCTCGGAGAAGCTTAGTCTTGCAGCCGGTTCGGCAACACTGGCCTTAACGCCAGCCGTGGCTGATGCTGGGCTGGTGACGGTCGATCCCGCGCCCGGTACCATCAAGCTCTCGTTCTCACATGCAGCTGGTACGACGGTTGCTTGGGATGTTGATGGTGTTGGCACGCAGGAGTTTGGGCTCAAGCTGACCAAAAATCCTGGCCCGACTATTGTCAGTACTGAAATTGCGTTGAACAGCGGTAGTTATGTTGCGTATGGTGTTTACAACGAGTTCAACGGTCGTGGTTTTGTTGGCAAACCCTTTGTGACGGCAACATACGGTGGCAGCTATGCTGTCGATAGAGCGCATGTTCTTGGCGCGAGCTTCAATGTGGGACCGACCCTGGCTGCACCATATATCTGGGGGTTGAGCCAGGTAAACGACAATCGTGAAATGTTGCTGCGAGTTAATGATCCATATTCGAATTTTTTTAGCGCCCAAGGCTTGGTCGATGCAGCCAGCAATCCTGTCGGGACTGGCAATTATTTCATCGGCTTCCGGTTTGATCCCGGCGATGGCCTGCACTATGGCTGGGCCGAGATCAATATCGACCTGTTAGCCGAGTCGTTTGAGATCCTACGCTGGACCTACAACGATATCGCCAGCACTCCGGTGCACATTGCTGACGTGGCAGCTCTGCCGCCGCCACCACCTCCCCCGCCACCACCTCCGCCGCCACCTCCGCCTCCGCCGCCAACCCCCATTCCAGAGGTGTCTGCATTGGCCACGATGCTGCCAGGGTTGGTGCTGTTAGGATTTGGTGCTGTTAGGATTTGGTGCTTCAGGCGTACGCACGTTGCGTAAGCGCCGCGCGGCAAAAACTGCGGACAACTCCTGACACGGGCGAAAGTAAACCCCGATCAAATTGGATAATTTGATCGGGGTTTGCCGCCTACAATTCTGAGATTAAGAACTGAGTTCTGAACTGCCCAAGGCCCGCCAAAAATAATGGCGGGCCTTGTCGCGTTAGAGCTTTAGCGCAAACGCCGTTGAGCGCCCCACAGTCCAAGCGCCAGCACTGCCAGCAGCGGCAATGGCTCCGGGCCAGTCAGCAATTGCGCATCTGTCAGCGCGCGGATGTTGTCGAGATAGAGCCGCGGCGTGCCATCATTCGTCGGAAATTCCCGCACCATCTGAACCCGTATTTCGTGCGACCCGGCGCTGACAGCCAGTGTCAGGCTCAAGGTAACGCGTTCGATGGCATCCTGGGCGACATTGCCAAAATCATGCATCGAAATTGTGGAGCCATCCAGCATCAGGCTGACGACACCACCATCAGCATTACCAGAGACACTCGTGCCCACAGACGCAACATTGACCCAGATCGTCAAATTATCATCCGCCAGCATGAAGACATTTTGAAAGATACCACCGCCGCGCTGTAACGCACCGACGGATAGCACCTGCCCAACGACAAACTGCGCGCTCCGTGACGGGCCGAGCCCAGTCGTATCGAACACCTCCACCAACGGAGTGCCTATAGTGCCGTTGGGTGTGGTGTAGGTGGTCCAATCCGTCAGATCGCCGGTCTGAAACCCACTATTGGACAGCAGGTTCGCCTGTGCAGGGCCCGTAAAAAGCAGCGCGACAACGACCACTGCCAACGATAGACGATACCGACGGATTCCCACTCTAACCTCTGCCTGCCGACCGTGTCGGCTTGGTTGCTTTGCCGAAAGCCATATGCAATCGGACTGACAGCGATCATCGGCGCTAAATGGTTAATGCAAAGTTAACGGCCCCTCAGACGTCCTCCACATTCACCGGAAACAACGGCGCCGGATCATCCACCGCCATGACGTGATACGCGCTAAAGCGATAGGCCGTTCCCGCCACAAGCTCCGGCGGCGTAAACGGAAACGCCAGGTTGCCGCTGGTCGATAGCCGGCCCGGAAAGCCGTGGTGCAGCAGGTATTGCTTGGTCGACTTCGCCACCGTCATCGCTCGCTCGGTCGTGTCGGCGATCACCTCTGCCATCACGAAGATCTCCCGGGGCGGGTTGGCCGGGGGCTCCGGCCAGTTGTAGACCGCATCCAGGCCGTAAAGGCGGAAGTTCAGGGTGTAGTCCGGCGCCTCGCCCGGCCCGCACACCAAGTTCTGAACCACGCCTTTCACCTGTTCGGTCAACTCCTTAGCGCCGGCAATAAAGCGTGGATCGGCGGAGCCTGCCAGCAGCACCGCCCGCTCACCAACGCGCGTCGCCCCTTCCAGCTTCACCGTCATCTGCGACGCCGGATGCCAGACAGCACCGGAGACCCTGGTGCGCCGCTCGTCCACCGCCTCATACTGCGCCGCAAAGACGTTGGCGATGCCCTCCGGTTCGATGATCTCGTTCGGGTCGGCCTGTTCGTAGAGGCTGTGCGCGGCCACCGACATCGGCGTCGCGCGCCGGTCCGGGTTCATGCTCTCCAGCACAAAGCCGTCCCGGTCCAACACCGCCAGGATCGGATCGCGCCCGCCGGGATCGCAGCAGAGCGATGCGCACTCGATAATCTTGGCCATGTGCATGACGGGGCCGAGGGGAAAACCCAACATCTGCGGGATGCAGGCATAGATGCCGGTGTCGCAGGCCCGCCCGGCGATGATCACGTCCGGGTCTTGCTCCAGCGCCCGAACAAAGGCCTCGGTGCCGGCCTGCCCGACCAGAGCGCTGGCGGCGTCCACCTCCACCTCGGTCAACTCTGCCAACAGGCCGAGAGACCGCATGTCACCGGCCCGCACCGCAGCCTTCACCACATCGCGCGGCATGTCGGAGCGGATCACGGCGAGGCGGAATTTTAGCCCCTCTTCCCGCGCAATCTCCCGCACCATGGCCAGCGTTGCGTCCAGATGCGGCCCCGCCCCAGCACTACCGGCAGAGCCAATGACCAGCGGAATGTCCAAAGAACGAGCGCCTTTCAGCAACGCTGCCAGATCCTTCTTGGTCTGCTCCGCCGACGTCGCCATCTGGCCATTGCCAAGAAATGTCGGCCCGATATCGGTGGACCCCATGTCGGCCCCCAGCATATCCGGCTGGCGCCGCAGTGCCTCCCCCAGAGAGGCAGCGGGGATGCCATAGCCCAGTTGGCCGGTGGCACCAACCAGCTTGAGCTTACGGCTAGGATCGGCGGCGAACCGCTCGCGCAGGCGGGCAACGGCGCTCATAATTCCAACTCCAACAGCGGTACGTGCTGCTGTGCGCCATAGACGTCACGGTCGCCGGGGCTACCGGCGGGCGCGAGGCGCGGCAAGGTGATTTTCACCGCCAACGCCACCGGATAGGGCTGGATGCGCACGCTATCGGCTGGCACGCCATAGAGCGGCGCGATCCGGGCGGCGTTCAGCTCTGGCGACTGCACGCAGCGGTCATAATTGGCGCGGTCGGCAAACATCAGGTCAAAGGTCAGGTGCAGCGGCCCGGCATTCTTGGAGCGCACCACACGGGCAATATCGATCAGGCGCAAAGGCGTAATCCTCTCGGTCTTAGAGATTTGACGGGCAGTTTGCGCCGTGGCAGAGCGCTAGGCCAGAGGGTATGCTGCCTGCCTGATGATCAACACCGCATTTTGAGGATCGCCCGCCATGACCGACCGCCCGAACCAAGGCCCCGGCTTTCATACCCTCGCCGTCCACGCCGGCGCCTCGCCAGACCCGGCGACGGGCGCGCGCTCAACGCCAATCTACCAGACCACCGCCTATGTGTTCGATGATGCGGACCACGCCGCGGCGCTCTTCAATCTGCAGACCTACGGCTACATCTACTCCCGCCTGACCAACCCGACCGTCAGCGTGCTGGAGGAGCGGGTTGCGGCGCTGGAGGATGGCTGCGGTGCCATCGCTACCGCCTCTGGCCATGCAGCGCAGATGCTGATTTCCTTTATTCTGATGGAGCCGGGCGCACACATCCTGGCGTCGAACAAGCTTTATGGCGGCTCCCTCACCCAATTCACCAGCACGTTCAAGAAATTTGGTTGGGATGCGACCCTGCTCGATCCGGATGATCCGGCGGCTTTTCGTGACCACATCCGCCCGGAGACAAAGGCGATCTTTATCGAGAGCCTGGCTAATCCGACCGGCGTCATTGCCGACATTAAGGCATTTGCCGATATCGCGCACGAAGCGGGCATCCCACTGATCGTCGACAATACCTCCGCCACCCCCTATCTCTGCCGCCCGTTCGAGCATGGGGCGGACATCATCACGCATTCCACGACGAAATTCCTGTCCGGCCATGGCAACGCCATGGGCGGCATGGTGGTGGATTCAGGAAAATTCGACTGGGGCCAGAACGACAAATTCCCGTCCCTGTCCAAGCCGGAGCCCGCCTATCACGGCCTGACCTTCTACGAGACTTTCGGCGATCTGGCGTTGACTGTGCACGGCCACGCCATCGGCCTGCGCGATCTGGGCGCGACCATGGCGCCGATGAACGCCTTCCTGACCATCACCGGTTGCGAGACGCTCGGCCTGCGCATGGCCAAGCATTGCGAGAATGCCATGGCCGTCGCCCAGTATCTGGAGGCGCATCCGGCGGTGAATTGGGTGTCGTACCCCGGCCTGAAGAGCTCAAAATATTACGACCTGCACCAGAAATACATGCCAAAGGGCGCGGGCTCTGTCTTCGCCGTCAGCCTGAAAGGCGGCTATGAGGCTGGCCTGAAGCTGGTGGATGCGCTGGAGCTATTCAGCCACGTCGCCAACATCGGCGACACCCGCTCCCTGGTCATCCACCCCGCCAGCACGACCCATCGGCAGCTTTCCGAAGAAGCGCAGATCGCCTCGGGCGCAGGGCCGGACGTGGTGCGACTGTCAATCGGGATTGAAGACGCTGCGGATATTATCGCCGACTTGGATCAGGCGCTGGCGCTGGCGATGAAGGCCTGAGGTCTAGTAGCGGGACGGCCTACCCTGGCGTTGGGCCTGTTCGGTATCCGCCGCCACCGTTTCACACCCAGCGCCTGATAGTCACCCCAAGCTGGGAGGGACCACATGGTCTCTCCCGCTCTTGCTCATAAAGCCGGGATGCTTTGTTGAGGAGGTTCTGGACCGTTGCTTTGGCTGCTTTTTGCTACTTTTGATACAAATATCACCAAAATAAAAATGAATTAATTCGCGACAAATTAGGACATAAATCAGAATTTATAATCATATAATATTGTCGATGTCAAAATACTATTGTACGGTAATCGAGATAAATCCAAATCGTGATCGCCGTGTTATTTTTGCTGATCTCAAAACGGGTTGGTCGGATGACAGTATTTTATTTCAGTGAGACCAAACCCCATGAACTTCAGAAAATATGCGACTGGCCTCCTGGCCGGCCTAACGGTCACCCTTATGACCGCCGGGTTCACCCCGGCATTCGCCACTGTGGGCGAGGTGGGAGGTCTCAACATAATTGTCGACGCCGGGAACCCATCTGATGGCCTCCGTTACCTCGACATGACCTACAGCGACGGCCTCACCTTGGTTGCTGCTCTGACTGCTGCCACCGCCATATATCCCAACGCCCGCCTAGCGACACCTACGGAGTTCGATGATTTATTCGCGGCAGCAGGGATCACTTACACAGGGAGCCTCACGGCAAGCGATGGTTTCTCCGTCGGGTCTTCTTCTATACTCTCATCGTTGGCCTTTTACGATGGTGGCACCCTCATGAACCAATTAGGCCCCACGGACGCGAATCAGACATTGATATGGACCGCCCCAGACAGCAATAGTGCATCCACCACCACCCGAGATTACATAGGAATTTTCGCGTCCTTCGCCGCGCTTCAACAATTCCATTTATCCCCACCGAATGCCCGTTTCGGATGGCTTATCGTCTCCGACGCTGCCAGGCACCGGCCCCGGCAACCCTAGCCGTACTGGCTATGGGGCTCGGCGGGATCGCTGTCATGCGTCGCAAACGGTCGGGTCGTAATCCACGCTAAGACGCCTAGGACATCAGGCGGTGGCCTTATCGGGTGCTTTAGGTTGGGCAACCCACCGTTCGCCCAGCCCACCCAGCGCCTGATAGTCACCCCAAGTTGGGAGGAACCGCACGGTCTCTCTCGCTCTTACTCATAAAGCCGGGATGCCTTGTCGAGGAAACTCTGGGCCGAAATTCTGGATTGTCGCCTTGGCTACCCCTAGCCGCTCCGGGCCAAAGTGATGCCCAAGGAAGTCAAAGCCCTTGTCGATCCTGCCGGTAAAGAGGGCTCCAACGGACGGTGGAAACTTCGCTCCGTTGGCATGAGTTATTTCTGCTGTCGGAATAGCCGTTCGGGATATCCGTTTTGATCAAACCACGGGTCCAAAATAGCAAAGGGCCGGTCCACATGGGCCGGCCCTTTGTACGTCAAAGGCGAGGTTAGCCGCCTACCCCTGCCGCGCCAGCATCATCTTCTTGGTCTCAGCAATGGCCTTGGCCGGGTTCAACCCCTTTGGGCAGGTGTTGGTGCAGTTCATGATGGTATGGCAGCGATAGAGCTTGAACGGGTCTTCCAACTCGTCCAGGCGTTCGCCGGTGGCCTCATCACGGCTGTCGGCCAGCCAGCGGTAGCTTTGCAGCAGCACAGCCGGGCCCAGATAGCGGTCGCTGTTCCACCAATAGCTGGGGCAGGAGGTGGTGCAGCAGAAGCACAGAATGCACTCCCACAACCCATCCAGCTTGTCGCGATCTTCCACCGATTGCAGGCGTTCACGGGCGGGCGGCGGTGTTTCGGTTTTGAGCCACGGCTCAACCGAGGCCAGCTGCGCATAGACGTGCTTCAGGTCTGGCACCAGGTCCTTGACCACCGGCATGTGCGGCAGCGGATAAACCGCCACATCGCCTTTGACCTCGTCGATGGCCTTGGTGCAGGCCAGCGTGTTGGTGCCGTCGATGTTCATGGCGCACGAACCGCAAATCCCCTCACGGCAGGATCGGCGGAAGGTCAGGGTCGAGTCGATCTCGTTCTTAATCTTGATCAACGCGTCCAGAACCATCGGTCCGCATTCGGCCATGTCGATGACGTACTCATCCATATGCGGATTGAGGTCATCGTCCGGCGACCAGCGATAGACCTTGATGGTCCGCGGGTCTTTTGGCGGAGTCGCCGGGGTATGCTTCTTGCCCGGCTTGATCTTGGAGTTCTTCGGCAGCGAAAATTCAGCCATGGGTTTGGT
>CALKDI010000090.1 GCA_938084065.1 uncultured Alphaproteobacteria bacterium
GCTCATCGTCGGTCTTTCCTGTTGCCGGTGCCTGGAATGCAAGGCGGCGTGCCTTGGCGATGGCCGACGGGCTAGCGGTGGGGCCAGCAACGCCTTAGGCTGTAGACCACACAATCCATCGATTAGGAAATGGTGCGGAAATGCAAGCGGATTATGTCATCGTCGGTGCCGGCTCTGCCGGCTGTGTGCTCGCCAACCGGCTGAGCGCGAACGGCGCTAATGTTGTGTTGTTGGAGGCTGGTCCGCGCGACCGCCACCCGATGGTCCATATCCCAGCCGGCATGCTGAAGCTACTAGAGCATCCGGTGCTCAACTGGAATTATCACACAGAGGCTGACGAGAAGACCGGCAACCGCGAAATGCACATGCCCCGTGGCAAGATGTTGGGTGGGTCATCCTCGATCAATGGCATGCTGTTCATTCGCGGTAACCCGGCAGATTATGACGGCTGGTCGCAAATGGGTGCGCGCGGCTGGAGCTATGACGAGTGCAAACCTTTTTTCAAAAGCATGGAGAATTACCCCGCAGGCGATAGCGAGCATCGTGGCAAGGGCGGGCCGTTGCAGATCGACGATTACCGCACCACCCTGCCACTCACCCATATGTTCGTGAAGGCGGCGCAGCAAGCCGGGCATGACTTCGTGAAGGATCTCTCCGGTGCGACGCCTGCGTCGGGCGTAGGTTATTCGCAAATGACCCGCATTGGCCGCCGTCGTGGCTCCACTGCCCAGACCTTTTTGGCCGAAGCGAAGAACCGCCCAAATCTGACCATTGAGACGGAGGCCTACGCCACCAAGCTGACTTTTGAGGGCAAGCGCTGCACCGGCGTCTGGATCCGCCAGCGCGGCAAGGACCGGCATATTCCGGCCTCAACAGAGGTGATTGTCTCTGGCGGCACCATCAACTCACCAAACCTGCTGCACATCTCCGGCGTTGGCCCGGCAGATCATCTGCGCAAAATTGGTGTGGATGTGGTGCATGATTTGCCCGGCGTGGGCGAGAATTACTCGGACCATTACACCGTCCGCATTTCCCGCCGGGCGAAGGACGTGGTCAGCATCAACCAGCTTTCACGCTTCCCTCGGGTCGTGCCGGAAATCGCAAAATGGCTGGTGAAAGGCAATGGCGCGCTGACCTTCGGCGTGTCGTCGGCCCAATGCTACACTGAAAGCCGGGAGGGCCTCGCCTCACCCGACATCCAGCTGCTGTTCACACCGGCCAGCTATGACGAAGGCAAGTTCGGCACGCTGGAGAAAAAACCCGGTGCCACCATCGCCATCTCCGTAGCCCGGCCCGGCAGCCGCGGCACGATCATGGCCACCTCATCCGACCCATTTTCGCGCCCTGCGATCCAAGGCAATTTTCTCAGCGATCTAGACGACCTGCGGATTTCGAAAGAGGGCATTCGCCAGGCGCGCGAGATTTTTGCTCAGCCTGCCTTCGCCAAACACCTGGTCGAAGAAACAATGCCCGGGCAGGATGTGGCCGACGACGCGGCGATCGAGCACTTCATCCGCCAGACCGGGCGCACGATCTACCATTGCGTCGGCACGTGCAAAATGGGTGAAGACCCTATGGCCGTGGTCGACTCGCGCTTGCGGGTGCACGGCATGGAGGGGTTGCGCGTCGTCGATGCCAGCATCATGCCGACCGTCACCACAGCCAACACCAACGGTCCGACCATCATGATCGCCGAAAAAGCCAGCGCGATGATCCTGGAAGATGCGGTTTAGTGACTATAAGCAGTCGGATGATGCCGGAACGAGATGCCTGAGGGTACACGCAGAATGATCGACTGGACTGACGACCAACTGGAGCGCTATTCGCGCCACATCCTGCTGCCCGAAGTTGGCGGCGTGGGGCAGGAGAAGCTGCTGGAGGCCTCTGTTCTGGTAGTTGGCGCTGGCGGGCTGGGCGCACCGATGTTGCAGTATCTGGCGGCGGCTGGCATCGGGCGGATCGGGGTGATCGATAACGACACGGTCGATCTCTCCAACCTGCAACGGCAAATCATCCATCGCACCCAGGATATAGGTGTCTCCAAGGCAGAGAGCGCCGCGCGCATGATCCGCGACCTGAACCCGGAGGTGCGGGTTGATCTCTACAAGGAACGCATCACCGCCGCGAATGCCCTCGACGTGATCCAGCCTTATGCGATTGTTGCCGACGGTACCGACAATTTCGCCACACGCTACCTGTTGAACGACGCCTGCCATCTGGCCGGCAAGACCCTGGTATCCGGCGCGCTGCTGCGGTTTGAGGGGCAGTTGTCAGTGTTCAAAAGCCATGAAGGCGAGGGCCACCCCTGCTATCGCTGCCTGTTCCCGGAACCACCGGCGCCCGGCTCCGTGCCGTCCTGCTCCGAGGCCGGTGTATTTGGCGCGGTCGCCGGCGCAGTCGGGGTGCAGCAGGCAGTGGAGGTGTTGAAGGAAATCTTGGGCCTGGGCGAGAGTCTATCCGGCCGGTTTATGATGTATGACGGGCTCTACACCGAATGGCGCAACATCAAGCTGCGCAAGAACCCGGCCTGCCCGCTGTGCGGTGAACAACCGACAATCCGAGATTTATCGATCCATGGCTGACGCTCTCGCATTAGGCATTGTCATCCAGAGTGGCCGCGTGGACCGGGTGCACTATGCTTTGCTGTTTGCGACTGGTGCCGCGGCGGTCGGACGGCCAGTCACCATGTTCTTCACCATGGCCGGCTGCCGAGCGTTGAACGGGCTGACCGCGCTGCTGCCAGCCGAGGACGGAACCCTACCGAATGACTATGACGCGGACTTAATCGCTAAAGGCATCGCCGGCTTCGACGAACTTTGGGAGAGCCTCGAGGCCCTCGACGCCCGCTTCCAAGCCTGCGACTCGGGCTTGCACGCTAGCGGTGTCACTGCGCCGGAAGGCGTGGAGGTCTCCGGCGTAGTCGGCTTCCTCGCCGATATTGGCCAAGACGCGCAACTGGTTTGGGTTTGAGCCTCGAGGGCTTTGCCAACCCACCTCTCTATCCCTCTCCCCGTGCTTGACACGGGGTCCATGCCTGAGAGCACCCTACAAAGCTCGAACTCTGTGATTTTGTCCTCAGGCATGGGTCCCGAAACAAGTTCGGGACGGTGAATGATGGAGTCGAGAGCATAGCGCATGGGAAAATCAGGTCCCTGCTATCATCGACCTCGTACTAGGCAGCGCGGAAAACACGTCGTAGGCTTTCGGAAAGTCTCCGAACCGTCCAGACAAGGACCCGCCGCTCGATGTCTCTGATTAACACCCCAAGCCTGCGCACCATGTTCGATCCGAAGTCTGTCGCTATCATCGGCGCATCCAGCGATCCGGTGAAGCTGGGCGGTCGGCCCATCGATAATATGAAGGTGGCGCAGTACCAGGGCCGCCTGATCCCGATCAACGCGCGGTCGAAAGAAATCCAGGGCCTCGCCGCCATTCCATCGTTACGCGATGTGGACGAGCCGGTCGATATGGCCGTGATCGTGGTGCCGCAACCGGCGGTGCGGGACTCGATCCAGGCGTGTATCGAAAAGGGCGTCGGGTCCGCCATTATCCTGTCCAGCGGCTTTGCCGAGATCGACGAAGCCGGTGCCAGGGAGCAGGAATATATCCGCGCCATGGCAGCGGAGGCAGGCCTGCGCATTCTCGGCCCGAACTGCATGGGCACGATGAACGCCAACACCGGCATGATTGCCACCTTCGCCGGCCTCGCCGGGCAGAAGCCGGTGGCCGGCGGTATCTCGGTCGCCAGCCAGTCCGGCGCGTTCGGCGGTCATTGCTTTACCGTGATGCGCGAGCGTGGCTATGGCCTGAACCTTTGGGCAACCATGGGCAACCAGAGCGATGTGGAGTTCTCCGACTGCCTCGCCTACATGGCGCAGGACCCGCAGACCGACGTGGTCATGGGCTATATGGAAGGGATCCAGGATGCGCCGAAACTGATCGAGGCACTGGGCATCGCCCGCGATCTGAAAAAGCCCGTGGTGCTGATGAAGGTCGGCACGTCCGATGTGGGCAGCGCCGCTGCGGCCTCCCACACGGCCTCACTCACCGGCTCCGACGCGGTGTTCGACGCGGTGCTGAAGGACTTTGACGTCCACCGTGCCAAGACCATCGATGAGATGTTCGACGTCGCCTATGCCTGCACCGCCAAAAAATTCCCGACCAAGAAAGACCTGGGCATCATCACCATTTCCGGCGGTGTTGGCGTCATCATGGCGGATGCTGCAACCGAGCACGGCTTTGACCTGCCGCCTTTGCCGGAGAGCACGCAAAAGCGGATGAAGGAGATGGTGCCCTTCGCCGGCACCCGCAATCCGCTTGATGTGACTGCCCAGCTCATCAACGACACGCGCGTCATGCAGCCCATGTTCGACGCGCTGCTGGGGGATGGTGGCTATACCAACGCCATCTGCTTCATGGCCGGCGTTGGCCTGAACGAGAATATGATGCAGGCGCTCCACCCCTCGTTTGAGGCGGTGGCCAAGAAATACCCGGACCGGCTGATCATGTTCTCGGCGCTGACCCGCAACGAGACCCGCAAGCCGGTCGAAGACCTGGGCTATCTGGTCTATGAGGACCCTGCCCGCGCCATCAATGCCATGGCGGCCTTGGTGAAGTTTGGCCAGGCCTTCTATGGCGGCACAGTTCGAGACAAGCCGCCGGCGTTGCCTGCCGGGGCTCCCTCGGTCGTGGCCGGAACTGAGGTGAACGAGTTCGACGCCAAGAAAATGCTGGGCGCCGCTGGCGTCCCGGTGGTGGACGAGCGGATCGTGCAATCGGCCAACGATGCGGCGAAAGCGGCGGCGGAGATCGGCTTCCCGGTGGTGATGAAAATCGTCTCGCCGGACATCCAGCACAAGTCAGAGATCGGCGGCGTGCTGCTGAGCATCGGCAGCGAGGCGGAGGCCTCTGCCGGCTTCGACACCCTGATCGAGCGCGGTCACAAGGCGGTAGCCAGTGCCCGACTGGAGGGCGTGTTGCTGGCACCGATGGTGCAAGGCGGGGTCGAGACCATTATCGGCGTGCAGCGCGACCCGGTCTTCGGGCCAGTGGTGATGTTCGGCCTCGGCGGAATTTTCGTCGAAGTGCTGAAAGATGTGACCTTCCGCACAGCGCCCTTCGGCCTGGATGTGGCACACGAGATGATCCGCAGCGTCAAAGGTTTTCCGCTGCTGGACGGCGCCCGCGGCGCTGCAAAGGCCGATGTGGATGCATTGGCGGCGGCGTTGGCGGCGGTTTCTGTGTTCGCGGCAGCAAATGCGGATACGCTGGAGAGTATCGACCTCAATCCAGTCCTGGTGAAGCCGGTGGGTGAGGGATGTGTGGCGGTGGATGCGCTGATAGTGGCGCGATCTGCTGAGGATTAACGGTTAGCGGAGGACATACAGATGCCCAATTTGAATGAACTGCTGGGCAAGGCGGAGCAAATCGCCAATGATTTTGCCCACCTTAAGATCATTACAGCCGTTGGTGATTTCTCGCTCCAGAAAGTTACCGCTCCGGACGGAAATGTCAGCTGGCAAGTTCTGCCAACGCCAGATGGCAGCAACTCCGCCATCGAGACCGATATCAATCTGGTCCAGGGCGACATCACCAACCGCATCGACCGACGGCTGGCGGCTGAGGACTCGGAGGCTATCCGCGAGTTCCACAACAGCCAGATCGAGAAAGCCGAAGATATCGTCAAAGGCAATATCGAGGCGCTAAAATCGCTCATTGGCTTGATCGTTGACGTCGAGAGCAAGAATTCCGGCGGTGCGCCGCCAGTTCTGCCAGCCGGCGATGGTACTGCTACTGACTAGTCCTGATTTCGGGAGGGCGAGCACGTCATGAGTGACCACCAAGACCGGCTAAAGCGATTGCTCGATGATCTCCACAAATTGGAGATCAACACGATTGAAAAACCGAACCTGACAGCCACCAAGATGCCGGCACCGATTTTGGCGGTGCACGACAGCTAGGGTGCCTATCGGGGCCGGGTTATGGCCGGATATGGCGAGGCGGCTCAACACGCGGATATCGAAGCCACTGCCCGGCCCAGCTGTGGTGCACTGGCAGCCGCATTTACAGATTTGATGAATCGGGCAAGCGACCATAAGACGACAATGAAGGATGCCCCGGATGAAGAAATCCGGTCACACCGCATCATTTTTGCCAGAATTGCAGCCAGCTGCGAGGTCATCCTGGGCATTCTGGAGCGCAACGCCGCCAAGATGGCGTCGGCTGCGAAGTCGGCCGATGCGAAGGCATTGCGCGGCATGGAACGAGACGCATTGACAGAGATGTGGCCGATTTCTCTGTCGGACCGAGCCGAAATTCGGAAAATTTGGGAGGTCGGGACAGAGTCCGTTCTGATGCAAACCGTCATACAGATTGAAGGCGACGTAATTACCCGCATGAATTCCGCGGTCGCCCGCGGCCAGCATCCTGAGATCATTGAGGTGCACAAGCAGAGCATCGAAATATCGCTGCGCATGTGGGGGCAACTGGTAGATGCCGCAGAACGATTGCTGACGGTCATTGGCCAAGCTGTCGGTGTTGCGGCGCGGCGCTAGAGCAACGCCTGATCGAATGGAGCGATTTGATCACGGCACCTTGTCCACACTGCAACGACTCTGGCAGGACGGAGCGGTCATCATTGAAACGCCGATGGATTTGTCGATCCGGATCGATGATGTGGAGCCGGGGGTGACAATACTAGCCTATCGTACCGCCATCCAATGGGATGGTGATATTGTCCATCGATACAATCCGGCAGCTAGGCTGCTGCATCAGACGGTTCACGCAGCAGCCATCCAGCGGTTTATGACAGAATTCCACGTGGAGTTGTCGCTGGTGCTCCGCCGGCTGGCATGGTGCGGCCGTGGCCTATGGGTTGGCCGGTTTGGTATGGCCGGCGGTGCCGTCCTGCTGGGAGGGGCGCAGGCAGATATTTTGCCTGCGTTACAATCAGCGGCGTCAGCATTTGTTTACCCTGCCGTCGTGTCGCTGATTGGTGGAATTGCGACCGAAGGAGGGCTTCGCTATCTGCGAGGCCGCATTCGCAAAGCTTTTCGGAAGGCCCTCGACGGCACATTGGCAGACGAGGGCTAACCAGACGCCTGAGCCTACTCCGCCGCCTTCTTCATCGCTGCGTCAGCGCGGTTCATGGCTTCCCAATCGAATAGAGAGGGCTCTTTATCGCGGAAGCGGCGCACGGCCTCTTTGTGGAACTCGCTCATTCGCGCGATGGATTGGCCAGACGCCTCTAACTCGATCAGCGTTCGGTGGTCCTGGTTGTGGGACTGGTTCAGGATGTTCTTGGCAATGCCGATGGCGTGGGTCGGTGCGTTGCGGAAGCGGCTGGCGAAGGCCCGCGCCTCTGCCATTGCTGTATCCTGGCCGACGATGTCGTAGACCATGCCCAATTCCTTGGCCTCCTCTGCGTAGACACGGCGGGCGGTGAACACCAGCTCCTTGGCTTTCTGTAGGCCGACCATGCGCGGCAGCACATAGAAGCCACCCCAGTCTGGCACCAGGCCGATGCGGCCGAAGGCCTGCATGAAGAACGCCCGCGGCGTCGCCAGGATGAAATCCGCAGACAGCGCGATGTTGGCGCCGGCGCCGGCGGCCGGACCGTCCACCAGTGAAATCACGGGCAGTTCCAGGTGAGCCATCTGGTACATGGTGTCGTGGCTGCCGCGCATGCGGGTGCGGTTGGCAATCGGGTCCTTGGAGCGGTCGCCCATGCCCTTGACGTCGCCGCCGGCACAGAACGCGCCGCCCGCGCCGGTGATGATCAGCGCCTTGATGTCGTCGCCGGCACGCTCCGTGCATTCATCAAACGCAGCCTGCATCTCGACCCGCATCTCGTTCGAGAGCGCGTTCTTCGCTTCCGGGCGGTTCAGGGTGAGCGTAGCGATTTCGTCGGAGACTTCAAAGATGGTGTGGACACCGGTTGCCATGATGAGCGTTCCTTGATTGAGGGGATGTTTTCACCACCATCGCGCTCTTGGCTGAGAAAGGCAAGATACGCAGGCTCACAATGGCAGTGCCGCCCGCAGCCGGCAGATACACCTTGTTGCCGCATTTTGGCTCAATCCCTTGCCTTACAGAGAGGCATACGGCTATAGTCCGGCCAGCGTCCGCACCCTGACGGGCGTCACGAAAATATTGAACTTTGAGGAGGACCGCCATGCGGAGAACTTTACTTGGAGCCGCCGCTGCGGCCGTGGCAATGACGTTTGCCCCCGTGGGCGGTGCCAATGCCGCTGACATGGTCGATGGTCCGCGCGTCCACTGGAACTATGCTGGCTGGGGCAAGCCCCGCGCTTCCAGCTTGATCTACCAGAACTTCGGCAAGTTCATTGAAGAGCGTACCGGCGGTAAGTTCACTTTGACGGTTCACTGGGGCACGCTGTCAAAGCCGCGCGCGGTTTTGGATGGTTTGAGCCTCGGCGCCTACCAAAGCGGCACCTTCTGCGCCAGCTACTACCCGGCCAAACTGCCGGCGCATACCGGGCTCGATCTGCCATTCCTGCCGATTAACACGTTCGAGCAGCTTGAGGGTGTGACCGAGGATTATTACGGCAACCCAATCCTGCAAAAAGAGACAGCCAAATGGAACAGCATGTACTTCGCCAGCTCGCTGCTGCCGTTGTATGAGGTTGTGGGCAAAGGCACACCACCGAAAAGTCTGGATGACTGGAAAGGCATGCGAATTCGTGCGCTTGGCCAGCAGGGCAAGGCGATGGAGAAGCTCGGCGCTGTCCCGACATCCGTGCCGGCACCTGATGTTTACACCTCCATGGACCGTGGTTTGATTGATGCGGCAGGCTTTGCCTATTACTCCCATGAAAGCTATCGCACATATGAGTTGGGAACCTGGTTCACCAGCGGTCTGGATATTGGCTCCATTGCTTGCGGCATGCTGTTCAATTCCAATGCTTTTGCGCAACTGCCGCAGCAGTACAAAGACCTGATCAACGAGTACAAAGGCTCCGACATGGGCTACAAAGCTCAGATCGCAGCATATGAGGAAACCGAGGTTGAGCTGCCGAAGAAGTTCGTCGCAAAGGGTCTGAAAGAGATTAAGATCGGCAAGGCAGAACGCGCTGCTTTCAAGGAAGTCGGCGGCCAGCCTGTCTGGGATGCTTGGGTTGAGCAGATGACCAAAGAGTATGGTTATGATGGCAAGGCTCTGCTGGATATCCTGTTGGCATCGGCTGAAAAGCAC
>CALKDI010000091.1 GCA_938084065.1 uncultured Alphaproteobacteria bacterium
CCTATACTCTGCCGATCAGTCTCCCAGACTTTCGACAGAGGACAATTGGCCATGAACCTGGCAGCGCTGTTGCAACGGGCCGCCCGCACCCGACCGGATAGCCCCGCCCTCTATAAGGGCCGCGACTTGCACGCGAACTACGCCACCTTGGGTGCACGCGCCGCCCGCCTAGCCGGATGGATGCGGCATGAAGCTGGCCTGCAGCCAGGAGACCGCGTCGCCTTTGCCATGACCAATTGCGTTGAGTTCCAGGAAATCCTATGGGCTGCCTGGCACGCCGGATTGGTGGCAGTGCCGGTCAATGCTAAGCTGCACGTCAGCGACTTCACCTACATCATCGAGAACAGCGGCGCCCGCATCGCCTTCGCCACACCCGACCTGGCCGAAGATCTGGCCGGCGTGGTCGCAGCCCTCCCCAGTTGCGAGTTGATGGTCGCGACCGAGACAGATACATACGCCGCCGCCCTCGATGCCGCGCCGATCCTTATGCAACCGTGTGAGCCCACCGATCTGGCCTGGCTGTTCTACACCAGCGGCACCACCGGTCGCCCGAAAGGCGCCATGCTGAGCCACCGCAGCCTGATGGGCTGCATCTATGGCTATATCACCGACATCGACTCAATTTCTGAAGGCGATCACTGGCTGCACGCCGCGCCCATGAGCCATGGCGGCGGCCTCTATGGCTTGCCTTTCGTGGCGGCCTGCGCAGCCCAGGTGATCCCCGCCAGCGGCAAGTTTGACCCACCGGAAATCATGGACCTGCTGGGCGATTTTCCGGGCCTCTCGTTCTTCGCGGCACCGACCATGGTCAAACGCATGATCGAGCACCCGGCGGTGAAGTCTGGCGATACCAGCAACCTGCGCACCATCGTCTATGGCGGCGGCCCTATGTACGTGGCCGATGCAGAAGCCGCCTACGCTCTGTTGGGACCAAAGCTGGCACAGCTCTATGGCCAGGGTGAGAGCCCGATGACCATCACATGCCTCAGCCGGTCGGAATTGCAGGACGCAAGCCACCCGCAATTCGCAGCTCGCCTGGCCTCGACAGGCCGGGCCTTTAGCAACGTCGAGGTCATGGTCGCTGATGCTGACGACAACCCGCTGCCACCCGGCCAACTGGGGGAGGTTTGCGTGCGCGGCGACGTTGTCATGCAGGGCTATTGGGCCAATCCGGAAGCCTCCGCCGAGGCATTGCGCAACGGCTGGCTGCACACTGGCGATATCGGCGTGTTCGATGACTATGGCTACCTGTCCCTAAAAGACCGCTCCAAGGACATGATCATCTCCGGCGGCACAAATATCTATCCACGCGAGATCGAAGAGGTGCTGCTGCAACACCCCGCCGTGCTGGAGGCCTCAGTCATCGGCGAGCCAGACCCAGACTGGGGTGAGAACGTGGTTGCGTTCATTGTGCCAAGACCTGGCAACGGTATTGATGAGGAAACTATCGACCGCTACTGCATCGACACAATGGCCCGCTTCAAACGCCCGAAAACCTACCATTTCGTCGAATCTCTGCCGAAGAACAATTACGGCAAAGTGCTGAAGACCGACCTCCGCGACAGCCTAGCGGCCAGGAAATCCAGTTAGGCTGTCGGGCGGCGGCAGGTCTGCCGCATAGTCAACATCTGCCAGCCTATCCGCCAGGGCATAGGGCTGGCGGAGTTGGTCGGTGACGTCGCGCAGCGTCTCGGCATTCGACCACCGCACAGTCGACCCAAACAGCGGCCTTTGCATACGGTTACCGTTGCGCGCGCCGACTAGCCAAAAGCCACCGTCTCGTGCGGGTCCGAGCACCGTCCGTGCCTCGCCCAGCCGCGCGAAGGCGCCCCGAATATGCGCCTGTCGGACACCGGGGATATCCGCCCCTAACAGCACCACAGGCCCCGGAGAGGCCTTGCGCAAGCACCGCTCCATCCGCTGGCCAATATCGCCCCTGCCCTGCCAGAAATCCTGCGGCCTGCGCGATAGCGCAGACGGCGGTGGTGGATCTGCCCAGGCGATGCGGACTGTCCAGGTCGGCTCTTGCTCTAGACGGCGCAGCATCCGCGCGCTGGCCCGGCGATAGAATTGCCAGGCGGCGATCACGCCGACCTCCCGCGCCAACCGGCTTTTGACCCGGCCCAACACCGGTGCCCGCATGAAGACAATTACCGTGCGCGCCGTACGATTTGGCCGAGTTCGCTTAACCATACCAACGCACCAACCGGTCCGGAGAAATTCCCAAAAAATAGAGGCCGAGCATCCCCAGATTGCGCATTGGCCGCCGCCAATAGCCTCCACGCTTATAACGAATGGCAGAGGTCAAGGCATCAGCTTCCAGCAGACAAAGCCGCCTCCGTCCGACCCGCTGCACCAAGTCCACATCCTCCATCAACGGCATCGCCCGAAACCCGCCCACCGCCTGATACAACGTTCGGTGGATCAGCAAACCCTGGTCGCCATACGGCAGGCCCAGCCTTCGGCAGCGCCAATCAACCAACCGCTCAACCCGCCTAGCCGCCGGAGCGCCATCGTCGAGCCGAAATCGGAACGCCGCTGCCATCGCCTTTGCCTTTGGCCGCGCGACGTGAGCCGCAACCGCCTCGACCCATCCAGCCTGAAGCCGCGTATCAGCATGCAGGAACAGCAGCCATTCCGCCTCGCCATCAAGCAGCGCCGCATCCGCACCAGCGCGCAATTGCTGACCGCGCCCGCGTGTCACCGATAGGACAACGGCGCCATGCGCCTTAGCAATCGCTATTGTCTCATCCACCGATCCTCCGTCGGCGACAATCACCCGCTCCACCATCGGCAATACAGCGGCCAGACAGGCCGCCAGGCCATCCGCCGCATTCAAAGTCGGTACCACGACACGAACCGGCAGCTTTGCATTCGGGTATAAAGGGAACATTTATCTGTAAAGCCTAAAATGTTCTTGACATGTTTCTTTTGCGGCGACTAGCATCCGATATGAGCGAAACACCCACCCACCAACCTCTGCGCGGTCGCGGCGCGGTCTCAAACCAATCTGGCCGGTTCGAGCCGACAACGCGAGTCGCCTATGATGATGGTTGGCACAACGAACCTTTGGACAGCCTGCCGACCACCGTGATGCCCGATACTGCGCGGCGTGTCATCACTTACAACAAGTCGCCGGATCTGGGGTTTGATCGCACAATCAATCCCTATCGCGGTTGCGAGCATGGCTGCATTTACTGCTATGCCCGCCCGTCCCACGCCTATTGGGGTTTCTCGCCCGGCCAAGATTTTGAGACCAAGCTGTTTGCCAAGTTCGATGCAGCCGATGTGTTGCGCCAGGAGCTATCAAATCCGCGCTACAAGCCCGACTTCGTGCTACTCGGCGCGAACACCGACGCCTATCAACCGATTGAGCGAGAGCACGAAATCACCCGCAAAATAGTGGCAGAGCTGCTGCGCTTCCAACACCCGGTTGGCGTTGTGACCAAGTCCGCTCTGGTAATCCGCGATAGCGACTTGTGGGGCGCGCTGGCCGCGGAGGGCCTGGGTCATGTCACGCTGTCCATTACCACGCTAGACCGCAAGCTGGCACGAACGATGGAGCCTCGCGCCGCTACTCCTGGCCGGCGGCTAGATGCGATCCGGGCGCTTTCAGAAGCCGGCGTGCCGGTCTGCGTGAACGTCGCGCCCATCATCCCGGGCCTGACCGATCACGAGATTGAGCCGATCCTCGAAGCCGCGGCGGACGCCGGCGCTAGTGAAGCGTCATACACGCTGCTCCGCCTTCCTCTGGAAATCAAAGACTTGTTCCGCGAATGGCTGGTGTCGAATTACCCCGACCGCGCCGCCAAGGTTGAAAGCCTGGTTCGCCAAACCCGCGGCGGAGCGCTCTATCGCAGCCGATTTGGCGAACGGATGAAGGGCACTGGCCCCTATGCCGACCAAATTCGCCAACGGTTCGCCCTCGCAGCGAAGCGGTATAATCTGACCAGACGCTTTCAGGAGTTGCGGACCGATCTATTCGAGGTTCCAGCGGCGCCCGGCCAACAACTGGACCTCGCGTTGTAGAGATGCTGCTTGTATAGTCGCAACAGATCGAAACTAGGGAGCCAGCCCCATGAATGCGCCAAGCCAACCGACATCCGCCGCAAACGCCAAAACTAGCGATGGTGACGGCACGATTTCACACCAATTGGCGTTGTTCACCGACGGGCTCAGCCTGGGCGATGTGCCGGCCTCGGTGGTGGAACGCGCCAAGCTGCATATCCTGGATTGCCTGGGCATCGCGCTGGCCTCAACCACGTTTGAATTCGCACAGCGCGCCGCCAACGCCATCGGCGGCCTAGCCGGTAATGGTGACTATCCAACCATCGGCATGCCGCTATCGCTGCCACTGCGTGATCAGGTGCTGTTGAACGGCACGCTCATTCACGGCCTGGATTATGACGACACCCATATCGCCGGCGTCATCCATGCCAGCGCCAGTGCTCTAACCACCGGGTTGGGCCAAGCCTTGAAAGTTAACGCGTCCGGTGCGGACCTGATGACGGCCTATCTGATCGGCGTCGAGACAGGCGCGCGGATCGGCATGGCGGCGAATGGTGGCTTCCACGTCCGTGGCCACCACCCCACGGGCCTCGTCGGAACATTCAGCGCGACCCTGACTGCCAGTAAGTTGGCCGGGTTGCCGGCGCGCAAGATGGTGGATGCTCAGGGGATCGCCCTTTCCATGGCAGCGGGATCGCTGGAATTCCTGTCCGATGGCGCCTGGACCAAGCGCATGCATCCCGGCTGGGCTGGCGTCTCTGCCATCACTGCAACCGCGATGGCTGCCGAAGGATTTCAAGGCCCGAGCGCGGCCTATGAAGGGCGCTACGGGCTATTCAACTTGCACCTAGGGGCAGAGAATGATGCTGACCTCAGCCTCTGTACGGCGGGTCTGGGGCAGGTCTGGCAGTTGGAGCAGGTGGGCTTCAAGCCCTATCCTGCCTGCCATTTCAACCATTCCTTCGCTGATGCCGCGCTGGCCATGCGTGCCGATGGCATTACCGCCGATGCTATCGGGCGCATCACAGCCCTTATCCACCCAACCCAGGCGCAGGTCGTATGCGAACCGCTGGCGCAGAAGCAGCGCCCGGCCAATGCGTATGAGGCACAATTCTCGATCCCTTATATTGTGGCGCAAAGCCTGCTGCGCGGCCGCTTCACACTCGACGAGCTAGACCCCAGCGCCTTCAGCGAAGAAGTAGCCCTGGACCTGGCGGCCAAGGTTGATTGGGCAGAAGATCCGAACACCCGCTTCCCGCACTACTACTCCGGCGAAATCGTGGTGCAGACCAAGGATGGCGCGACAAAGCGCTATCGCGAGGACGTCAACCGCGGCTCCGATGCCAATCCGCTGTCCAGCGCTGATATCGAGGCCAAATTCTGGTCCAACGCCACCCGCGCTATCAGCCAAGTTCGAGCCGAGCGGGTGCACCAGGCCGTCATGCGGTTGGATCAGGCTGAGGACGCCTGGTCGTTGATGGAAGCGTTAGCCGCCACCTAAACAGAACTGGAGACGCTCGTGTCCCATCTACCTGAGGACGGCCGCGGCTGGAATGACTTGGCCGCCGCGTTGGAGCAACGCCGCAGCGGCGATGCAGACTGGCAGCATGGCCGCACGGCCCTGTTCATCTTCAACGCCGGCGAACAGGTGCGGCAAGTCGGTGAACAGGCGTATTTGGCTTACATGGCTGAAAATGCTTTGGGCCTGCGCGCTTTTCCCAGCCTGACAGCGATGGAAAACGACATTGTCGCCATCGCCCACGAGTTGATGAACGCGCCTGCAGATGCGGCTGGCTATTTCACCACCGGCGGCACGGACAGCATCACTATGGCGGTGAAAGCTTGCCGAGATTGGGCCGTCGCCCGCGGGCAAGATGGCGTGGGCGCGGAAATTGTCGTGCCTGAAACCGCACATCCAGCGTTCAACAAAGCGGCCCACCTGATGAACCTCAAGGTGGTTCGGGTCCCGGTGGCGGCGGACTATACTGCCGACCCGGCTGCTATGGCCGAGGCCGTGACCGACCGCACCATCATGATGGTTGGTTCTGCCCCATGCTTTCCATATGGATTGGTTGACCCCATCCCGGAGATTGCGCAGATCGCCATGGACCGTGACCTCTGGTGCCATGTCGATGCCTGCGTCGGCGGCTATTTCCTGCCCTTCGCAGAGCAAGTGGGCGTTGCCGTCCCGGCCTGGGATTTCCGCCTGCCGGGCGTTTGTTCGATCTCAGCTGATCTGCACAAATATGGCTATGCGCCGAAAGGCGCGTCCACTGTGCTGTACCGGTCGGCAGAATTGGCCAAGCACCAACCCTTCAGCTTCGACGTTTGGCCGAGCGGCGTTATGACGACGCCAACCCTGCACGGCACGCGCCCCGGCGGCGCAATCGCAGGTGCTTGGGCGGTATTGAACCATTTGGGATATAAGGGATTTCGGCAAACCACACGCGATGTGCTCAAAGCGCGCTCTGCTATTGAGGCTGGCGTGGCACAGTTGGGCTTTCAGTCTGTAGGGCAGCCGCAATTGGGACTGATCGCACTCACCCATCCAACCAAGGATGTCATGGCTATCGCTGATGCCATGGCCGCAAAGGGCTGGGTATCATCGCGAACAGCAGTTCCACCAGGAATTCACTTGATGCTATCGCCAGCTCACAAGCAATATGCGGGCGAGTATCTGGCTGACCTGGAGGCCGCCGCAGCAGCAGCGCCGGACGCCACTAGCACCGTGAGCGTCGGGTCTTACACCTGACAAATTTCTCGCACTCAGGCGAGATGGCAGCGCAAGGCCAGCGGGCGGTGCAAACACCACCCGCCTGAACACTTTAGCGCTAGAGCAGGTCGACGCTGGACGCGACCATGCCTTTTTGGCCCTGGCGTGCTGATACCCGAACCCGTTGGTTCGAGTCCAGATTGGTCACGCCCGTCCGCTCCAACACGCGGCCGGAGACGAACACATCTGGGCTACCATCATCAGGTGCGATGAAGCCATAGCCCTTTTCAGAGTTGTAGAACTTCACAGTGCCATCAACGATGGTTGCCGGACCTTGGTCACGATCATCGCCGCCGCCAAAACCGCCGCGGTCACCGCGTGGCGGGCCATAAGCGCTACGGCCACCGCCGCCGCCAAAGCCGCCACGGTCACCGCCGCCAAAGCCGCCACGATCACCACCGCCGAAGCCGCCGCGATCACCACCGCCAAAGCCGCCACGGTCACCACCGCCAAAGCCGCCACGGTCACCACCGCCGCCAAATTCACGACGCGGACGCGGAGCCCGCGGTGCGCCTTCTGCCAGCGTAACCTCATGCACAGCTGCGACCTGCTGGCCTTTTGCGCCATCAGCAATATCGCAAACCATCGTGCTGCCGTCAGTCACCTCATCATGACCGGTAGGGACCAGCACCGAGGCATGCAGGAAAGCATCGGTGCCATCCTCCAACTGGACGAAGCCGAATCCTTTGGTAGCGTTGAACCACTTGACCGTTACGGTCACACTTTCGGCCTTAATAGGCGGCCGGCGAAAATCAGACATGATCTAGTAACCACTCCATGGCAGGCCAATTTTTCTCAGGCCTGCAAGCCCGCTGAGTTATTCTGGTCGGTTCGACGAAATCATAGGTAAGACCGGTGCAGCATGGCGCCAGGACTTTGCCCATCCTGGCCACCGACCCGTCGTCGACCGTGTAACTCAACTGTTTTGACTGTTTGGTTGTACGCGCACCTTATGTTGAGGCCGTCCAGGGCATGCGCCCAGTCGACGGAACTCCGTTCACTTACCTATGCGGGAACCTTACGTGTGTCGCAGGCCGCAATCAACGAAAACCCAATGACACTCTTGCGACATTACGGTTACAGCGGAACGCCACAGGCCGTTATTCGAAGCGACCAATACCCGCCATCATGCCTCCATCAACGATCAGGGTCTGTCCGCATATCCATTGGCCGGCCCGGCTGGCCAGCATCAAGGTCATGCCAGCAATGTCGTCTGGATCGCCTAAGCGCTTGAGAGGATAGGTCATAAGCGCTGTTTCGTGGCGCACAGGGTTTGCCCACAAGGCCCTGGCGAAATCAGTTTTGACCAAGGCCGGTGCAACACAATTGGCACGAATATTAAAGCGCCCCCACTCTACAGCCATGTTGCGAACCAACTGCATATCGGCGGCTTTTGAGAGGCAATACGCGCCGATTTTCGCATCTCCCCGCACGCCGCCCACCGATGATATCACAACAAAGTTACCGCCGCCCCGCTCTGCCATATGCGGGCAAACCAGGCCAGAGAACCAGATTGGGCTCTGCACGTTGGTGCTCATGATCTTGGCGAAGGCGTCTTCGGGGATCTCGTGCAATGGGCCGTAATAAGGATTGATCGCGGCATTCGCGACGAAGGTGTCGATCTGGCCCCATTTGTCGAGCGCGGCAGCCACCAGGGCCTCGCATTCAGGGCGGCGGCCGATATTGGCGGGAACGCCGATGGCCTCGCCGCCATTCGCTGCGTAGTTGCGGTTGATCTCTGCAGTCACAGCCTCAACCACATCGGCCTTGCGCGACGAGACCACGACTTTGGCGCCGTGTTGGGCCATACGCGCGGCGATGGCCTTACCTATGCCTTTGGTGGAGCCGGTGATCACGGCAACCTGGCCGGACAGATCGAACATGCTGGGCGTCTTACTAGCGGCACTCATACCCTCATCCCTCCTCTCGGCCAGAGCCGGCCATCATGCCGCCGTCGATGGTAATAGTCTGGCCACTCATCCACGCGCCAGCAGGGCCAGCCAGTGTGACGACGACACCGGACACATCCTCGACCGTGCCAATCCGTTGCATGGGGTAGACCCACTCCATCATTTCCTGGCGCTTCGGATCAGAGGTCAAGACGTCTGCCATGTCCGTCGTGACCAGCGAGGGTGCGATGCAGTTGGCGCGGATGTTCTGTGGGCCCCACTCCACCGCCAGATTGCGGGCGATTTGCATATCGGCCGCTTTGGTGATGGCATAGAGGCCCATATCGGGCGATCCGCGTTGACCGCCCGTGGAGCCCATGATGATGACGGAGCCATCCTTACGGCTAGCCATATCTGGGCAGGCCCGGTCGGTCAGCCAGAGAGCGCCGCGGATATTGGCGTCGATCATCTTACTGAACGACCAGTCGGGAACATCTTTGATCGGGCCCTTGTGAGTGCTGGCCGCGGCGTTGCACACGAGGATATCAACGCGGCCCCAGGCAGCGATCGTCTGGTCGATCAGCGCATAGCACTCGTCCCGATCACTGACATTGCAGGTGATGGTCATGGCATCACCTGCACCCTGCGCCCAGTTATCCTTGATATCGGCCACGACCGCGTCACAACCCTCAGCCTTGCGGGACGACACCACCACCTTGGCGCCATGATTGGCCAGTTGCTGCGCGATGGATTGGCCAATGCCGCGGGAGGCACCGGTAACGACGGCGACCTTGCCGGACAGGTCGAATAGCGGCGGTATGGGCATCGGTCCCACCTTCGTGCAACGGGGATTTATGTGAGCATGTCACCCGGCCAGCGTCTTGTCACGACCGGCAGGGCGCGACCGTATTAGGAAACAATCTGCTTCCAATAACTATCTTTGTAGGCGATCTTGCCATCGCGGATCTCGTAAAGGTCGCAACCGCGCCAATCGCCGGGGCGGCCATCTTGGGTCTCGCCAGAAATGCGAAACGTGCCGACCACCTGGTCGCCGTTGATCGCCACTTTGGTTTCGGAGAACCGCAGTTTGGCCATGGTCACGTCACGCTCGGCCAGGGCCGCGCGCAGGGCGTCCTTGCCTTTGACGATCCGGCCCCAGGGTGCTTCCGGGCCGACGGCCTGACGCCATTCGAAATCATCGGTCACACAGGCGACGATCGCTTCCACGTCGCCTTTCATGAAGGCTTGACCGAAGCGGGTCATTAGGTCGTTGGTTGCTGCGTCACTCATTGGGGGAGGTCTCCGTGGATGGGGCGGCAAGGTCTAACCTATATGCTGCCAGTTTCTCGTAGAAGGGCATAGCTGTTTCAGCCAATTTGGCGAGGCGCGAATCAAGCGTGATGGAACGCGGTTTCGGCGGCGCGAACCCCGTAGACCGCCAGACCAAGTCATACCAGTGTGGCGCCCAGACGCCGTCACTCTCACGGGGGCCGGGTGACCAGGACAGCATTTCGGGACGGAAGGGTACGTCCAACGCCTCGCACAACGCGTTTAGGGCTAGCTGCGGTGCCTGTTGCAGGTCGTCGGCGTCGATCACTGGCGGCGCCTTGCCATTGCGCTCTGCCAGTCGGTCGAATAGCTCCACCTGCTGCTTTATGCCGATATCGGTCAAGGTTGGCGCCGCGCGCTTCTGATCGTAGGAGGCCAGCACACGGCGCGGGTCGCGGATCAGGAAGGCGTTGCTCAGCTGGTCAATCCAGCCGCGCGGCATGTCTGGCAACAGGTGATGGCTCATGTGCTTTTGGTAGATAACAGGCGCGCCGGCGATCGTGATCATCTGATTTGCCACGACGGCGGCATTCTGCGGCTGTGCCGCAAGCACCTCAGCCTGCATAGGATGATCTAGTCCAGTCTCTGCCAGGTAGGCGGCGTAGAGCGGCTCGTCCACAACGGTGCAATCGGGCCGGTTCTCCCAAGCGCGCATCAGTGCGGTCGAGAGCGCGCGCGGCCCGGACCACATGGCGATGCGGACGGTCTCGTCCATCGGCCTACTCGACTTTGACGCTGGCCTCGCCAAGGCCTTCGACCCGGCAAGTGACGGTCTGGCCAGCTGTCGGGAATTGGGTGCGCACGAAGCTGCCGCACATAACGACGTCGCCAGCTCTCAGCATCCTGCCGCGTGCGTTCAGGCTGTTGGCCAGCCAGATCACCGCGTTCAGCGGATGACCCATGATATCCGCGCCTGTGCCCTCGGCCACGACGGCATCGTCGATCAGCATCGCGCCCTTAAGCGCAGCCAGATCCATTGACTGCCAATCTGTGACCTGAGCACCAACGACAATGCCTGAATTCAGCGAGTTGTTCGCCACCAACCGAACGGCGGTAATAGCAGCGTAGTCGGCATTCTGATCGTCCACCAACTCAATTGCAGCAGAGGCAGCGGAGACGCAGGCCTTGGCGCTCTCCGCCGTGTAGGGGCCGGCGTCGCCGGTCATATCTTGGCCAATGGTCAGCGCGATTTCCGCCTCTACGCCCAACCTGCCAAGTTTGGAGGTGTCGCATATCGCCGGGCTCTGATGCACGCGATCCCGCAGCACAGCGCCTTCGCAGGGGTGATCGACGCCGCACATTTGCTGCATCACGGGCGAGGTCAGCGCCACCTTCCACCCGACGGTCGGGCCATCATCGGCCTCCATCAACGAGACGAAGGCTTCCTGAATGCGGTAAGCCTCGGCCAGATCGGCAACGCCGCCGGGCGGATCGCCCAGTATGGCATGGGCTTTGCGAGCGGCGTGGAGTACTGCGGCGGCGGTTTCAGCGGTCATGCCTTTGGTCCTCAATTAGTCTCTGACGGAATGGCCCAGCAGGCCTTCCAGATCGTCCAACGCCTGAGCTGCGGAGGTGACTTTGATCGTCGCCATGCCCATGTCGCGCGCCGGCTTCAGGTTGATGCCCAGGTCATCCAGGAAGATGGCCTGGTGCGGCTCAATCTCCAGCATGGCGCAGGCCTGGCGATAGAAATCCGGCTCTGGTTTGCGCACGCCCACCTTGGAGCTTTCAACGATCACGCCAAAAATCGTCATGATCTCGTCTATGCGCGCCTGTTTGTGCGGCGGACGGGTTGAAGCTTTGACATTGTTGGTCAGGCAAGCGGTTTTATAGCGGGCGGATACGTTGCGCAGTGCCGCCACCATCTCCGGTCGCACCTCACCAGACAGCAGAGAGATTACCTTCTGGCCGGAGAGTTCACCGCCCGCAGCCAACGCTTCGGCCTCAAACAGACGACAGAACTCATCGACTGAGACGTCGGAGCGCTCCAGCTTGGCCCAGGCATTATCGTGGGGGTTTCGGGCATTGAGTTGCCGAATAAAGCCCGGCGGCAGCCCGATGTCCGCCTCATACTCGGCAAAGGCATCGAACGGACTGGACAGGATGACGCCGCCGAAGTCCCAAAGGACTGCGGAGAATGGACCGGACATGGGAAGCTCACTGCACTTGAAGGAGACACTACGCGTGAGCAAACCACGGGTCAGGGCAATTGACCAGAGGGTAGCGCCCGAAAACCGCCGCTGCCCCCTCAGGTGCCGCAGAAAGTCCGCGGCACTACCTGCTCCGGCAATGGCCCTAAGGCATAGCGAGAGACATCCGTTTGGTCGTCAAACGGGTGAGCAAGCACGGCCAGCAAGGCCTGCATCGGCGCGAAGTCACCCTCGTCCTCGCCGGCCCGAATGGCCTCCTCGACCAAGTGGTTACGCGGGATGTAGAGCGGGTTGACAGCGCGCATGGCGGCGGCGCGGTCGGCGGGCGCCACGTCTTCGCGCTCTGCCCGGGCGGCCCACAGAGCGAGCCAGTCCTCGAACAGAGCCGGATCATTAAATAGAAAGCGCGGGTTCTGCGCCTCCAAGTTCTGGCCGTCGATCACGTTGGCGAGCCAGCGGAATGTGAGGGTAAAGTCTGCCTCGCCCGTGGTCATGGCGGTCAATAGGTTCTGGGCGAGGGCTAAGTCGCCATCATCGGCGCTGAACAGGCCCAACTTGGCGCGCAGGCCTTCGGTGAAGGCCGCCTCAAAGCGTTTGGGGAAGCTGTCGATGATCGATTGTGCCTGACGAATGGCTTCCTCTTGATCATCCGCCAAGATCGGCAACAGCGCTTGCGCCAGTTGCGCCAGGTTCCACTGGGCGATGCTCGGTTGATTGCCGTAGGCGTAGCGCCCCTGCTGATCGATTGAGCTGTAGACCCGGCCCGGGTGGAACTCATCCATGAAGGCGCACGGGCCGTAATCGATCGTCTCGCCGGCAATCTGCATGTTGTCGGTGTTCATCACGCCGTGGATAAAGCCCACCAGCATCCATTGCGCTACCAGCGCCGCCTGACGGATGACACCGCCCTCCAGCATCGCGGCGTAGGGGTGCTCAGCCTCTGCGGTCTCTGGATAGTGACGGGCGATGACGTGGTCCGCGAGGGCGCGAAGGGCCTCCACATCGCCTTTGCCAGCGAAGAATTGGAA
>CALKDI010000092.1 GCA_938084065.1 uncultured Alphaproteobacteria bacterium
GTCGCTTGGATAACGGCCTGTCTTGCGGCTATGCTCAACGCGAGCGGTATCTGTCCAGGGCATCTGATCCTCCATCTCTTCACAAAGACGGTGAATCACAATCCACTGATATCGTTCAACTACTTTTCGGGCAGGCTCTAATTTGTAAGCGTCATCCAGAAGAAGTCCAAGACCGGCATCAAAATGCCCAAACACGAAATCGACCTGATCCACGCCCGTATCTCCGCCCCAGCAGACACAAACGCTCCCATAAGCCTGCAAACATCACCAGAAACCGGATTGCTCCGCCAAGCCTATGACGATAGCGTAACAACAAGCATCCCACGGCGGGACTGTTGGGCGAACAACCGGAGGTGTATTCAGATGACGTATTTTGATCTTGGGCCCTATAGCCGCAAAGTCACGACCACCTCACCGGACGCGCAAACCTGGTTTGACCGGGGCCTCAACTGGATGTTTGGCTTCAACCATGGCGAGGCGATGAAGTGCTTCCAGAAGGCCGTGGATCATGATCCGGAATGCGCCATGGCCCATTGGGGCATCGCCTATGCCGGCGGCCCGAACTACAACCTGCCCTGGCATCTCTACGACCCCAAGGGCCGGCAGATGGCGCTGGAACATGTCTATGACGCCATGCAGACCGCCTTGCAGCACGCAGCCAAGGCAACGCCGTTGGAGCAGGCTCTGATCACGGCGCTCAAAGATCGCTATCCCCAGCGTGAGCCCATAGACGACATGATGCCGTGGAATCAGGCCTATACCAACACGATAAGGCGCCTGTTTCAGCAAAACCGGGACGATCTCGACATCCGCTCGATCTTCGTCGAGTCGATCATGAACGAAACCCCCTGGAAAATGTGGGATCTGCCATCCGGCCAGCCGGCTGAGGGCGCTGGCACAACAGAAGCCATGGCAGTCATGGAGGAAGCCTTCGACACCATGCCGGCAGCCTGGAAGCATCCGGGCCTGCTGCACCTCTATGTGCACCTGATGGAAATGTCGCCATTCCCGCAGCGCGCACTGCGCGCCGGTGACAAGCTGCGGGAAGTGATGCCGGATTCCGGTCACCTGATCCACATGCCTACCCACATCGATGTGCTCTGCGGCCATTATCGTGATGTGCTGACCTACAATCAGAAGGCTCTGGAGACCGACCGGCGCTTCCTGGCCTATTCAGACGATCCGGGCATCTATCTGATCTACATCATCCACAACTTCCATTTCGCCATTTACGGTGCCATGTTCCTTGGCCAGTATGAGCCGGCCATCGCCGCGGCAGAGGAACTGATCGCGACCGTGCCGGAAGCCGCGCTACGGATTGAATCCCCGCCAATGGCGGATTTCCTGGAGGCCTATCTGACGATGAAGCAGCACGTGATGGTGCGCTTCGGCAAATGGCAGGAGATCATCGACCAGGATATGCCGGAGGACCAGGAGCTCTATTGCTCCAACGTCGCGATGCTGCACTACGCCAAGTCGGTGGCGCACTCCGCCTTGGGTCACGTGGCTGAGGCTGAAGCCGAGAAGGCGCTTTTCCTCGCCGCTAAAGCACGCATGCCGGATAGCCGCCGGGTGCACAACAACTCAGTCGTCGACCTGCTCGGCATTGCCGAAGAAATGCTGGACGGCGAATTAGAGTATCGCAAAGGCAATTTCGACACTGCGTTCGCTCACCTGCGCAAGTCCGTCGAACTGGATGATTCCCTGCCCTATGACGAGCCCTGGGGCTGGATGCAACCGACCCGCCATGCCCTCGGCGCGCTGCTTTTGGAGCAAGGGCATGTGGAGGAGGCCGAAGCGGTCTACCGCTCTGATCTGGGCCTGGATGGCAAGCTCAGCCGCGCCTGTCAGCACCCGGATAATCTCTGGTCACTGCACGGCCTGCACGAATGCCTGACCCGTCGTGGCGAGGCGGTTGAGTCCAAACTGATTGGCCAACGCCTCGAACTTGCGGCCGCCAGGGCGGAATTCCAGATCAAGGCCTCCTGCTTCTGTCGTCAGGTGGCAATGGCTGCTGAGTAGAGCGCGAGGCGCCCGAAACCACCGCCTGCCCGATCTTACTGGCCCGAACCTACTAGATCGAGTGGGCGGTGCTGTCACGTCACCGTCAGCAGCACCATTACAACCACCGTCGCCAGCCGAGCCAAACCCGCATGCCCGGCCTCACCCTCATACCGAGCGGCAGAGCGCCAGACGCCGACCACGGCTAAGATATTGTATGGCACCGACAGCACATAGCCGACCACCAGCGCCGCCCAGGGCCGGTCCGCCGTCATCAGCGCCAGAAACAGCACGCTGCTGCTCAGGTTGACCAATAGGCCAACGCCAATCACCCACGTCCAAAACGCCTCGCGTAACGGCAGGTCGCCCCGCCAAATAGACCGTAGTTTGTTCATCACCCAAATTTAACCGAACCACCCGGTCCGTGCGACTGCAAATCGGCGACCATCTCGGTTAGCCCTAGCGCCGCACCACTTCTCTGGCCACCTCATGGCGGCGGAACGGCGGCAGCGTCCACGGCGGATCGTATGAGAGAAACACCGGAGGCCCAGCAGAGACCCAGGCTGACTTGGCAAGAGCCTCGTCCAACGCCGCAGTCTCCCGCCCTTTGGCCGCGTGTCCGTTGAAGCCGCTATAGCGGCGGACGATCAACGTCTGCCCTGCTACCTCGGAAATCGTGATCCGCTGGTTCAGCGGCACAGGCGCCGTCTCCAAAGTGTAAGCGCTGGGAAAGAAGAAGCGCATGCGGGTGGCATCCCCCGCCTGCTCCACCGGAACGGTCATGCTGATCGTCTCGCCCTGCCCGGAGGTTTCAACCGGCACCGTCATCGCCACCTTACCCTTCGCCCGGTTCTCGCCCGTGATGTAGGCAAACAGGACGCGAAACGCGCTGTTCCCGCCGTCCTTACCACCCACCGCCGGCATGGCGACATCGGCGACCAGACGCGGCCCGTACTCGCGCACTTCCACCGCCTCGTCCACCCGCTCGACAACCGCATACGGCGGCTCCTCATAACCTGAGCGCTCTCCCACCAGCGAGCATCCCGCCAACAACAACGGCGAGAGCGACAACAATATTCTCTTCAGCATGGGGAAACCTCAGCAATCAAGTTCGTTGCTGGTACTACGGCCCGCGGATCGTATTGGATCAGTTTCCGGCCGTCAGGTGCCTACCCACCCCCTCAAGCCGCCTCACTAAACTGCAGCGCGTGTAGGTGGGCGTAGAGGCCGCCCTGGTCCAGCAACTCGCCGTGCTTGCCAGATTGCACCAGCTTGCCGCCGTCCATCACGTGGATCACGTCAGCGTCGATCACGGTTGAGAGCCGGTGGGCGATGACAATCGTCGTTCGCCCCTGCATCAGCCGTGCCAGAGCCGTCTGAATTTGCCGCTCCGACTCGGTGTCGAGCGCGCTGGTCGCCTCATCCAACAGCAGGATCGGCGCGTCTTTCAGGATGGCGCGGGCGATGGCGATGCGCTGGCGCTGGCCGCCAGAGAGCTTCATGCCCTGCTCGCCGACCATGGTCTCATAGCCGGCTGGCATGGCCTGGATAAAGTCATGCGCCGCCGCAGCCTTTGCCGCCGCCTCCACCTCCGCCCGCGTCGCATCCCAGCGGCCATAGCGGATGTTGTTGGCAACGCTATCGTCGAACAGCACCACCTCCTGGCTGACCACCGCAACCGTGTCGCGCAAACTGCCCAGCGAGGCCTCACGCACGTTCACGCCGTTGACGATCACCTGCCCGCCCTGCACGTCATAGAAACGCGGGATCATGGCAAAGATGCTGGATTTTCCTGCGCCCGACGGCCCAACCAAAGCCGTGGTCTTGCCTGCCGGCGCTTCCAGCGTCACGCCGTCCAGCGCCTGGGTCTCACCATTGTAGCTGAAGCGCACATCCTGCAAGCGCACGGACCCGGCCTCCCGCGCTATGGTTTGGGCATTCGGCGGATCGACAATACTAGGTGCATGATCCAACAGCGCATAAACCCTCTCCGCCGCCGCCAGGCCTTCCTGGATGCGCGCGTTCAGTTTACCCAGCGCCCGTAACGGCTGATAGGCCATCAACATCGCCGCGATGAAGGAGAAAAACGCGCCTGCCGTCGTATGCCCGTCGATCACCTGCAGCCCGCCATAGACGATGATGGCGGCAACCGCGACACCGCCCAGCGCATCGATGATCGGCTGCGTTGCCGCCTTGGCATAGGACGAACGATAGCTCAGGCTGCGGATGCGCTCGATCAGCGTCTCTGCGTGCCGTTGCTCATGCGGTTCCATCCGAAAGGCTTTGACCGTGCGGATTCCCTGGAAGCTCTGGCCCAACCGGCTGGTGAGTGTGCCCATCTCTTCCTGGGTCTCTCGCGTGATGCTACGGACCCGTTTGCCCAGCATTTGCAGCGGGTAAATGGTCAGCGGCGCGCCAGCGAAGGCGATCGTTGCCAACAGCCAATCCTGGTAAAACATCAATCCCACCAAGAAGATAATGCTCAGCAGGTCCCGCCCGATCACCACCACCGCATCGCTGACAGCAAAGCGCATCAGGTTGACGTCATAGGAGAACCGCGACAGCAGTGTGCCGGAATTGTGGCCCTGCAACGTCGCAACGTCCTGCTTTAGCAAGTGCCCGAACAGCCGTGCCTGGATGTCGGCGACGATGCGCTGCCCGACGAAGACAACCAGAACTTCTTGGGCGAACGTAGCGCCACTGCGAACAAGGAATGTAACCAGCACGCCGGCAGCAATCAGCCAGATCATGCCGCGGTCTTGTTCGACGAACAATTCGTTGATGACCGGGTCCATCATCCAGGCCGTCAACGCGGTCGCGGCCGCTACAACGATCATACAAGCCGCCGCCAGGATCAAGCGGTTGCGGTAGGGCATCACAGCCTCGCCCCACAGCCGCTTCAATAGCTGGAACGAGTTTTGATCGACCAAAGGGTGCGGAGCGCGGGTGGCCATGTGGAGTCCTGTTCCCAGAAAGACGCTCGGTTTTGTAACCGGTTCATCATGCGGCGGCTAGCAGCGTTGCCGCCGCGCCCCGAACCAGCTATCGGAGCGCTTCGTCCTGGCACTGCCGTCAGCGCGCCAAAGGTTCCTGCCTGTTGATCCGAGACCTACCCACAACCGCGCTGCCCGCCCCGCCCCTGGATGCCGCCAAACGGCGTTGGGCCGAGCGGAACATGTCCCTGGTTGACCACGGCTGCCTGCGCCTGATCTACAGCAACCGCCACCAACTAGACGCAAACATGTGGCGTTCGGCACAGCCAGGCCGCCGCGCCTTGCGTTGGGCCCGCGACAACGGCATTCGCACCATCCTCAACCTGCGTGGCGAGCGCCTGAATTGCGGCACCTACCTGACAGAGCGCGATGCCTGCCAGGAACTGGGCCTGCGCCTGGTCAATTTCCCAATCCGGTCCCGCGGCATGCCGGACAAAGAGACCGTGCACGCCATGGCAAACGTGTTTGAGCACCTGGAATACCCTGTGCTGATGCACTGCAAATCCGGTGCCGACCGGGCTGGCCTAATGTCCGTCCTCTATAGCCATCTGCACAAAGGCGAGCCGATAGAGGTCGCCATCCGCCAGCTATCGCTGCGCTACGGCCACGTCCGCTACGCCCGCACCGGCGTGCTCGATCACTTTCTGGAGCGCTACTGGGCAGACACTGGCGGCGACCGCACCCAATTCCTAAGCTGGGTGGATGAGGTCTACGATCGCGATGCTTTCACCGCCGCCTTCCACGCCAACGGCATCGCCAGCTTCGTCGTCGACAAAGTTCTGCGGCGCGAATAGCCGGTGGCTGGGTCGTAACCCAGCCATCATTCATCCCAAAAGCCTCAACCGCCCTGGTCCGGATTATACACCTTGATCGGGCGATAGGTCTTATACCCCGGCGACTGGTCCGCCCACATCACGCCGCTGGCAGCAGCGCCATCGACGACAATCGCCTGGCCATTCACAAATGACGACCGGTCGCTCGCCAGGAACATGGCCATTTGCGCGATGTCGTCCGGCTTGCCGGCCCGCGGGATAGGCTGACGGTCGGCGTAGTGGGTGGAGCGCTCAGCCACCAACTCATCCGGCTTGCCAACTGAATTCGTCGATAGCGGCGTCGGGATATAACCTGGGCAGATGCAGTTCACGCGAATGTTGTCCCTGCCATACGGCATGGCGGCTGTCTTGCTCATGTGAATCACCGCGGCCTTGGCGGCAGAATAGACCAGCGGCCCACGCCCGGATGCCACCCCAGCAATCGAACCGGTATTGATGATCGAGCCGCCACCTTGCGCCCGCATCACCGGCACCGCGTGCTTCATGCCCAGGAAGACGCCCTTCACCAGTACGTCGAAGGTCATGTCGAATTCTTCCGCCGGGATTTCCTCATAAAGGCCCAGCGCTCCACCAAAGCCCGCATTGTTGAACATGCAGTCCAACCGGCCCCATTTGCTGACTGCTGCCTCAATCGTCGCCTTCACTTGATCTTCTTGACGGACCTCGCACGCAACAAAGGTCACGGCATCGCCAATATCGGCAGCCAGCGCCTCGCCGCGTTCGCGCTGCATATCAGCGATGACGACCCGCGCACCTTCTTCCACGAACAGCCGCACCGTCGCCTCGCCAATGCCGCTGGCACCGCCAGTGATGACCGCGACCTTACCATCCAATTCCGCCATGATTGTCTCCTCCGTTACACGCCCAGCGTGCGCAAACATCGTCCGAGCCAAGTTGATGTGGCAGCAACTCTGCCCTCTGGGCGCCCCTTAGCGCAATCCCCGGTTGGCGTTCTTCACGAAAAGGCAGAATGGTTGTCTGCCGTGATGTGCTCCGTTCCGGTTTGGTCGTGCAGAGATTTCGGCCCAAACAACCGAATGGTAAGCCGGGTCATTCCCGCCACGCCTGCCATCAGCAGAGTCAATGGCCCGAGGAAGATAAAGAACTTAATAAACCAACGATGACCGATCCCGTTGCTCTCGCCGGCATTCTCATCAACCAGCCAGGCCAGATAGAAGTATTTCCAGGCAAAGACGCAGAAAATCGCGATGAATGGCAACAGCAAGATCGCCCCGCCCAACCACTCAATCCAAAGCCTGGTTCTGGGTGAAAATCCAGGCCGGAACAGGTCCAGGCGCACATGAGCGTGCCGGGAATAGGCATAGCCCAGGGCACAAAACGTGACGATGGTGTGCAAATGCCACTCCCCGTCCTGAATCATCGGGGAGTTGATCAGAAAATGCCAATTTTGCTCGACCACGAATGACCAGTTGCGGATATACCGCCGCCCGAACGCATCAAAGACAATCAGCCCGGCCAGCAACAGCATTAGCCAGGACGAATACCGGCCCAGCCACACCGCTGGCCGCTCCATACAATCAGCCACGCGCAATCCAATACGGGCCAACCGATGCGGCTCAGGCGGAGAGGATGCGGTCATGGAAATCCTGGACTCCTAGCTGGATGGATCATTCAGAACGGCTTTGAGTCGAACAGCAACTTCGGCAGGCTGACCACCAAATTGGGCTGCCACATGACCAGCGCCACGCATCCCATCTGCAACAGCACGAACGGTATAATCCCGACATAGATCTGGCGCATGCTGATGCCCTCTGGCGCCACACCCTTTATGTAGAACAGCGACAAGCCCATGGGCGGCGTCAGAAACGATGTCTGCAGTGTGAGCGCGACCAGAATGGCGAACCAATAGACCACGTCTGCCTGGGCAATATGATCGCCGAAATCCAGGGGAGCCACAATTGGCCCAAAAATCGGCAAGGCGATCAGCAGGATCTCCAGCACATCAAAGAAAAAGCCCATCAGAAAAATCAGGCCGATCACCAGCAACAAGACACCCCACGCGTCAAGTGCACCAATGTTGATTAGCGCCAGGATGGCCTCGTCCCCACCCAAAACCCGGAACACATAAGCAAACGCCGTCGCGCCGATAAACAACAGCGCCACCATGCCAATCGTCATCGATGCCCGCGTCAGGCTTTCCTGCAGGCCAGAGAAATCCAAACGCCTGCGCAACAACGCCAGCACCAGCGCGCCGAGCACGCCCACTGCAGCCGACTCTGTGACCGTAAAGATGCCAGACAGCACCGATCCCATCACCAGCATGATCAGAATAGCTGTCGGAATAATGCCCTGTGCCACCAACAGCACAATTTTTCCGCGCGATGGGTCAATAACCCGATGCTCTGGTGGCTGCGCATCCAGAAATTGCTGCAGGGACAATTTCGGGGCTGAGCCTGGTCTCAAAAAAGCATGGGTCGCGATATAAAGGATATACAGCCCCGCCAGGCAAAGCCCCGGATAAATGGCGGCGGCGAACAGGTATCCGTAGGAGATCTGTAGCATCTCACACAGGAACACCAGCAGAATACTAGGCGGAATCATAATGCCCAGTGTTGAGGACGCGGCAATCGTTCCCAGCGCCAGCGGCGGATCATAGCCAGCACGCAGCATCGGCGGCAAGGCAATCAGCGTCATGACGATTACTGAGGCGCCGACCACCCCGGTAATCGCCGCAAACAGCACGCTCATGATCGTAACAGACAGCGCGGTTCCGCCTGGAATTCCACGCAGCAACAGCCCAAGCGCCAACAGCAGGTCCTGCGCCAACCGCGACCGCTCCAGCATTACCCCCATCAGGATCAACAGCGGTACGGCCACCAGTTGCAAGTTCTCCGCAAAGAACCAGACCCGCGGCACCAAATTGAAAAATTCGACCATACGGAACAGGTCGAATGCCATGCCGATGAAGCCGAACAGGATCGCAACCCCGCCCAGGATGATGCCTATCGAATAGCCGGTCAGCATCAAGCCCAGCAGCGTCAAAAACATCAGCGGGGGAAGAATTATCTCTGCCAATTGGCTTTTCCTATGCGCGCGGATCGAACCGCGTCCGCTAAAGACTAGAGACTTTGGTCAGAGATCAAACCGGCACCGCCCGTCGCCTATCAGTGGTCGCTGCGGTGCAAGATCTCGTCGGCCAGTCCGGTGTCATAGCGCAGCCCCGTGGGCGACAAAGCGATAGAGGTCGGAAACATCGATCGCGCCAGCCCCTTGCGCTCCAACGCCGTCCAGACGGCTTTGTTCTGCAAGCCGGTCGCGTCCTTGCTCATCACCACAGCATCGCCGCAGTGGAAATGATCGCCATGCGGGCTAGGCAGGTAGCGGATTAGCACTTCGCCGGATGCCTCATCAGCCGATGCGAACATTGGCACCGTTGCCAATTGCTGCAAGACCGTCAGAGTCTTGAGCTGCAACGCATTCAGTTTTAACGGATTTTTCTTTTGTACCATGAGGCTCGTCACAAATTCAGATCGGGAAAGCCGGCTGTACCTGGGGCACAGCGGGCCAAAGAGAATACCTAACACCATCCCCACCGGCGGGAAAGATGGTCCTCGCAAGCCCCACTGCAGCCCAGAACCGACGGCACAGAAACCGACACGGCCATCCGCTAGTGCAAAGATAGTTCACCCATTCGGCGTTCATGCCTTGACTTGCACCGAAACCAGCCTCCACTCTAGCCCACGAATTGAGACAGTACTCCTCCGCTATGAAGTGGGTCGGTCGGAAATATGTACACGTATATCGTTAGACGCATGGGCTTCGGCGCACTGACGGTGTTGGGCGTTTCCATCATCGTCTTCTTAATTATGCGCGTGATGCCAGGCGATCCGCTTACCGCGATCTTTGGTCCGGAAGGCATGACTAAGCTGACCGAGGCGCAGCGCAACAGCTATATGGAGGAGCTGGGGCTAACCGATCCCCTATTCCTGCAATATATCTACTGGATTGGCGACATCCTCACCGGCGAATTTGGGCGATCTTTCTTCCGCGCTGAAAGCGTTGGCGAGATGGTGATACGCCGTGGCCCGCTGACCGCGCAAATCGCCATCCTTTCGGTGATCTTTTCCTGGGTCATCGGCCTGCCCGTCGCCATCATTAGCGCCATGAAGCCGAACAGCATCATCGATAACGTGGTGCGGTTTTTCTCGATCATCAGCATCGCCATACCGGGTTTTTGGCTAGGCATGCTGATCATCCTGGGGCTGCTGTTCTGGTTCGGCTATCGCCCGCCACTGACCGGTGCCTCACTGTTTGAGAACCCGTGGACAACCTTCCAGATGATCATTGGCCCCGCCATCGTGCTGGGGCTTGGCCAGGCCGCCTACATCGCCCGAATGGCGCGCTCTACCCTGCTGGAGGTGATCCGGGAGGACTACGTGCGCACAGCCCGCGCCAAGGGCCTGAGCGGCAAGGGCGTCGTTCGCTTGCACGCACTACCGAATGCACTACTGCCGGTCATCACACTTTCCGGCATCCTGTTGGGCTTCGTGCTAGCCGGGTCTATCCCGGTGGAGCGGGCTTTCGGTGTCCCAGGACTCGGTTTCGCCATGTTCACCGCGGTGAATGAGCGGGACATCTTTGTGATGCAAAACCTGGTGTTTCTCTACGCGATGGTGTTCGTCATGCTGAACATTACCGTTGATATCATCATAGCTTGGCTGGACCCGAGGATCCGATACTCATGACGAGCATTCCCGGCGATATGAGCCAATCTCCCAGCCAACCTTTGCCAAAGCCACCATCGCTGCTATCGCGGATGTGGAAGGGCGTGCGCGAATTCACCCGGCGCTCTCCCATGGCAGCGTTCTGGGGCGTGCTGTCGATTTCGATCGTCATTATGGCTATCTCCGCCCCAATCATTGCCCCGCTGGACCCGCTCAAGGCCGATTTCCGGGCAATGGGCAAAGCACCATATGAAGCCCATATGTTCGGCACCGACCAGATTGGCCGGGATACGCTCAGCCGAGTCATTCATGGCAGCCGAACCTCCCTGATCGTTGCGATCTCTGCTGTGCTTTTGGGCACAACGCTGGGCTCGATCTGGGGCCTGGCCAGCGGGTTTCTCGGCGGGCGGTTCGACATTATTAGCCAGAGGATTATCGAGTTTCTTCAGGCCTTCCCGGATTTGATATTGGCCATGGCGATCGCTATGGCCATGGGATCGGGCACGACGACGGTGATTATCGCCATCGCCGTGACTCGGATTCCGTTCGGCGGCAGGGTCATTCGATCCGTGGTGTTGTCGCTGAAAGAGATGTCATATGTTGAGGCCGCCCGCGGTCTCGGCGCCTCCAATCTGCGGATCATGGCGCTGCATATCATGCCACAATGCATCGCTCCGTTCCTGATCCTGGCCACGACCCATCTGGGTGTCGCGATCATCATTGAGGCATCGCTCGGCTTCCTCGGCGTCGGCATCCCGCCACCAACACCCACCTGGGGTAATATGCTGTCAGACGCGCTGAACTCCGGCCTGATTCCGCCATGGTGGCTGGTACTGTTCCCCGGTGCCGCGATCACCATCACCGTGCTGGCATTCAACCTGTTTGGCGACGGCATCCGCGACGCCCTCGACCCGAGGCTGCGCGGTTCGCAGTAGGTATGTGGAGGAGGGAAGTCGCTCCCTCCTCCCTCCTCCCTTCATCCACCACCTCGTCCTGAACTTGTTTCAGGACCCATGCCTGAGAGTTTCTTACAGAGTCCAGATTTTGTGGTTGGCTCTCTGGCTTGGACCCTGAAACAAGTTCAGGGAAAGGATGGGGGTGTGGAAGGGGCGGCTTAAAACGCCCTCGCTCCTACTCTCCAGCTGGCTTTGCCAGGGGGAAAGTCACGCCGTTCTCATGCAGATGGCAGGCTGCCAAATGCCCTGGCACCACTTCCCGCAACGGCGGAGCCTCGACACTGCAGCGCGCCATGGCATACGGGCAGCGCGCGTGGAAGTGACAGCCAGACGGCGGATTAATCGGGCTCGGCACGTCACCTTGCAGGATCATCCGGTTGCGCGTGCGTGCCTTCGCATCCGGGATCGGCACGGCTGACAGCAATGCCTCCGAGTACGGATGTAGCGGCATCTCAAACAGGCTAGTTTTGTCTGTCGCCTCAACGATCCGCCCCAAATACATCACGGCGACCTTGTGGGCGATATGCTCAACCACCGCCAAATCATGGCTGATGAACAGGTATGAGAGTTGGAACTCGTCCTGCAAATCCATCAGCAGGTTGATGATCTGCGCCTGAATGGAGACGTCCAGCGCCGACACCGGCTCATCGCACACCATCAGTTCCGGGTTGATTGCCAACGCGCGAGCAATGCCGATGCGCTGACGCTGGCCGCCAGAGAATTCATGGGCATAGGCGTACATGCGCTCTGGCCGCAGGCCGACCTTCTCGAACAGCCATGCAACCCGCTCCACCTGCTCCGCCTTAGAGCCGACTTCGTGGATAATCAACGGTTCCCGCACCACATCGCCCGCCTGCATACGCGGGTTCAGCGAGGCGTAGGGATCCTGAAAGATCATCTGCATCTCGCGCCGATAGGGCAGCATCTCCTTCGGGCTGAGCGCCGTGATGTCCTCGCCCTTGATCTTGATGGAGCCGCCGGTGGGCTCCAATAGCTTCAGGACAGTTCGCCCGACCGTGGACTTACCGCAGCCAGATTCGCCCACCAGCCCCAGCGTCTCGCCGTGCTTGATGGAGAACGAGACGCCGTCTACCGCATGCACCTGTCCGACCACCCGCGAGAATACGCCTTTGGTGACCGGGAAATGCTTTTTTAGATCGGTAATCTCAATCAGCGGCGCCTCTTCGCCAGCGCCGGAGGCAAATACGGTTTCAGGCTTGGTCATTGTTGTATCAGTCATGGGCAGAATCCAAGGTGTCCGCGTTCCAACAGGCTAGCCAATGATCCGGCCATTTTTCTTCCAGCGGCGGATACGATTGGTGGCATTTTTCGCTGGCAAATGTGCAGCGGGGCGCAAAGGTGCAACCGGGCGGCAGCGCGGTCAGCGCCGGCACCATGCCCGGGATCTCATTCAAACGAGGCCGATCATCCCCTGTGGCGTAGGCCACCTCATCCAGCTTGGGGATAGAGCCCAACAGGCCACGGGTGTAGGGGTGGCTGGGGCGGT
>CALKDI010000093.1 GCA_938084065.1 uncultured Alphaproteobacteria bacterium
ACTGAACAGGCTTCATGCGGTTTCATGTCTGGCAAGCAAGCACCCCATTACGATCGGCTCAACTCTGGAGAGCCGTCTCATGCCATCCATCGCTATCGAAACACTGCCGCCCCTCGTATCTGTTGCTGCCGCAGCTAAAGCCATGAACCGCGACCATCGCACCATGAAGCGATGGGTGGGCGACGTTGAAGGGCTGGGCGTCACCATCGGCGGGCGGCTGTTCATCCGCACGGCCATCCTTAAGGAACTGGCTGAGGGCTGACATGGGCGGCCTGAGTGGCCAGCATGGCAGACCCCCAAATCAGTAACGATGACATCCAGCACGGCGGTTGCGTGAGCGATGCGCTGACGGTTGTTCGATCCGTTTCGCCCAACAAGCCGCTTGCCAAGGTTCACACCTGGGAAACTGAAAACAGGCTGCGCCCCAAGATCAACCGCCAGGCATATAGCCGCGCGCTCTATGTAGTTTCGGAGCAGTTGCCGGTTGGCAGCATTCACGACTTGCATAGAGCGCTAATCACGCTGCAAGGCGAGCAGCACAAGGCTGTAATCCGTGGTCAGCCTGCCGAGGGCCTGGACGCCCTTCTTCCGCACCGCAGGCTCGCCAAAAGTAAAACTGACGGGCGCACGGGTGCTGTCACGCCGGCCAGCTATCAGCCCAAGCCGCGCCAATGGCTCGCTATCGACATGGACGATATTCCGAATGCGGAGGGGCACGACCCGGCGGTTGATCCAGACGGCGCGCTTGAATACCTGCGTTCCCAATTGCCCCCATGCTTCCACGAGGTGACATGCGCAGCGCAATGGACTTCCAGCCAGAATATCGACGTTGTGGAAGGTGGCCGGAGTGAGCCCGAGTATCTCGGAGCCCGCCTTTGGTTCTGGCTGGATCGGCCCGTAAGCGATCAACAAAACAAAGATTGGCTTGATGCGAAAGACGATACCGGGCGCAAGTTTTGGCCGGTTGACCCTTCGCTCTATCAGCCCGTTGGTATTCACTACACCGCCGCGCCGATATGGACTAACGGCCCTGAAATTCTGCCTAGCCGCGTGACGTTTTGGGAAGGCGAAACCGATATCGTCACAGTGCCGGAAATCACGCCGGGCGCAGCCTCACGGCGGCGCATGATCGGCGATGAATCCGCCCCGCGCATGGTTTCGACCATTGCCGACACAATGACGCCGGAAGGCCTGAAAAAGGCGGTTGATGGGCTGGCGAGCATATGGCCGCGCGGTCCTGGCAATCGTCACACATTGAGCCTTGCCTTTGCCGGATATCTGTTGCGCCGGGGCGTGAGTGAGCCGGAAGCTGCGTTTATCCTGCAAGCTGGAACCGCCCAAGCTGGCGATGACGAGCCGGACAAGCGCGCGCTCAATGTTGAAACAACGGCTGATGCGATGCGCTCAGGCCATCCCGTCACTGGGTTTCCTGGTATCATCGATGAGATTGGCGACGCAGCAGCGGAAACGTTCGCGAAGGCCGTTAGCGTGAAGCGCACCGCCGTACTCCCCCTGCCCCAAGTAGCGCCGCATTACCCTGCCGCCGGGCTTGTGAGCCTCACAGAAGCCACTGCAAGGGCTGAGGCTGCAATTGATGCTTTCTGGCTTAAGGCAGCCGCGCATAATGGCTGGACGGACGGCGGCGCAGTCACACCGGCCTCAAGCGACTTCGCCGATATCGACAAGGCCAAAGGCGCAGCCCCGGTTGATGCTTTGAACATCACCATGGGAGGCGGTAAAACCCATATTACTATCGACCGAGCGGACCATCTGCCCGATGGCGAAACGATGCTGCATTTTGTGCCAGATCATTCATTGTCTGGCGAACTGCGCGACCGCTATGCAGCCGATGGCGTGAGCGCCCGGATTGTTCGAGGCATTACGCAGATTGGCGACAATGGCGAGCCTATGTGCCATCACGTCAAGACAATGCAGGCTTGGCGCGCCAATGGGCAGGCCGGTTTTGATCTATGCCAAGTCTGCCCTGATCGCATTGGCTGCAATACAGAAGCTCAGCGCGCGGCCAAGGATCAGCCAGGCGTAATCATCGCCCCGCATTCTTACTTGACGATGGCGGATGAACATCGCCCGTTTCCAGCCCCCGATATCGCCTTCATTGACGAAAGCCCGCTTGATGCGTCGCTGCGCGGCGTCGATACGACTGTCGCTTTCCCGCTCGACGTGCTGGGGCAATGGACGGACTTCCAGGATGGCGCGCGGGCTTCGAATATCCACGACAGTCTTATTGTTGGCGCCAGCCGCACGGCAGACGTGAATGAGATCATGCGGCTGATCCATGATGCGATTGGGCGCGGCGGATTGACTGCGGAAGCGTTTCGCGATGCTGGCGTGACAGCTAGCGACTGCAAGCTTGCCGCTGGCGCATGGTATGGCCGCGCCGTTAAATTAGACCCGGCAGCCCTTGGCGGAGACTTTTCAGCAGAGGCGATTGAAGCGGCAGCAGCAAATAGTCATGGCGACCCGAAGGCCAGGACCATTGCCCGGTTTTTTCGATTGCTTGAGCGATACCTTCAAGACGACTGGCAAGGTAGCGGCGCATTCAACGCCTTTGAGATTGAGACCGCGACAGCGCCGGATGGCGGCGAATATCAAAGCATTCGAATGGCGTGGCGCGCATCGTTCAAGCTGGCCTGCCCCATCATGCTTATGGATGGAACGTTGAATGAAGCGGTCGCGGGAAAGCTAGTCCCGGCGCTTGACGACGTAACTTCGATCAGGATTGAGGCGACGCATATTCGCGCCGTGCAGATCGAGAGCGAACTTTCAAAGCAACGGCTAGGCGCACTGCATACGCAATCGGCGGCAGACAAAAAGACTGCGGCGAAACATGCCCGGCAGATTGTCGATATGGCGGACGTGCAGGCGGTCAATCAGACAGCAGACGCCAATGGATGCCGGGCGCAGATTGTCACCTACAAGGCGACGCGGGAAGCGATCAAGCGTGAGTATGCCGACCGTGTAGAGGATGATTGCCCCCAATATACGCGCCTAAGCGGCGGTATCGAGATCGCGCACCTTGGCAATATTCGGGGCGCTGATCGCTGGAAGGATACCGGCGCAACCATCATTGCTGGCAGGCCATTGCCCACTGCCGAGGCTTTGGAACGGGTTACACGCGCGCTCTATTGGGATGATCCGAAGCCGATTGATAGCGTCCTGCCCGGCGGACAATTGCCCCGTGAGGTTCGCGGCATTCGGATGCGTGATGGCGGCGGACTTGGCGTTGAAATGGCGAGCCATCCCGACGAGCGTTGCCGGGCGTTGCTGGATCAGATCACGCGCGCCGAAATTGAGCAGACAATGCACCGGCTGCGACTTATCCGGCGAACCGCTGACAATCCCGCCACCGTCATTCTGGCGACCTGTACCGTAGTTGATGCCGACATAGACCGCGTGACCACATGGGCCGCGCTCGCGCCGAACCCTGTTGAATTGATGCAGGCCAGAGGTGTGATGCCGAATGATTGGCCTACGCGCGCCGCCGTGCTTGCTGACAGGTTTTCAAGCGCTAAGAGCGTGAAAGATTGGTTTAGCCGGAACCCATTGGAAAAGGCAGAGTTGGTCAACGCGCTGGACGCACTGAAATCGTCTCATTCTCCCTTTATAGGTAATAAAGGGAATTTGAGACAATTTCGCCCGTACCGATATCAGCCAGCCCAAGGCTACGCCCGAACCGGCTATATCGACCTTATGCGCCATCCTGATCCGCGCGCCTCAATGGCGTTCTGGATCGGAGACGCCGCAGCCTCGACGCTGACCGTTGAGGCGAGCGATTACGGCGGGCTAAGCAGCAGCAGCGCGCCACCGTTTAACAGCGTGGAAAAACGGGCCGATACGTCCGCCAAGGGTTTTTTTGCCCCCGGAAAAGAGACGGTAGAGCCGAACAACATAGATACGTTCCGTACCCAATACGCGCCCGCGCGAGGTGAGGCACCGCCAGAGCAGCAACCGCCCTTGCCCGGCGCAAGCTGGATCGAGCCAAAGGCGATCACAACGCCAACACTGCCGAGATGCCGACCGGTGCCGGAACCCGAATGGCTGGACCTGCCGCGCGAGCAAAGCCTATTCGCGGAC
>CALKDI010000094.1 GCA_938084065.1 uncultured Alphaproteobacteria bacterium
GTGCAGCCAGTTCCAGTTTTGGTCCGCAGGTTGAGATCTCTGCGCCTGGTGTGAGTGTTTGGTCGACTGATTACCGAGTCGGGTACAGCCAGAAGTCAGGCACGAGCATGGCGTGTCCGCATGTGGCGGGTGTCGCGGCCCTGGTCAAGCGCCGCCGTCCGACTTGGACTGGCGATAGCATCCGCGTTCACATGCGCCGGACGGCTGCAGATCTGGGGACTTCAGGCCGCGACTGGCTCTATGGCTATGGCCTGGTGAACGCGCTGCGGTCGGTTCGCTGACCACTAACCCTTAGGGTTAGGGGGAGTGGATTGGTTGGGGGCAAGGGTGGTGCGCGTCGTGCGCGCCACCCATTGCTATTTGGCTGACGGGTTCCCATTCCTTTAGTGGCGGCGCATATTTCAAGTGCAAGTGAGGACAACATGACGAAACTCGATCCGTCCATCACCGAGGCGTTTCGGCAAGATGCAAGTGCTGTGGTGCAGGTGGTGATCACCTGTGATGGCGACAGCGCTGGCATTGCAGCGGCACTCAGGCAGATTGGCGTTGAAGTCACAGGCCAAATTGAGAATTTTGGTATCGTGAATGCGAATCTCACGCGCGAAACAGCAACCAAGGCTGATTCAATCGCTGGCATCGCCACTATCGAGCTGGATGAGGAAGCATCAGCGCTCTGACGGCTTCTGCTTTGGCTAGATTACACCGTCTTTTTTGAGGCAGGTTTGCTCTGCCTCTGTCAATTCCAGCAACGCGCCATAGACCGCGGCGTTATCCTGCCCCGGCCAGGGTGCTGGCGTTTGGTAGCGCACTTCGCTGCCGGAAAAGCGCAACGGGAAGGCGCAGGCGAGGGTATCCGGCACTTCGCCCGACCGTGGATGCTCCAGCGGGATCAGAGAGCCGCGCTCTGCCAGGTGGGGCCAGGCTTTCATGCTGTCGATATCGCGGATGATACCGGCTATGCCGCCGGCCCTGCGGATGGTTTGCTCTGCCTCTGCGGCGGTGAGCTTGCCAACCCAGTTGCTGACCTTGGCCTCAACGGTATCGACATTGGCGATGCGCCAGCCGATATCGCGCCAGTTGGGGTCGTCCGCCAATTCCGGCTCGCCCATGCACCTACAAAGCGCGAGCCATTGGCCGGGCGTGGCCGCACCGATCACCAGCCAGCCGTCGCTCGCCTGGAACGTGTTGAAGGGGGAGAAGCGGGGGATGCGGTTGCCTTGCTGTGGTGACAGGCCCAGCGCCTCATAGTGGTCCAGCGGCTCGTCCATCACGAGGGAGAGCAGGCAATCGACCATGGAGACATCGACGAACTGGCCTTTGCCGGTCGCGCCTCGCTGCATCAACGCCGCCATAATACCCAGCGCCGCGTGCACGCCGGCAATGCCATCCGACAATGGCGAGCCGGCCTTTAACGGCGGATCGCCCGGCTGGCCGGTAATGCCCATTAGCCCGGCGGCAGCCTGGGCGATGGGGTCGTAGGATTTCTCGCTCGCATCGGGTCCGGTTGAGCCCCAGCCGGTGAGGGCGCAATAGACGAGGCGGGGGAAATCCTCCGCCAACTGCGCGTAGCCGATGCCGAGCCTTTCTGCTACGCCCGGCGTGAAGTTCTCGAACACCACATCGGCCTTGGCCACCAACTGCCGGAACAGCGCCACGCCCTCCGCCGCTTTCAGGTTCAGCGTGATCGCCTGCTTGCCGCGATTGCGCTTCAGGTAGTGGATGGATAGATCGTTTGGCGTCTGCGCCGCCGCGGCCACGCCTTGGGCACCAGCATAGGGCGGCGCCTTGGCCTGACCCATCAACTGCGCCGGGTCGTCAATGCGGATCACCTCCGCCCCCAGACCCGCCAACAATTGCGTCGCATGCGGGCCTGAATAGAAGCGGGATAGGTCGAGAATGCGGATTCCGGAAAGAGGGCTTAGCATTCTGCGCATCTCTTGCTAGAAATCGGTTTGCACGCTTTGATCGCGTTCACTGCTGAAACGCCCTTTCCAGAACAAACGAGAGGCTTCCATGCCCTTTGAAATTCCTGCGCCGCCCGCCGGCGAACCGACCTGGCCCTACGAGCTGTACAAGCTTTTGAAGGACGAGGGTGTCACTCAATTCTCCTATGTGCCCGACGCTGGGCACAAGGTTCTCATCAACCTGTCGCTGGCAGACCCCGATGTCCACTCCATTCCGTTGACCTCGGAAGAAGAAGGCGTGGCCATGGCGGCTGGCGCGCATCTGGGCGGGCAAAAGCACGTGCTGCTGATGCAATCGTCCGGTGCTGGAAACTGCATCAACATGCTGAGCCTGCCGCGCCTCGGCAAGTTCCCGTTCCTGACCATTCTTTCCATGCGTGGCGATTATGGTGAGGGCAACCCCTGGCAGATGCCCATGGGCAAATCGGTCCAGCCCGTGCTGGAAGCGTGCGACGTGATGTGCCTCAAGGTCGAATCGGCTGATGAGGTGCTCTCGGCAGTTTCAGCGGGGCTCACGATGGCCTTTCAGAGCCAGGAATCCGTTGCTGTGTTGCTCGGGCAGAAAATGCTCGGCGCGAAGAAATTTGGGTAAGGATTAGTCATATGTCCGATTTTGTCCTCGACCGGCGCGAAGCGATCCCGAAGCTGATCGAAAACGCCGAAGACTATCTGATCGTCACCGGCCTGGCCGGCACCGCCCGCGATATCGCACATTTGTGTGGTGCGGAGAGCGCCAACTACTACACCATGGCCGGTGCCATGGGCGGCGCTGTCTCCATGGGTCTGGGCCTGGCGCTGGCGCAGCCGAACAAGCGGGTGCTGGTGGTGACAGGCGATGGTGAGTTGCTGATGAATGTCGGCGCACTGGCCTGTGTTGCGGTGATGAACCCCGCGAACTTCGGCATCATCTGCGTCGACAATGGCCACTACGGCGAGACCGGTAATCAGGTTTCGCACACCGGCCACGTCACCGATTTGGGCGTTATGGCGTCTGGCGCCGGCATCAAACAGGTGCGGACGGTAAAGGAAGAAGGCGACATTGCCGACGCCGCGGCGATGGTGAAGGGCGGCAACGCCACATTCTTCGTCCATCTGAAAGTCAACGATGGCCCGCCGGCCAGCGTGAAGCGCTCGCTGGATGCGAACTACACCAAGACCGTGTTCCGCAAGGCGCTGTTGGGCGAGGCGTAGGACTGGGTGAGCCTGGCCCTCCGGTGGTGCGCAGATGCGTGCCGCTGGGGGGAGAATGAGGAATTTTGAGGGGCGGTGTCCCTGTTGGACTCCTCACCGGCGCGGTTGTTATCGTCCGCAGCGCGGACGAAACGGGCGCTAGGCTATGCGTTGTTTTCTGGCACTTCCGGCCCTGAGCGGTCAATCAGCATCGTCGCCAATGCTGCAACGCGGCCCTTCAATCCAGACATTCGCCGCGACGCAACATACCATCTTGGATAGATGGGCGGGTTGCGGATGAAGCCGCCTTCCGACGTAAACACTC
>CALKDI010000095.1 GCA_938084065.1 uncultured Alphaproteobacteria bacterium
CACCCGGTGGAGCGCATTTGGCTCTATCACCCGTTCCATCATTCAGAGAGTCCGACCGAGCAGGATCGAGGCCTCGGGCTCCTCAATGCTTTGCGCGAAGAGGCTGCGGCGGAGTGGAAACCTTATGTGGATCAGTCGATCCAGGGTTGGACCCGGCATCGCAACATCGTAGCAGAGTACGGGCGCTTCCCACATCGCAACGCCATCCTAGGGCGCTCCAACACGCCAGCCGAAGAGGAGTTCCTGGCCGGCGGTGTTGAGAACTTCGGGCAAGCTGTCCGCGGCTGAGGTCGGGCCTACGTCCCCTTTTTGCCGCCCACACGCGGCTTCACGCCCGTGCCTGGGCGGCTGAAAATCATCTTGTGGGTGGCCAACTCCTCGCGCGGACCGACCCAGGCGTAAGCCAGGAGCGCAGGCTCCAGGTCGGAGACGGTGATGCGGTGCATGTGGCCTGGTGGGTTAAAGATCATCGAGCCGGGGCCGAAGACCCCATGGTGGTTTTCGGACACAGCGCCGGAGAGGCAAATATAACTCTCGCTGATATTCTTGTGGGCATGGGCTGGATAGGTGCAGCCCGGTGCAAACAGCACGATGCCGAGGATGACCTCGTCTGTGATAACAGGGCCTGATGGGCCTGCGAATTCCGCATAGGCGTATTTGCGTTCAAGGCCACGGGGGACCTTTTCGTACCCGAATTGCCAACTGAGACAGTGCTCGACAGAGGATATCGCGCGAACAATTGCGCTGTGCCGCTCCTGCTGGCCATTGTCCAGCGCGCGGCGCAGGTGAGCAGTCGCGGGCCGCTTTACCGGGATGAGTTGATCCACCGGCGGGTTGGCGCGGATAACCCGGCTGATAGCCTCGCGCACCTTACGCTGGTGGGCGCGGATGATCGGGCTGCCGCCAGCGGAGAGTTTTCGATAGAATTCGTAATAGTCGCGCAGCAGATAGTGCCAGTCTGGCAGGTCTGACAGACGCGTTTGGGCAGCTATTGTCTGTGGGGCTGAATCCTCAACCGGTGGCGTTTCGGAAACGCTTGGAATTGAATCGGGTATGAGGGTCATTGGCGGCTTCCGCTTGGGCTGAACGATGGGCGGCGCAGTCGTGCGGACCGTTGGCCGGGGATTGAGTTTGCCGCATTCTAGTTGGGGATGGATTACTGCGCCGTCCAGCCACCATCGACCATCAATGTCGTACCTGTGATCAGCGCGGCAGCGGGGGAGGCGAGGAAGACCACAGCGCCGACAACATCGCCGACCTGCCCAAAGCGGCCCATGGGAATGCGGGAAAGCAGGTCGCCGCCGCGGACCGGGTCCATCAGGCGGTTGTGGGTCATTGGCGTATCAATGGCTGTCGGTCCGACAGCGACGACGCGGATGCCTTTTGGGGCCAGTTCTATCGCGGCGGATTTCGTCAGGCCCTCGATGAAATGCTTGCTGGCGGAATAGACGCTGGTGCCTGGGCGGCCGACTTTGCCAAAGGTGGAGGACATGTTGATGATCACCCCGCTACCTTGCCGATCCATAATCTGCGCCGCTGCTTGAGCCGCAAACACAGCGCCGCGGACGTTGATGTCGACGGTCAAGTTCACGGCGTCTTCCGAAAGGTCGAGGAAGGGCTCTGGCATGCTGACGCCAGCGTTATTGACCAGCACATCCAGCTTTTGCAGGCCAGTGAACGCGGCTCGGATGCTGGCGGGGTCGGCGACGTCACAGACAATGGCATGTGCATGGCCGCCCTTCTGCCGGATGAGAGCGGCGACCTCTTCAATCTCGGCGGCTGTGCGGCTCATGGCGATGACCTCAGCGCCAGCCTCTGCCATGGCAAGCGCACAGCCGCGGCCGATGCCGCGGCCTGCTCCTGTGACTGCGGCGACCATGCCGTCTAGGCGCATAGAGGGGAGGATGGGGGCTGTGTCGGTCATGTTTTTGGCTCCTTATCGGCGTGGCCTGTGGTGCCAGCAGCGTTCAGCGTTTCAAGCTGGTTTGCATCATACCCCAGCCAATCCATCAACACCGCATCGCTATGCTCCCCGGCGAGTGGAATGCGTTGGGTGTCACGTGGGGGCATCTCTGAGAAGCGTAACGCCGGGCCCGCCATAGGGATTTTGCCTTGGATGGGATGCTCGACCTCGCCGAAATGGCCGCGGTGGGCGAGTTGGGGGTTTTCGGCCACGTCCTTGATAGTCGCTATTTTGGCGCTGGCGAGGCGCTGATTCAGCATTAGGCGTTCGACTTCAGCAGCCTCCATGGTCATGGTCCAGTCTGTGACCGCCTGCTCGCATTCGACATAGTTGAGCTTGCGAGCCTCCATGGTGGTGAACCGAGCATCATCGGCCAGTTCCGGGCGGCCCATGACGGTGCAAATTTTGCGGAAATCCGCATCATTCGCGGCCGTGATATGGACATAGCCTCCGCAGCCGCAAGCAAAGGTGTGTGAGGGGACTGAGACTGGGTTCTTGTTGCCCTGCCGTTGCCGTTCGCGCCCAAGCATCAGGTATTCGGGCATGACCGTACCCAGCAGAGTGGTGGTGCCGTCCAGCATGGAGACATCGACCCACTGCCCCTCGCCCGTGCGCTCACGGCCTTGCAGGGCGGTTGTGGTGCCAATGACGGCGTGCAGGCCGGTGAGGTAGTCGGTGATGATGGTGCCGGCGACGGTGGGTGGACCGTCTGCTGCGCCGGTCAGTGCCTGGATGCCGCTCAGGGCCTGGATGACAGGGTCATAGGCGGCGCGTTTTGCCCATGGCCCATCCTGACCAAAGCCAGAGATGCGGACCAGGATCAGGCGCGGGTTCATCTCATGTAATGCGTCCCAACCAAACCCCATCTGCTCCAGGGTGCCGGGACGGAAGTTCTCAACCAGGACATCGGCAGCTTTGACCAGATCAGCCAACACAGCCTTACCCTCATCGCTGTAGAGGTCGAGGGCGAGGCTGCGCTTGCCGCGGTTCAGGGTGATGGCGAACAGGCTGTCTGGCTCCCCCGCCAGGCGATCGAGTTGCCGGGTTGGATCGCCCACGCCCGGTGGCTCGACTTTAACCACGTCGGCGCCATAGTCGGCCAGCATCTGGGTTGCATGCGGGCCGGAGACAAAACGGGTCAGGTCGAGGACACGGATGCCCTCCAGAGGTGCAGACGACATGATGAACGTGCTCCAGATTGGCACTATTTACCGTCATTGCGAGAAACCCTCTCCCCCTCGCCGTCATTGCGAGGAGCCGGAGGCGACGCGGCAACCTAGGGGGCTCTGAGGCTGGGGCTCCTGGGTTGCTTCGTTGCTTTGCGCCTCGCAATGACGGCGGAGGGGGGCGCCTCGCAATGACGGCGGAGGGGGGGAGAGGAAGGCGCCTACCGAAACGCGGGCATCACCTCTTTTGCGAACAGTTCCATGGAGTTCAGCACCTTTTCCTGCGGCAGGTCACCGAACCAGAAGCTGGCGTTAAAGTGGTTGATGCCCATGGCGTCTTGTAGCTCTTGCAGCTTTTCGATGCAGCGCGCGGGCGTGCCCATGACGAAGTAGTTGTCCAGCAACTCCTGGTCCGTAGGCTCCTCATCCATCGGCACGGCGATAGCACGGCCATCGTGATCGACCCGCTCCAGGCCGGCGCGCAGGCTCAAGGTTACGCGCATGTTCCAGCGGGCTTGCTCGACGATGGCGGGTAGTTCCGACTCATCGTTCGTCACGTAGACTGGGCGTTGAGTTGAAACGCGCACCTTAGATTTGATCGCCGGATCCACATCCAGCGCGTCGAAGCCCTTGCGGAACTCGCGCAGGCGCTGAATCGGTACGCCAAAGCCGCCAGAGACGACGTTGAAGCCGCGACGCACGGTTGCTTCGATTGACTCGATGCTTTGGCCGACGATGTAGATTGGCGGGTGCGGGTCTTGGATCGGCGTCGGAAAGATGTGGGTCTCGCCGAACTTGTAGAACTCGCCGTCATAGCTAAACGGCTTGCCTGAGAAGGCCTTCAGCAGAATGTCGATGCCTTCCTCAAACCGCGCGCGGCTCTCCTTGAGGTCATGGCCCAGACGTTCGAACTCATACGGTTGGTAGCCGCGGCCAAGGCCGACGTCCAGGCGACCGCCAGATAGGATATCTACGGTCGCGATTTCCTCCGCCACGATCAGTGGATTGTGCAGAGGCAACACCACCACCGCGGACCCGATGCGAATGCGCTCGGTCTTGCTCGCGATGTGGTTGGCAAACATCAACGGGCGGGAGAGATAGCCATAGGTCGAGAAATGGTGCTCTGCACACCAGATGCTGTCGAAGCCCAGCTTGTCGGCCGTCTGGCCGATCTCGACGCCGCGGTTGAAGATTTCCGCCGGCGGGCGACCCGTCGGCGATTGCAGCAGCAGGAAAGTTCCGAAATCGATGTGTGGGTTCGTCATTAGCCTTTGAGTCCAAGTGCGTCAGCGTAAGTGCGGCAAGCTTCAATGTGCTGGTCGATGGTTTCGTAGGGGGCGTCGATGGTGCGGAAAGTACAATGGCTCAGGCCCATCTCACGCCAGGCCTCGGTATCGGCCACCCACTGATTGACAGAGCCCATCTTGGCCATGGTCACACCATTAATCGCAAACTTTGAGCGGTCGCGGCCATACTTGTCCAGCCAGGTGTTGACTTGATCCAGCGTGGCTTTGCCCTCGTCATCGGGGCGCATCCAGGGGCGGGTGAACCAGCCGTCAGCAATACGGCAGGCGCGCTCGATAGCGACGTCCTCGAACGCACCGATCCACAGCGGGATTGGCTGTTGTATTGGCAGCGGGTTGATGCCGGCGTCGTTGATCTCGTGATATTTGCCTTTGTAGGTGACCAGCTGTTCGGTCCAGAGCTTGCGCAGCACCTCAAACTGCTCTTCATACCGGCGGGCGCGGTTCTTGAAGCCTTCATTGAGGGCGACGTACTCAACCTCGTTCCAGCCGATGCCAACGCCCAGTGTCAGGCGACCCTGGCTGAGGATGTCAACCTCCGCCGCCTGCTTGGCGACCAGGGCAGTTTGGCGTTGCGGCAGGATCAGGATGGCGGTGGCCATACGGACCTTTTGGGTGACAGCGGCTAGGAACCCAAACAGCACCAATGGCTCGTGAAACTGGCGATCGATGGTGTAGCTGGCCGACCATGGCACATCATTTGGCTTGCGTGCGCCCAACACGTGGTCGATGCAGGAGATATGCTGGTAGCCCATCCCCTCCACAGCTTGGGCGAAATCGCGGATGACGATGGGGTCAGTCCCAATTTCGTTTTGTGGAAAGGCAACGCCGATTTCCATTTGAATGGTATCCTTGTAGGTATGTCGGAATGGAGGAACCGGAGGATATCGGTAACCTCAGTTTGGTGTGGCCGATGCTAGAGTGGCTGGCAAGATTCAGGCAAGCACTTTGGTGCGTTAGCCCTTTTCAATTGGCACAGGCGGTCGCCATATTGGGAGGTGGCAATAGCTGCCATGTCGGTTCAGGAGTTTCAGCGTGTTTCGGGTTCTATGGTTGCTCAGCATTGGTGTGATGATCGCAACGATGAATTTTCCCGCAAAAGCGGAAGATTCGGCGGGTGTAGCGTTGGTTACAGCTGCGCTTGAGCGGCAATTACAGGCGGAGTTTATTGGCGATCAAGTGCCCGGTGGGCGTATCGCTGATTTCTACGCTAAACGGCGGTTTGCACCAGTTTGGACTTACAATGGGGGCCTGAGCGAGGCTGCTAACGCGATTGTGAACACGATGCAGGCAGCCGAAAATGAAGGCATGTCACCGGGAATTTATGCGGTCCCACTCGATTTTGACACGTCGCCGCAAGCACTAGCGTGGCGGGATCTACAGTTATCACGGGCTGTCGTACGCTTTGCTGAACATCGTGCTAGAGGTCAGCTGAACCCCTCTGACTTGGGCGGAGATTACCAGCAGGCGTTGAAGGCGATACCAACACCTTCAGATTTGCTGACGCAGGTGACGCAAGGTGATGATCCGACAGCGGCATTGGCAGCCTTAGATCCAGATACACCCGACTTTCGGCGGCTGTTGGATGGATATGGCAAGCTGCAACGGGTGATGGCTAGTGGAGGCTGGCCGAAAGTGGGGGCCGGTCCGATCTTGCGTCCGGGCATGGTCGACTTGCGTGTGCCAGCGTTGCGGAGGGCCTTGCGGGCCCATGGAGATCTGGCTGAAGAGTGGGAGAACGGTTCGCTCGTCTATGATGATGTGTTGGTGGATGCCGTTCGACGGTTTCAACATCGGCATGGGCTCAGCGCGGACGGGGCGACGGGCCGCGTAACGCTGGCTGCATTGAATGTCCCAGCAGCAACCCGGCTGCGCCAAGTCGCGGTGAACCTCGACCGCCGGCGCTGGCTGCCAGACTATCCTGCAGGCCGCCATTTCGTCGTAAATTTGCCGGCCTACGAGGTTGTTTTGATGGAGGGGGACCAGGTGATTTATTCGTCTCCAACGGTCATTGGGTCCCGTAAGCATAATACCCCTGAGTTTTCGGCGGATATGACTTATGTGGTGCTAAATCCCTATTGGTATGTGCCAAGCAGTATTGCTACGCGTGAAATTCTCCCCAAAATCCAAGAAGATCCTGAATATCTTGCGCGCAAAGGCATGCGGTTGCTTGTGCGAGGCTCCAGCAATCCAGTCGATCCCGATTTAATTGACTGGAGCCGCCTAGATCACATGCCGTTTCGTGTCCGCCAGGATACAGGCAGAGACAATTCGCTTGGGCTGGTCAAGTTCATGCTGCCGAACCAGTTTAACATCTACCTGCACGATACCAACCAAAAGAGCCTGTTCAGTCAGTCGGCGCGGGCGTTCAGCCATGGCTGTGTGCGGTTGGCCGACCCCGTGGGCCTTGCGCACATCTTGCTGGAGCAGCAAACCGGTTGGACCAGAGAAGATTTGGTGCGGCGAATGGATGGCCAGAAACAGCGGGTGGTGACATTGAATACGCCAATCCCGGTTCGCATAGTCTATCACACAGCATGGGTTGATGCTGAGGGCGTGTTCCATTTCCGCCCGGATATCTATCGGCGCGACGCCAAACTCGATCCAAAGGTGTAGCCCCAAGTCGGACGGGTTCCTAGGCAACGCGAGACCTGCGGAATTGAACGCGACCCTGCGGGCGAATTGACCCAACCGCATGGCGTTCTTCCAAGTTAGTGTTATGCAAAAGGCGTATGCGCTAGATGCTGTCTTCGAGCCACCCCACAGCGCAAAGCTCGCTGCGGGCTGGCACACAAATTATGATCACGGTTCAGGAGGAACTGCCCCGAAATGTCTGCCCAAACCCCTTTGACGATCCATACGGACGTCGTTCGCCCAGAATGGATCGACTATAACGGCCATATGAACGTCGCCTATTATATGTTGGCATTTGACATGGCGACCGATGCCTTTTTCGATCATATCGGGCTCGGTGAAGCCTATAAGACTAAGTACAATTGCACGACGTTCTCGCTTGAAGCCCATATCACATACGATCGGGAGGTATTGGAAGGTGATCCTTTGATGTTCAAGACCTACCTCTTGGACTACGATAGCAAGCGGATCCACTATTTCCACGAGATGTATCACGCGACCGAAGGCTATCTGGCAGCAACCAACGAGTTGATTACCATTCACATCGACTTTAGCGAACGCCGCTCGGCACCGTTTGCACCAGAGATGATGGAACGCCTGGAAGCGATGATGCAAAAACACAAGAATTTGCCGCGGCCGGATAAGATCGGCCGCACCATTGGTATCCGTCGCAAGACGGGATGAGGATGACCATGCGAAAGCTGCTTTCCCAAAGACTAGCCGTGTTCGCTTTCGCTTGTGTGGCGCTCATAATGCCGTCGCTAGGGCACGCAGATTGTGTTGACCCGCCGGCTCCAGGCGTGGACTGGACCCGGTGCTATTTCGATGAGCGATCGTTTGTTGGGGTGGATCTCAGCGGTGCACACCTGAAGGACGCCACGTTTAGCCGGGGCAATCTTGAGGGCGCGAATTTCAGTGAGACCTACGCAAGCCGGGCCAAGTTTATCCATGCCAAACTGGGCAAGGTTCGGTTCGACAGCGCGCGGTTGCGGGAAGCCGATTTTACGAACGCCGACCTTCAAGGCGCTTCGTTCAAAGGCGCAGACCTGCGGCGCGCGCGGTTGTTTCGGGCTGATTTGCGCGGCGCGGACTTTACAAACGCGCGCATGCGTGGCGCTGATTTGCTTGAGTCAGACCTGACAGGTGCGCTGTGGATTGATGGCAAACGTCGCTGTGGAGAGGGCTCGCTCGGCCAATGCCGCTGAAGGGCGACACGGTTCGAGGCGCGGCCCTAGACAAAGCACGGGGGCTGATCACTCACGAGCAAACCGTATTGCTGACGCTGGCGATTGCAACCGGGTTGGCGGCCTCTCTGGCCGCTACAGCATTCCGCGAAGTGCTTTTGGGGTTCCAGTGGCTAGCATTCGGAACCGGCGCTGACTTGATGTTAAGTCATGTCGCGGCTCTGCCGTGGTGGCATCGCATGTTGGTGCCAGCGGTTGGCGGCCTGATCGTTGGCTATTTCATTCATCGCTTTGTGTCTGGCCGCCGCCCGGTTGGTGTGCCGCAGGTGATGGAGGCTAGTGCTCTGGACGGCGCGAAGATGTCTCTCACGCAGGGAATCAAGGGCGCAATCGCCAATGCAGCAACCTTGGGGTTTGGCGGTTCTGCTGGTCGTGAGGGGCCAGTGGTGCATCTGGGGGCAACGATAGGTTCCCGCATTGCCAAGTGGATGCATATGCCGCGCGGCCACGCTCGCACACTATTGGCCTGTGGCGTGGCTGGCGCGGTTGCAGCCTCTTTTAACGCGCCATTGGCCGGTGTATTTTTTGCGCTGGAGGTGGTGATTGGCCACTACGCGCTGGCGGCGTTTGCGCCCATCGTCATGGCATCTCTGGTCGCCACGGTGGTTTCGCGCGCGATTTACGGCGACTTTCCAGCCTTCATTATCCCGAATTATACGATCTCAGCTTTTGAGTTCCCGGCGTTTGCCATGCTGGGCGTGGCAGCGGCGGTGCTGGCAGTGGTGCTGATGCGCGGCGTTGCCCTCGTTGGCCAGCAGATGGCGCGCCTGCCGATCCCTGCTTGGTGCCGACCTGGCGTTGGTGGTCTGGGTGTTGGCGTGCTTGCGATTGCCTTTCCCGAGGTCTTGGGCGTTGGCTATGGCTCAACCGATCTGGCGCTGAAGGGTGAGTTTGGTCTGGCGATGCTGGTTGGCCTGATGGTGGTGAAAACCATGGCGACAGCCTTGACACTGGGAAGCGGCTTTGGCGGCGGCGTGTTCTCGCCATCACTATTTCTGGGCGCAATGCTTGGCGGCGCCGTGGGTACGGTTGCCGGCGTCGTGGCGCCGTATCTGTTCCTCACCGAAAGCGCGTCAGTGTTTGCTGGGGAGGGGGCCTATGCCATGGTCGGCATGGGGGCGGTTGCCGGCGCGGTGCTGGGCGCGCCAATTTCCACAATCCTCATCATCTTTGAGTTGACCGGCGATTATCAGCTGACCATGGGTGTAATGTTGGGCACGGTGGTGGCCAGCGTGATCACCAGCCAATGGCATGGCACCAGCTATTTCCGCGGTGTACTGGCGCAACGCGGCGTTGATATCAGCGCCAGGGTTGAGCGCGATCTGTTGCAGACTGAATATGTCTCCAAGTTGATGAGCACCAGTTTCTCGTCGGTGCCGGTGTCGACCAGGCTAGCGGACCTGCGTCTCTACCTGCGCACGGCTCCGTATAACGAGCTATTTGTCGAGACCGAGGATGGCCGGCTGTTTGGCACCATCACGCTCAACGATCTGGATGAGGAGGCGGCCTTCGATCATACCCTGGACGATCTTGTCATCGCTGCCGATGTAGCTCGGCGCAACCCGCCTATGCTGGAGGCGGGCGATAATCTGCAGGACGCCATTACCCTGATGGAGACCGTGAATGAGGAGCACATTCCCGTCGTGAACAACCGCCACGACCGCCACCTCGTCGGCTTCGTGCATGAAAAAGACGTCATGCTGGCTTACAATCAGGCGCTGGTACGTTTGCATCGCGACGAAGGGGCTGCGTTCTAGACAGCGCTGCCTAGGTCGCTAGGATGCGGCCACCCAAGTATCTAGAGACCAATGGAGCTACCCCCAATGACCATGCAATTCGGCATTATGAACCGCGGCCAGTACAACTGGGGCGATGATATGCAGGCCCGCTTTCACGAGTTGATGGCGCAAGCCCGCCATGCCGAAGCGCTAGGCTATGACAGCTTTATGAAAGGCTCGCACTTCTCCAGCAAGCCGCTGCATGATCTGAACCAGGCGACTTACCTCAGCCGGGTGATGGTCGAATGTCCCAGCCTGCGTCTGATTGCCGGTATCGTGTTGATGCCGCTGCACAAGCCATTGGATATCGCTGAGCAGTTCGCCAACATCGACTTGATGAGCGGCGGCAAGCTGATCTTCGGCTCTGGCCTGGGCTACCGCGACGAGGAGTTCAAGGCGTTCGGCATTGAGCGCAAGAACATCGTGCGCCACCTGGAAGAGAACATCACGGCCGTCCGTCGCCTCTGGACTGAGGAAGATGTGAACATGAAAGGGCTCGGCTGGGAGTTGGTGAACGCTTCCTGCTCGATCAAGCCAATCCAAAAGCCACCGCCGTTCTGGATTGGCGCAAACGCTGACAAAGCCATCGAGCGAGCGGCCCGGCTGGTCGATGCGTGGTTCGTCTCGCCGCACAACCGCATCGACACGACCCAACGGCAGTTGGAAGTCTACAAGCGCGCTCTGGATGGTGCGGGCAAGCCGTTCCCCAACGAGTTCCCGATGATGCGTGAATGCTGCATCGCGCCGACCCACGACGAGGCCATGAAAATAGCCAAGGATTATTTGGTCCACAAATACGCAGCCTATCACAAATGGGGCCAGGATAAGGCTATGCCCGATGGCGACAACGATCTGGGCATGGATATGGACGAGCTGATGAAGGATCGCTTCCTGGTTGGCACGCCGGATGAAGTTTCCGAGCAAATGATCAAGACTGCACGCGAGTGCGGCACCAACCACATTGTCTTGGGCGTGCAATTCCCGGACATGCCGCACAATCTGGTGATGGATCAGATGCAATTGCTGTCCGAGGATGTCTTCCCGAAAGTTCGAGCGGCGCTATAGGAGCGTCGGTTGGATCAGCCCCCACGCCTGCACGCGAAAACTTGGGTCGAGGCTTGTCTGCTGTCATGTCGGAGTGCCGGCGTAATGGCGACTGTACTCACCCGTGGCGACAGCGATGCCGGCGTGGTGCTGTTGAAATGGCGGCGGCCGGATGGCCGTGGCGGTGTGTTGGCGCCGTTCACAACTTTGGATGGACCGAGGGCCTGGATGCTAGCCACCGGCTCTGAGCCAGCCACTGAGGCTGAGGTGGATGCCTATTGGCAACGCCAACGGGACCGTGACCCGGACCTATGGGTGGTGGAAATTGAGAGCGAAACACTATGGCATCCGTTGGAGGAGCCGATAACAGGCGCCTCTGATTCGGCGGTTGAAGATGACCCGGCAAAGGCCGCCGCCGCGCTGTTCAGGCGGTGACAGCCGAGAGAAGGAAAGACCAGAGCCATGTCCAAATGCATTCTATTGGTGCTCTGCGAAATCGATGCAGAGGTCGAGGCTGACTGGAACCGCTGGTATAATGAAGAACACCTGCCGGCAGCCTTGGCGTGCCCCGGTGTTATCCACGGGGCGCGCTACAAGTCCGCCGGCGAGGTCTCGCTGACCGATCATGGTGCGCGAGAGCGGGCGAACACCGTCGCCTACACCACCTTGTATGAGGTGGAAGGGCCGGAGACGCTGGAAACGCCGGAGTTTCTTGCAATGGCTGGGTGGTATCAATTTACGGACCGGATCAAAGCACGGACACAGGTGTTTCGGGCGCTGTAGCGGCCGCGGCGCAGTTTCGGATTAAAATAGACCTTCGTATTGACCCGGCGACTGGCGCTCTGCGGTTGCGCTGGCGTGTGTTAGATAGAGCGTTCAGTTCTGTGGAGAGGTCCAATGCCAAAGAAAAGTGCAGCAGCGTCGCAAGGTTCCAATCAAGCCGATATCGCATTGCTCGAACAGTTGGAGCAGAAAGTGCTCTGGCTATCGTCTTGGACTATCCATAACGCCAACAATGTACGCGAGAGCCGGGATGGCTTGAAGGTCGGCGGGCATCAGGCGTCTTCGGCTAGCGTCTCAACCATGCTGACGGCGTTGTATTTCAGCGAGTTGACGCCGGAGGACCGGGTGGCGGTCAAGCCGCATGCCTCACCCGCCTATCATGCCATCCAGTATCTGATGGGGCGGCAGAGCCAGGATCAGTTGGAGCGGTTTCGGGCGCTGGGCGGGGCGCAATCCTATCCATCGCGAACCAAGGATTTGGATGATGTCGATGTCTCGACGGGCTCGGTTGGACTGGGCGTGGCGTTCACGTCGTTTGCGGCTCTGGTGCAGGATTATGTGAACCTGAAGTGGAAGCCGGAAGCCAAGGCCGGCCGGATGGTGGCCATTGTCGGTGATGCGGAACTCGACGAAGGCAACGTGTTTGAGGCCCTATTGGAGGGCTGGAAGCACGATGTGCGCAATGTCTGGTGGCTGATCGACTACAACCGGCAATCGCTGGACGCGGTGGTCTCCGACCGGTTGTTCGGCAAGATTGATGGCCTGTTCCATGCCATGGGCTGGGACGTAATCACGCTGAAATACGGGCGAAAACTCCAGGTGGCGTTTGCTGAACCAGGCGGGGAGGCATTGCGCGACTGGATCGACGATTGCCCAAACTCACTCTATTCCGCACTGGTCTACAAGGGCGGTGCTGCATGGCGCGCGGAGATTACCGAGGATATTGGCAGCGTCGCGGGCATTGCTGAGCTTTTGGCGAAGTATGACGACGATACCCTGGCCGACCTGATGACCAACCTGGCTGGCCAGGATATGGCGGCGATGATGGAGGCCTTCGCGCAGGTCGATTGGGACCGGCCCACCTGCTTC
>CALKDI010000096.1 GCA_938084065.1 uncultured Alphaproteobacteria bacterium
CGGAGCTGAAACGCCACGACTTGGTCGGTGGCTACGGCCTGCTCCAGCTGTTGAGCGAAGGCGTCGAGCGCTTCCGGAGTCGTAACCGACTCTGGCGAGATCAGATAGATGAAGCGCTCGTCGTCGTCCAAGGGAGTGGTCCTTTGCCATACATTTCAACCGTCATTGCGAGGAGGCGGAGCCGACGAAGCAACCCAGCAAAAGACACTGCGGGATGAACTGCTGGCCTGGGTTGCTTCGCTTTGCTCGCAATGACGAGGTAGAGCGGCCGGCCTCAGCCTTTGCCCTTGTAGATGTCGATGATCTGATTGAGCATCGCAATCGCCTCGTCACGTGGGCGCTGGAAGGTATTGCGGCCGATGATCGAACCAGTCGCACCGCCCGCTGCAATCTCGCCGATTTCGCCGAGAATGCCGTCCAGGCCCTTGGCCTCACCGCCGGAGAACACGACCAGACGACGGCCGTTGAAGCAGGATTGCACAACGTGCTCGATCCGCTTGGTCAAGGTCGAGGTGTCGATGTCGGCGTAGGCTTTGGCAGCTGCCTCCAGGCCGATTTCAGCGGTCGGCGGCTTCACCTTGATGATGTGCGCGCCCAGCAGGGCTGCCATGTGGGCGGCATAGGCGCAGATATCGACGGCGGTCTCTGCCTTCTTGTCCAGATCGCCACCGCGTGGGTAGGACCAGATCACAACGGCGAGGCCGACCGATTTGGCTTCTTCCGCCATCTCGCGGATTTCTTCCATCATCTCGAACTGGTCATCAGACCCCGGATAGATGGTAAAGCCGATGGCCGAGCAGCCGAGGCGCAGCGCATCGCCGACCGAGCCGGTGATGGCCTGATCCTTCATACGGGCCAGGCTGTTGCCGCTGTTGACCTTCAGGATGGTCGGGATCTGGCCGGCGAACGAGTCAGCGCCCGCCTCAATCATGCCCAGCGGTGCTGCGTAGGCGCTGAGGCCTGCGTCAACGGCCAGCTGAAAGTGGTAGTGCGGGTCGTAGCCAGCCGGGTTCGGCGCAAAGCTGCGGGCTGGCCCGTGCTCAAAGCCCTGGTCGACTGGCAGGATCACAACCTTGCCGGTGCCACCCAGTTTGCCCTGCATCAGGATGCGGGCCAGATTGCCTTTGGTGCCGGCGTTGTCGCTCTCGTAATTGGCAAGAATTTTACGGACTTTTTGGGTGGTTTTCATTGGTAAAGCTCTCCCTTTTCTTAAGCGCGACCATAGACGGCGGCGGTGTCCAACATGCGGTTGGAGAAGCCCCATTCATTGTCATACCAGGACAGAATGCGCACCAACGTGCCATCAATCACCTGGGTTTGCGTGGCGTCGAACACGCTAGACAAGGGGTTGTGGTTGAAATCGCAGGAAACCAGCGCTTCGTCGTTAATGCCCAGCACGCCGGCCAGCTCGTTCGAAGCAGCGTTGCGGATGGCGTCGTTGACCTCTTCGACCGTGGTCGGGCGGTTCGGCACGAACTTCAGATCGACGACAGAGACGTTGGCGGTCGGCACACGGATCGAGGTGCCGTCCAGCTTGCCCTTCAACTCTGGCAGAACCTCACCCACGGCCTTAGCGGCACCTGTGGAGGTTGGGATCAGGCTGACCGCACCGGCGCGTGCGCGGCGAATGTCGCTGTGCAGTGTGTCGTGCAGCTTCTGATCGCCGGTGTAGGCGTGGATCGTGGTCATGTAGCCATGCTTAACGCCAATGGCATTGTGCAGCACATGCGCGACCGGGGCCAAGCAGTTGGTGGTGCAGGATGCATTGGAGATGACGGTGTGTTCCGTCGTGATCTTATGGTGGTTCACGCCATAGACTACGGTCAGGTCAGCGCCGGTGGCCGGGGCCGAGATCAGAACTTTTTTAGCGCCTGCTGCCAAATGCATGGCGGCCTGCTCACGCTTGGTGAAGATGCCGGTGCATTCCATCACCACGTCGATGCCCATCTCGCCCCATGGCAGATTGGTCGGGTCACGCTCTGCGCAGACTTTGACCGAACGGTCGCCGACGCGAATCGTATCGCCTTCGACACGCACATCTTGGTTGAGCCGGCCATGGACAGAGTCATACTTCAGCAGGTGGGCGTTGATTTCCGGGGAGCCCAGGTCGTTGATCGCAACGAACTCCAAATCATCCCGCTGCGCTTCCATCGCCGCGCGGAACACCATGCGCCCGATGCGGCCAAAACCGTTGATTGCTACCCGAATAGCCATGCCTTACCTCCTTAGTGTGGCCACGCTGTGCGCAGTCAGCGCTCAACTTTTGGTTTAGTTAGCCAATGCCTGTTTGGCGCGGACTGCGACCGCCGCGGCAGTGATGCCGAAACGCTCGTACAACTGTTTGTAGGGTGCTGATGCACCAAAGCTTTTCATGCCGACAAAGCCACCCTTGTCGCCGGTCCACCGGTCCCAGCCTTGGGCGATCGCGGCCTCAACGGCGATAATCGGCGTGTTTTGCGGCAGAATGTTGGCGCGCGTTGCCTCGTCCTGATCGGCAAACAACTCCATACACGGCATCGAGACGACGCGGGTGGCGACGCCGTCGGCCTCCAGCGCCTCGCGGGCCTCCATTGCGATTTCGATCTCGGAGCCGCTGGCAACTAGGGTCACAGCTGGCGTGCCGCTGGCGGCCTCGGCTAGGATGTAGGCGCCGGCGCGGCTGCGGTTGACCGTGTCGCCCTCAGTCCGCTGCAGCTTCAAGCCTTGGCGGGTGAGCGCGATGACGCTGGGTGTGTGCGTGTGCTCCAGGGCGATCTGCCAGCACTCCGCGGTCTCGACCGCGTCGGCAGGGCGCATCACCAGCAGGTTCGGGATGGCGCGCAGGGCTGCCATATGCTCGACCGGCTGGTGCGTCGGGCCGTCTTCGCCCAGCCCGATGCTGTCATGCGTCAGCACGTGGATAACGCGGATGCCCATTAGAGCAGCCAGACGGATCGCAGGGCGGTTGTAGTCGCTGAACACCAGGAAGGTGCCGCCATACGGAATGATACCGCCATGCAACGCCATGCCATTCATCGCCGCGGCCATGCCATGCTCACGCACGCCGTAATATATATAACGGCCACCGGGATTTTCCCGCGTCATCGGCGCCAACGCGCCGGTCTTGGTGTTGTTCGAGCCAGTAAGATCAGCAGAGCCGCCGACCATCCATGGGAAGGACTCAACCAGGACTTCCAGCACGTCTTGCGAGGCCGCGCGGGTCGCCGGGCCTTTGCCGCTCTCGCGCATGCCTTCTTTGATCTCGTGAATGCGGGCGTCGATGGAAACGCCAATCACGCCATCCATACGCGCCAGGAATTCCATCTTGCGGTCAGAGGTTTCCAGGCGCTCGGCCCATTCAGTATGCGCAGCGGCATTGTCCGAATTGCTCTGCCGCCAGGCGTCCAATACGTCCGCCGGAATCACGAATGGCGCATGCGGCCAGCCCAGAGCCTCCCGCGCGCCTTCGATCTCCTTATCGCCTAGCGGTGAACCGTGGGAGCCAGCGGTGCCAGCCTTTGTCGGCGCGCCGAAGCCGATGGTGGTCTTGCAACGAACCAGCGACGGGCGAGCATCAGCCTTCGCTGCACGAATGGCAGCGGCAACCGCGCCCATATCGTGGCCGTCTACGCTCTCCACATGCCAGCCATAGGCCAGGAAGCGTTGGGTCGTGTCTTCGGAGACGCTCATCGAGGTCGGGCCGTCGATGGAGATGCCGTTATCGTCGAACAGCACGATCAGGCGGCCCAGTTGCTGATGGCCGGCCATGCTGGCGGCCTCATGGCTGATGCCCTCCATCAGGCAACCATCGCCGGCGATGGCGTAGGTGTAGTGATCCACGGTGTCCGCGCCGTATTCCGCGCGCAGGTTCCGCTCTGCCATAGCCATGCCGACGGCATTGGCGAAACCCTGGCCGAGCGGGCCGGTGGTGGTCTCAATGCCAGCCAGGTGGCCATATTCCGGGTGGCCAGCGGTCGGCGCATCCAACTGGCGGAAATTCTTCAGGTCGTCGAGGCTGATATCCTCATAGCCGCTGAGATACAGCAGGCTATAGAGCAGCATCGAGCCATGGCCGGCAGACAGCACAAAGCGGTCGCGGTCATGCCAGCGTGGTGCCTTTGGGTCGTGCTTCAGGAACTGGGTCCATAGCACGGTGGCTGCATCGGCCATGCCCATAGGCATGCCGGGGTGGCCGCTATTGGCCGCCTGCACTGCATCCATCGAGAGGGCACGAATTGCGTTCGCCATCTGGCGAAGCATCTCTGGGGCGTGTTGAGGGTCCTGCGCCATGGACTGCTTTCGGACTCCGTCTTCAATAAGGGAGGCTGGGTACGGTCTGTGTAGATAGTGTTTTAACACTATGGTTATAACACAGGTCTTGCGGCGCGGAACATGCCGGCCTTCCCTCAGGCCGTCAAGCGTGCGAAGGTGCCGTGTTGTCTCAGAGCGAATGAACACAATGCCTAACGTCTCATTTTCAATTGGTGCGCGTAGTTACACGCTGCGCTGTGCCGCTGGTCAGGAAGACCACCTGCGCCAGATGGCAGCGGCGCTGAACCAGCGTATTCAACCACTCGCCACGGCAGTGACAGGGGCTGACGACCGTCAGTTGCTGGTCATCGCCGCTATCGCCATGCTGGACGAACTGGCCGCAGCAGACGCAGCTAAGGCGGATACCGGCGGTGGTTCAGATGATAGCGCGAGCGGCGATGCTGAAATTCAGGCTGCGAATCACCAGTTGCAGGCCGAGAACACAGCGATGAAAGCCGATCTGATGGCGTTGCGTGAATGGGCCGACAGCATGGGTGGCCGGCTCACCACACTATCCCAGTCATTAGGCGCGCTTGCCCCAGCGTCTGCGGATGACTAGATAAAGGGTGAGGGGCTGCTTGGTACGCTAGGTACGCATTGCACCGGGGTCGATAGCCTCTTGGTCCTGGGTGTTGCCGCTGATGTGATCTTGGTCATGTTACGTGACGCCCGCATTTACTGTACGGACCCAGGAGCTTTACACGCCAGCGGCCATAGTGGCTCCTCACGTTTCTCTTTTCCCGCCGGGCCCTTATCGGTGGCGTCGGGTGTGGTATCTTTTCCATGATTGATTCTGATCTATGACTGATTCCAGCGGGTTTTCCCTTCTGTTCGTTGGCGATGTTGTGGGACGCAGCGGCCGTGACGCGGTCGCCAAGCACCTGCCCGGCTTGATTGCATCGCACAAGCCGGAACTGGTGGTGGTGAATGGCGAAAATTCCGCCGGCGGCTTTGGCATAACCGCTGCTATATGCGCGCAATTCTTCGACCTGGGCGTCGACGTGATTACCACCGGCAATCATGCCTGGGATCAGCGCGAAATCCTGGGCTACATCGATTCCGAGCCACGCCTGTTGCGTCCACTCAACTACCCTAAGGGCAGCCCCGGTAATGGCGCTTTCGTCACAACAGGCCGCACCGGCAAACGCGTACTGGTCGCCAACGTGATGCTGCGCCTGTTCATGGATGCAATGGATGATCCATTTGCGGCCATCGATAAGGTCTTAAAGCAGGTGCCAATGGGTGGTGCTGTCGATGCCATCTTGGTGGACGTGCATGGTGAGGCCTCCAGCGAGAAAATGGCGATGGGCCACTATCTGGACGGCCGCACGTCGCTTGTTGTTGGCACCCACACCCATATTCCAACGGCCGATCACCATGTGATGAGTAAGGGTACGGCCTATCAGACAGATGCTGGAATGACGGGCGATTATCGCTCTGTTATTGGCATGAAGGCTGAGCCGGCCATCTATCGTTTCACCCGCAAGCTCCCATCTGAGCGGCTGACGCCGGCGGAGGGAGAGGCAACATTGTGCGGATGCTTGGTGCAGGTTGGCAACGACGGTAAGGCTATGGTTATCGAGCCGGTTCGCTGCGGTGGCACCTTGTCCTCGGCGCAACCGGGTGCACAGCCCACCAGCGCGGACTAGAGCCCTGACATGAGCGCCGATGCCGCCCATATCTTCGTCGTGGACGATGATCACCGGCTGGCAGAATTGCTCTGCCGGTATCTGACCAATGCCGGTTATGTGGCCATGGCGGCTCACAATGCTGCAGAAGCACGGGCCAAGCTTAAATCGCTAATGTTCGACCTCGTGGTGCTAGACATTATGATGCCGGGCGAGAACGGCTTGGTGTTAGCAGAGGAACTGTCAGGGCAAACAGACGGCCCGCCAGTTTTGCTGATTACCGCACTGGATGCACCGGAAGAACGGGTCAACGGCCTTTCTACCGGCGCGGAGGATTATATCGCCAAACCCTTCGATCCACGGGAATTGCTGTTGCGGATTGAGCGTATTCTGCGACGCCGGGTTGTCGTCGACGAGGCCGCGCCAATAGCCATGCCCACAGCGCCAGAGCGACTGTCGCTAGGGCCATTTGTACTGGATGTGACCACTGGCCTACTGCTGCGTGGCGAAGAGCGCATTCTGCTAACCCCACAGGAACAACGCCTGCTGCGCTATCTAGCCACCCGACTGGGCGATGAGGTCAGCCGGGACGATCTGGCGGAGGCATTGGGCGAAGGCACCACCCTGCGCGCGGTCGATGTGCAAGTTGCCCGTCTGCGCAAGAAGTTTGAGGCCGACCCCCGCAACCCAAGCTGGCTCCAGACCGTGCGCGGCATTGGCTATCGTCTGGCGGGGCGGCCGCTGCCGTGAGTTGGCACCGTCGCCTCCGCCTGCGGGATGTGATGCCCCGCGATCTGTTCCGGCGGTCGCTGCTGATGGTTGCCCTGCCGATCCTGCTGTTGTTTTGCATTGCCACATGGTTCTTTTTCGACCGCCATTGGGACACGGTGCAAAGGCGCCTGATTTCCAGTGTCACCAGTGAATTGGCATTCTTGGTGCGGGCGCACGAGGCCGGCGGCCTGCCGGCTGACGTAGCGATCTTGCTGGAGCGTACGACCGAGGTTCGTTGCGCGCCCGCGACCAATGCATTGGCTGCGGTGGAGCCGGAGCTCTGGTCGCAATTATCTGTTTCCGCGCTAGATCATGCGGTTGCGCGGGCGCTGCCCAATGTGCCGCACAAGACAGTTGGCCAGTTCGGGAGCGATCTGCATATCGTGTTCGAGACCGCGAAAGGGCTGCTGGATTGCCGCCTACCGCTGAAACGAGTCGCAACATCGACAACCTTTGTCTTCCTGGCCTGGGTATTAGGGACTGCGCTGCTAGTGCTGGGCCTCTCCGCCTTTTTCCTCTGGAAGCAGGTGGTTCCAATCCGACGGTTGTCGGGTGCCATGGATGCGTTCGGCAAAGGCGAAGACCTGGGCGCGATCCAGGAACGCGGTGCTGATGAAATTCGCCGGGCGGCGCGCGCGTTTGAGCGGATGAAGGCACGGATTCAACGCCAGGTGCGCCGCCGGACTGAGATGCTAGCCGCCATTAGCCACGATCTGCGCACACCCCTCAGCCGTATGCGCATTGAGGTGGAGATGCTGGGCGACAGCAATGATAAGGATGGGTTGCGCCAGGATATCGCCGATATGGAACGCATGATCCAGGGCTACCTGGATTTCGCTCGCGATCAGGTTACAGAGCCGACCAAGGTGGTCGATGTGATGGCCTTGGTACGGGCGGTGGCCGAAACATTCCGGCACGATCAGGTGGCTGTAAACAGCGACATAGCGGGGCCGCTGCCGCTGCGGTTGCGTCCGGAGAGCATGCGGCGGGCGTTGGGCAATATTGTTGCGAATGGCCTGCGCCACGGCATGCATTGCTGGATTCAGATTTCGGCCTCCACCGAAGCGATTGCTATCATTGTCGATGATGATGGGCCTGGCATTCCGGACAACCAGCGCGGTGACATATTTCGGCCATTTGTGCGCCTGGATGAATCGCGCAACGCGGCGACCGGCGGCGTCGGCCTGGGCTTGACCATTGCCCGCGATATTGCATTGACCCATGGCGGGGATATCGTGGTTGCGGATGCCCCACAGGGCGGCGCGCGATTTGTGCTAACGCTACCGCGATAGCGACAATGCCTGTGGGGCCAGCGGGGCCAGTGGGGCCAATGGCACCTGCGGGTCCATTTGTTGATCTTGCGGTTTGTGGGACTCGGTATCTTTCAGCCACTGCATCAGTGCCTGAAAGGGCATGGGTTTGGCGAACCAATATCCCTGCGCCTCATCACAACCGCGCGCTTGTAGGTATGCGGCTTCCTGTTCGGTCTCGATCCCCTCGGCGACGACCGTCAGGTCCATGCTGCGGCCCAGCGCCAGCGTAGTGGCCACCGCGGCGGCATGGCGGCGGCTGGTCAACATATTCGAGATGAATGAGCGGTCGATCTTCAGGTAGTCCGCCGGCAATTGCACAGCCAGCGCCAGGGAAGCATATCCTGTGCCAAAATCATCAATGGCAATCCGATAGCCGTCGGCCCGTAATCCCGCCAGTTGCTCGGCCATGCGCTCGGCATCGTCGATTGCTGCGGTCTCTGTGACTTCCAACTCGATTGCCGCTGCCGGAATGGCATAAGCCCTGGCCAATCCGGCCAGTTGGCTACGCAGTGTGTTGTTGCGCAATTGGACAGCGGACAGGTTCATCGCAATCGGCAAAAGTGGGATTCCGGAGGTTCGGCTAAAGGTTCGCCACAGCGCCGCGCACCGAAACACCTCGTCGGCAATCCAATCGCACAGCGGCAGGATTTGCCCGCAGGCCTCAGCTATCGGGATGAAGCGGGCCGGGGACACTAGACCCAACTCCGGATGCTGCCAGCGGATCAGCGCTTCGGCGCCGCACGGCTGGCCGGTTTGCAAATCGATGCGCGGTTGAAATGCCAGTGCAAACTGTTCAGTGTTTAGGACCGGCGTTAACGCCCCTTTGATCCGGTTGGTCTCTGCGGCTTCTTCGTGCAATGCCGTGTCAAAGAAATGAAAGCGACCACCGCCGGCGACTTTTGCCTTGTGCACGGCAATGTCGGCACGTTGGTTCAACGCTTGGCCGTTGATCGTTGGATAGCCCTGGCTGGTGGCAATGCCAATGCTGGCGCCGCATTGGACCTCGACATCGCCAAATGACAGCGGTGGGCGAAGAGCGGCCAGAATGCGCTCTGCGGCGTGGATGGCCGCACCTTCCTCAGTCAGATCCTGCAGCAGGACGGCGAATTGGTCGCCGGCCATCCGGCCCAGCAAATCTGTGTCCCGGGTCGCATCGCGCAGGCGGATGGCGACAGCAACCAAAACCCTGTCGCCGGCTGCATGCCCCCAGGTGTCGTTCACCGCCTTGAAGCCGTCCAAGTCGATCAATAGTACGGCGATAGCGCCGTTGCGGCGGCTGATCTGGGCCAGGGCGGAATGGACGGCATGGGCGAACGCCTCATGGTTCGGAAGGCCAGTCAGCGCATCCTGCTGCGCCATCGCTTGGAAGTCAGCCTCGCGGGCTGCGGCGTGGGCCCGGGTGGCTGACAATTCCGCTTCTACCTGTCTCAGACAGGTCATGGCTTCACGTAGGGTTTCTGGTTTGTGCGGTCGCGCGGGCTGAGCATTGCCAGATGTGCGCCTTGCCCAAGTGGGCATCAATGAGTCGCGCAGCCTGCGCATTGAACCTGATGGGGAAACTTCATCCTGCGCCATAGCTGGCACCACCTTTTGCTGAAGCCGTGTTGGAACACCAATTTCCGGTGTTCAATGGATCTGCAGAATGCCGCAAAGACGTTCACGTTCGATGAGCGTATTTCTCTGAAGCGTGTTAACGTTTTTGCAGGATCTACTGCATGGGTTCCCGATTGACGCGATGCCCGAGCCCTGCATTCATGCTAACTCGCGCCTCAAATCGCAGCACCTGCTGTTGGTCATCCTAAGGAACTCTAGTTGATGCAAACCCGACGTTTCGGCCGTACCGGCCTGCAAGTATCCGCGCTGACCTTTGGCGGTGGTTGGGTTGGCGGTGTATTAATCCATCAGGACCAGTCCGTGGCGTTTTCAGCGTTAGATCGCGCAGTTGCCGCTGGGATTGATTGGATCGACACCGCGGCCTCCTATGGTGACGGCGTGTCGGAGCGAGTGATTGGGGAGTGGCTTGCAGCGCGCAGCAGCAAGGGTCGACCGAACCTATCAACCAAGTTCCGGGTGGACCCTGCCGCGGGTGATTTTGCCGGCCAGATCCGGCGCTCTGTAACAGACAGTTTCGAGCGATTGGGGCTCAGCAAGGTCGAGGTGCTGATACTGCACAACCAAATCACCGATGCCGGTGGCGGGCAAATGACCAATGCCGGTGGCAGGGCGAATTTGACGCCCGCCGATATTCTGGACCCCGGCGGCGTCGCCGACGCTATGGATGCACTGCGGGCCGAGGGGCTCTGCGACCACATCGGCCTGACTGCTTTGGGAGAGACCAATGCGGTGACCGAGGTGGTCTCATCCGGCCGGTTTGATGTTGCACAGGTCTACTACAACGCGATCAATCCCACGGCGGATTGGACGCCTCCCGCGGCTTGGAACTCCACCAGTTTCGAAGGCTTGCTGAAGGCCTGTGCGGATCAGAATGTGGGCGTGATGGGCATTCGCATTTTTGCGGCCGGCCACTTGGCAACAACAGAGCGGCATGGCCGCGAGGTGCCTATTACTGCCAACTCCAGCCACCCCGCCGAAGAGGCGCGGGCGCGGGCGGTCTGGCAGGTGTTGGGCTCCGCCTATGGCACTCCGGCACAGGCGGCGCTGCGTTTCGGCCTAGCTTGCAAGTCCCTAGCGACCATCGAGGTGGGCATGGCAGAGCTGGACCATCTGGAACAGGCCCTCGCAGCGGAGCAAGCTGGTAACTTGCCGAATTCAGTGCATGCAGCTTTGGAGCATGTCTGGCGGACTGATCCAGCGTTTGTGGGGTAAGCCGACGCGATTGCGCTCGTTGGTGATTTGTTCCCATGGCCTTGCCTCTGGCGGGCCGAGGCGTCATGCTGCGGCCTCCCAACCGAAATAGTGAGGCCGTGCGTCATGGCGCTGAAAGACGATCTGGAGAGCAATTATAGCCGTATCGGCACCGTTCTGATTGAGCGTCTCTACGACAGTGAAGATTTCTTGTCGCTGAGTGGGGTGGAATCGACCGACGTTATGGCGCGCCACGCTGGCGTCAACGCCTCGTCTAACGTGCTGGATATTGGGGCCGGTCTTGGTGGCCCAGCCTTGCACATGGTGGAAACGCTTGGCTGCAAGGTCACGGCAGTCGATCTGGTTCAAACCAATGTGGACCAGGCACAAGCTCGCGCCAAGGCACGGGGGCTTGATAGCAAAGCCTCATTCCACCAGGCCGATGCCCAGGCGTTGCCGTTTACCGATGGCGCCTTTGACGTCGTCTTCAGTCAGGATGCCTTCTGCCACGTGCCAGACAAGCAGCAGGTCATCAATGAGGCCGCGCGTTTGGCCCGATCCGGCGGCAAGATCACCTTCATCGACTGGGTCGAGTCCGGGTCCATGTCCGCTCAAATGCAGCAGAGCGTATACTCCGCCCTGGCAGCCGAAAACCTGGCGACAGCCGCGCAATACAAGGGATGGTTGGCACAGAACGGTTGTGCTGTGACTGTGGAAGACGATATCAGCAGCGTCTTCGCCAGCCGCTACCAATCGGCAATGGAGCGCCTGCGCGGTATGGAGGACGAAATCTCCAAACAGTTCAGCCCGCGCGTATTCAGCATCATGGTTGAAAAGAACGCAGCGATACAGGACGCTTTCGACAGTGGCGACCTCGGTGGCGTTCTGATCGTGGCAGATCGGCCCTAGGGCTGGGCGTCCATCTGATCCAGCGCCTTCTCCACGGCATCAAAGCTCAACAGCACGCTGCCGTGGCGGCTTTTGAAATCCTGAACGGGGTTTAGCACCTGCAGATCGTCCCAGATGTCTGCTGGCAGCGGCTCACGTTCTTTCAGCATGGCGCGCAGAGCAGCGCCGACGTGCTTTAGCTCGTCAACCGACTTTCCGACCACGTGGCGCGCCATGATCGAGGCCGCAGCCTGTCCCAGCGTGCAGGCGCGGACGACGTGGCGGTAGTCGGTGATCACGCCATCTTTGACCTTCAGGTCTACCGTAATGCGCGAGCCGCAAAGCGGGCTGCGCACGCTGGCGGTGGCGTCTGGGGCCTCCAGGCAGCCCTGCAATGGGATATCCTCCGCCAGCTCCATGATACGGGCGTTGTAGAGGGATTTGATCTGGGCGGCTTCGGTCATGACGGACGGCCTCTCACGCAGCGGCAGCGGCGGCTTTGGCCTCCGCGAAGATGCGGGTGAGCATGGCGTGCAGGCCGTTGTTCCTAGTCGGCGACAAGTGCTCATCCAGGCCGATGGCAGCGACGAAATCTGGCTTTGTCTCCAGGATTTCCTGCGGCGTGCGGTCGGAATAAATGCGCAGCAAGATGGCGATCAGGCCGCTGACGATGTGCGCGTCGCTGGTGGCTAGAAAGTGCAACTTTCCGCCGTCTAATGGCTGGGCATAGAACCAGACCTGGCTTTGGCAGCCGCGCACTTTGTAGGCATCGGTCTGCTTATCCGCCGGAAATTCCGTCAGATTGCGGCCCAGGTCGATGATGTAGCGATAACGGTCCATCCAGTCGTCGAAGAACGCAAATTCCTCGATCAGTTCTTCCTGGACCTCGGCAATGGTGGGCAATGGTTGGTCCTTTGGTTCTCTTTTTCCGCGCCGGCTCCGCCCTTCGACAGGTTCAGGGGGAAGAATGGCCGGCGTCTAAACGAAATTCACCCGCCGGGCATCCGGCCCAGTAAAGCTGCTCAGCAGCTGCTCCAGGAATTCCTTGTCCACATCGCGAGTGATGAAGACGATGCGGGAACGGTGATCCTCGCTCGGCCATTTCTCCAGCATCACTGGCGGGTGGAATACGTGCTGCACGCCGTGGATGACCACCGGACCATCAAAGCCTGTCACGCTAACAATGCCTTTGACCCGCAGCAGATCGGGGCCTTTCAGCATCATCGCCATGTTGATCCATTCCTCGAACGCATGTGCCTCCATCGGCTCGTCCAGGGTCAGGCAGTAGGCACGGATGTTCTCGTCGTGGCGATTGACGTCGTGCGCATCCTGATGCGAGTGTCCGTCCCCATGTTCATGCCCATGATCGTGGTCATGCCCGTGATGATGATGGCCGTGCCCATCTCCCTCACGCGCCATGACCTCTTCCGCCTGTAGCCATTTCTCTACGTCGGCGATCTTGTTCTTCGGATCGAACAGACCGGCATCGAACAGGAAAGACGGCTCAATCTGCCCATTCTCTGCTGAATACGTCGGCGCGCCGGGGTTGAGCGTCTTGATCCGCGCCTTCAGCGCCTCAAGCGTCGCCGCGTCCACCAGATCGCTCTTGGTAAAGACGATGCGGTCGGCGACCGCCGCCTGCTTCACGCTTTCGAACTGGCGGTCCAGCGTGTCGTTGCCGTTCACCGCATCAACCGTGGTGATCACGCCATCCATGCGATAGCGCCCGCTGACATAGGGGTCGGCCATCAGTGTGTGCAGGATGGGCGCGGGGTCGGCCAGCCCTGTGGTCTCAATCACGACGCGGTGGAAGGCGGGGATCTTGCCCTGCTCCGCCGCCAGCGATTGCTTCATCAAGGTTTCCATCAGGTCGTTGCGCACGGTACAGCACAAACAGCCAGAATTGATCAGCACCATCTCGTCATTGACCTGCTCGACCAGCAAATGGTCGATGCCGATCTCGCCAAACTCGTTGACGATGACCAGGGTGCCGGCCATGTCCGGCTGCTTCACCAGATGGTTCAGCAGGGTGGTTTTGCCCGAGCCGAGGAAACCGGTCAGGACGGAGACAGGCAGGCGTTGGTTCGGGTCACTAGTGTCCCAGGATTCCATGACAGTGTGCTTCTCTGTTGGGCATTCAGCGTTCTCTATAGTATAGGCACGCGCACGACGCATCCCAACACCTGCTAGCAAAGCCGATTTTTCTCATGGCCGATATCACCTTTGCCGACCGCGCCACAGTCGCCGACCTTGAGGAGGGCGCAGAGTTCGCCCCGAAGTTCGACGCCGCTGGCCTGATCCCCTGCGTTACCACCGATGCAGCCACCGGCGAGCCACTCATGTTCGCCTACATGAACGCCGAGGCCCTGCGCCAGACCATTACTCTGGGCGAGGCCGTGTACTACAGCCGCTCCCGCCAGGAGCTTTGGCACAAAGGCGCCACCAGCGGCCATGTGCAGACAGTGGTGGAGATGCGGGTGGACTGCGACCAGGATTGCATCTGGCTGCGCGTCGACACCGGCGGCAAGGCAAGCTGCCACGTCGGCTATCGCTCCTGCTTTTTCCGCAGCGTGCCGGTGGGCACGGCAGAAGCTGGTGGCGTGACACTGCGGTTCGAAGAGACGGAGAAGCTGTTCGATCCCAAACAGGTTTATGGCCAGTAACGCGGCAATGTCTGCCAGAGAGGCGAGCGATCCGACATGCAATACCATTTCGACGGTTTTCGCCCCGGCGACCCCAATATCCTGCCACCTGCTGCCGATGCGGGGCGGCAGGCCGATGAGGTTGATGTTCTGATCGTCGGCTGCGGTCCGGCCGGCCTTACGCTTGCGGCACAATTGTCGGCCTTTCCTGACATCCGCACGCGGATCGTCGAACAGAAATCGGGGCCGTTGCAGATTGGCCAGGCTGATGGTGTCGCCTGCCGGTCGATGGAAATGTTCGAGGCTTTCGGGTTCGCCGAGAAAGTCGCCAAGGAGGCCTATTGGGTCAACGAGACCACCTTCTGGCGACCGACGCAGGGCAGGGCGGGCATCGCACGTGCCGACCGCATCGATGACGTCGAGGATGATCTGTCAGAGATGCCGCACACCGTGCTGAGCCAAGCGCGTATCCATGATTTCTTCCTTGAGGAAATGCGGAATTCGCCTCGCCGTTTGGTGCCGGACTACAACTTGCGTCTCGCCTCGCTGCAGCGAGACTATGCCGGCGAATACCCCGTCGCTGCGACCTTCGAGGGCGTCGACGGCAATGCCTCAGCGGTCATCCGCGCCAGATATGTCGTTGGCTGTGATGGTGCGCGCAGCATGGTCCGGCAGTCACTGGGCTATGCGTTGAAGGGAGTGGCGGCACGGCAACTTTGGGGCGTCATGGATGTTATGGTCGTCACCGACTTCCCCGATATCCGGCTGAAATGCGCCATCCAATCGGCTGATGAAGGCAGCATCCTTATCATTCCTCGCGAAGGCGGCGCACTGGTCCGCCTGTATATCGAGTTGGACGAGCTAGCGCCTGGCGAACGCGCGGCGGATCGGAAGGTGACACCAGAATTCCTCCTGGGCCGGGCGCGCGCCATCCTTGCGCCATACACCCTTGACCTAAAAGAGGTGGCCTGGTGCTCTGCCTATGAAATTGGCCAGAGAGTTTGCGACTCGTTCGACGATGTCGGGGTCGATAGCGATGGCGATCATGAAAGCCGGAGTCCCCGCATCTTCATCGCTGGCGACGCCTGCCACACCCATAGCCCGAAAGCTGGCCAGGGCATGAACGTCTCCATGGCCGACACGTTCAACCTCGGTTGGAAATTGGCCTCGGTGCTGCGCGAACAGGCTCACCCGCGTCTGTTGCGCACCTATTCCGAGGAGCGCCGGGCCAAGGCGCAGGAGTTGATCGACTTCGACCGCGACATGGCCCGGCTGTTCAGCGCGCGGTCGGATGATGCCAACTCTGCCGATCAGTTTCAGCGCTATCTCCAAAAGCACGGCCGCTACACTGCGGGGGTTGAGACGCAGTACGACCAGTCGCTGATCGTTGCGACGTCGGAACATCAATCGCTTGCCGCAGGGTTGACGGTCGGGAAGCGCTTTCACTCTGCTCCTGTCATTCGGCTTGCCGATGCCAAGCCCTTGCACCTTGGGCATGTGTTGAAGGCAGATGGCCGCTGGCGGCTGATCGCCTTCGCCGCCGCTGGCGACACGGGTGGGCCAGGTGGTGCAATCGCGGGCCTGTGTGATTTCCTCGCTAACGACCCTGCAAGCCCGGTCCGCCGTTACACGCCGACAGCCGGTGACAGTGACTCCGTCATCGACCTTCGCACAGTGTTTCAGGCTGGCCACCGCGACTTGGCGCTGGAGACCATGCCACCGTTGCTAAAGCCCGCGAAAGGGCGGCACGGCCTGACCGACTACGAGAAGATTTTCTGCCCGGACCTAAAGCAGGGCCCGGATCTTTTCGATCTCCGCGGGATTGACCGTCAAAAGGGCGCGTTGGTCGTCGTCCGTCCCGACCAATTCGTGGCGGCTGTGCTGGGCCTGGCTGACCGGGAAGCGTTGCAGGCCTTTTTTGCCGGGTTTATGCTGGGTCGCTGACAGAACCAATAGCAGCATCGGCATCCATGCCGCCCTTAACTCTGAATCAGGGTCGGGATTTTGGTGGCGGTGCAGACTTTTTGGGTGGTGCGGCCCATGCCGGTCAGGCTCGACCACATGTTGTCGCCATACGCACCCATGACCAGCAAATCCGCGTCGCGTTCGTTCGCAGCCGCTAGGATAGCACGCCCACGACCACGGGCAGTCAGGCGGTCGCCGTCGAATGAGACCACCTTCGGGCGGATGTTGTAACCGGCCAGATAGTCGAGCAGCGGCGCCGGATCAGACTCAGGATTAGCGCCATTGATCAGCACAGTGACCTGCTCCGCGCCGGTCAGCAGCGGCATGGCTGAATGCACGGCCTTAGCCGACTGGGTGGTCGCGTTCCAGACCACGGCGACAGAGGTGCCAATGGTTGCCGGCGGCGTCGGCGGGCAGACCAGGACCGGGGCCGGCGTATCGAACAGAGCGGTGTTGAGCGCCAGCACGTCCGGGCCAACCTCGCCATTCACGCGCTCCAGAATGTTGATATCGTTCAGGAGGCCATAGTCGCGAATGGCGTCGTCCGGTTTGGCTTCCACATGCAGGAACCGCGCAAACGGCTTAACACCGCACACGACATCAAACGCCAGTTTTGCCGCAGTTATACCAGCCTGATCAACCTCGGGAATGGCAACGGAATCATGGACAACATAGGCTTTTTGCCCTGATGCATGGATCACGTTTAGCCGCCCGCCCAGCTTCTCGCAGAACATGACCGCGAAGGTCAGGGATTCCTGATCGTTGCTGCTCCCATCTAGATAAACAGACATGACCTTCATAGCGGGGCTCCAGGGGTATTGTGCACATTTGCCAGCGCATCTTAGCCCACCAGCCTGCAATGATAAGAGGCTTGTGAGTGCTGGGGCCTAATTCCGCCGAACATCAGGTCGCTAGAACATGCGTTCTTCTGGCTGGGTGAGGTGCCAAGGCGTCTCACCCAGCAGCGCCCGCGCGCAATTCTCCACTGCCCGCGACACCGCCACTCCGCGCCAAAGACCAACCGATGCTGAGTTGTGGGGCGAGCCGATAACGTTCGGCAGGTCCAGGAATGGGTGCCCCATCTCAAACTTGCCATGCCGCACCGGCTCAACCCACCACGCATCCAGACAAGCGATGAAATCGGGGTTGGCTACGAGGTGGGCATAGAGCGCCGCCTCGTCAACGATCTCCCCGCGGGCGAGATTGATCAGGATCGCATCCGGCTTCATCAGCGCCAACTTCTCCGCGCTCAACAACCGCTCTGTCGTCTGGCTGAGCGGCAGCGAGAGGACCAATACGTCGCTGGCGGCCAGCAATTCGTCGAGCTGGTCCGGCGTGCCGATCCAATCCACCGGCTCATCGGTCTGGCCGGAACGCTTGATCGCGTGCACCTTCATGCCAAGACCGCGCAATAGCCGAGCCGTGGCAACACCAATGCCGCCAAACCCGAGGATGCCAGCCACTCCGCCAGCCAGCATTTTGTTGCGGGTGAACTGATTGAACTCGCCGCCTTTGAGTTTGTCGTGCTCGATGAACAGCCGTTTGGCAGCCGCCAGAGCCATCGCCACACCATGCTCCGCCATTGGTTCGGCAAAGGCACCACCATTGCCGGCGATGGGTAGGGCGTCGGGCAGGTGCTTCAGGGGCAGGTAATCCACGCCGGCGGAATGGAATTGCAGCAGACGGCAATTCTCAGTCAGCAAGTCGCCAACATCACCCGGCAACTGGTTCATGCGCTGGGCAAACACGGCTGTCGCCGATTGTAGCGCCTGCCGCTGATCTGTCTCGGAGAGGTCTTCAAGATAAACGACCCGCCCAGCATCACCCAATGCCGTCTCTATGAGCCCGCGCCGTGCAGCATCAGCCGGAAAGGCTATGGCAAGAATCGGGACATTTGCGCTGCCGAGATTGCGCGTGGCTTGCGGTGCAGCGGTCGGATCGGTCATTGTCTTATTCCAGATGTCAGCGGCGGCGTGGCCACGGGGCCTGCCAATACTCCGCACCTTGATAACGTGCTTGAGCCGATAGGGCTATCTGCGCCATTATATTGCAGCGCACCATATCGCCAAGCGGAAGGATACGCTTGCCATGCAGAACGACGGAACCGCAATTGATGCTGCCATGGGCACGGAAAGCCTACCAGGCCGTGACGTGTTGGATAAGGCGACCCTGCAAGCCTTGAGCGAGCGCAGTGACTGGGCCGGCCTAAGGCATCTGGCGGGACACGCCGCCGTCATTCTCGCCACCGGTTGGCTGTTGAGCCTGGCCTATGCTGCCGGCGGGCTGTGGTGCGTGCCAGCGTTAGTCCTGCATGGCTTTGCACTGGTTACCTTGTTCGCACCAACCCATGAGGCCGGCCATGCCACGGCGTTCAAAAGTCCTTGGCTCGGCAAAGCGGTTGCCTGGGCCTGCGGCGCCATCACGCTCAACAACGGCGATTTCTACCGCCGGTTTCACCACTGGCACCACCGCTTCACCCAGGTCCCTGGCCAAGACCCCGAGCTTGCCCGGCCAAAGCCGCACAATTGGCTAACCTATCTGCACCGCATCATCGGTCTCTACTACTACAAGGATAGGCTGGGCGAGAGCCTGCGAGTGGCGCTGTACAAGTTCGACCATCCGTACATCCCGGAACGGGCTAAGCCGCGGCTGGCCTGGTCAGCGCGGGGGCAGTTCGCAGCCTATGGTTTGATCATCATTCTAGCCATCGTGTTTGAGACCTGGGCGCCGGTCACCTATTGGCTGCTGCCGATGGTCTGCGGCCAACCAGTATTGCGCGCCATTCTGCTGGCGGAGCACACCGGCTGCAGCGAAGACCGCAACGGCCTGACCAACACACGTACCACCTTGGCCAGTTGGCCGGTGCGCTTCCTGATGTGGAACATGCCCTACCATGCAGAGCATCACCTCTACCCAGCAGTGCCATTCCACCGGCTGCCCGACCTGCACCGACTGATCGCCGAGCGCCTGCGCCACGTAACACCCAGCTATCCCGCCGCTCAGGGAGAGATCGTCGCAACATTCGGCCCGCAGACAGTGAGCCGGCCCGCTGAGTAATTTGGTGGCGGAATCCAGCACACGCATTGCGTGAGTTGGACCGCCTCCCCTCAGTCGCCACTGCCAACCTGCGGAGCGGGCGAAGCAACCCATCAGTCTAACGGTTAAATGCCGACGATGGATTGCTTCGCTAGCAGGGCTAACGCATGAAATTTCTGAGGTGAGTTAACAGGGTTGAATCTGGTGTGATTCAGAGAGTCTCCGATATTGAGGAGGCGACGATGGCGGCGGGCGATTTGGTGGCGCATTTTTCGGGGATCCATGACCCACGGTGC
>CALKDI010000097.1 GCA_938084065.1 uncultured Alphaproteobacteria bacterium
GCTCAACGAGACAACCGAACTTAGTTTTTGACTGAGGGCGGCACATGCTTTTCTGAGCACAGGATCATCCCTTTCCCGAGGAAGAATCCGTCAGAAAACCATGATTTGCCGTCCTCAGCTACCGCTGTCGTGTAGTGTGAAGCTTTTCCGCCAACCCGGATAACCCATTGAAATATATAAGACCAGTACGCCAAAACCTTAACAAACCTGAACATTTCCGCCGTGCCCCCTGCAAACCTTAACTGACCGAGCCCGCTCATGTCCGACCCGCTCAAGGCCCTGGGCCGTTACCGCCCCTATGGCTGGCTCGCCACTGTCGGCGTGATCCTGCCATCCGCGAACACGGTGATGGAGCCGGAACTGGCGCGCCTGGCGCCGTCCGGCGTCACCTTCCACGGCGCCCGCACCCCCGTCCGCGGCGTCCCCAGCCAGGACAGCCTCAACGCCATGGCCGCCGGCACCGAAACCGCCGCCGAAGACCTCGCCAGCGCAGAGGTCGACCTGGTGCTCTACGGCTGCACCTCCGGCAGCTTCATGACCGATGGCGAGCGGTTGGTGGAGCGCCTGCACCAGATCGCCGGCGTCCCGGCCACCACCACCGCCGCCTGCGTTCTGGCGGCTTTGCGGGCGTTGGGCGCGCAGAAAGTGGCCCTCGCCACGCCCTATCGCCAATTCATCACCGATGGCGAAGTCGCCTGGTTGGAGGCCGAAGGCTTCGCCGTCACCTCCGCCCTAGGCCTCGACATGGGCGAGACGGAGCGCGAGCGCCGCGCCATTAACCGCATCCCGCCAGAGGTCTGCTACCGCCTTGGCCGGGAGGCTGACCGACCGGATGCCGACGTGCTGTTCGTCTCCTGCACCGCCATGGCCAGCCTGGGAGTGATGCAGGCGCTGGAGCGCGATTGCGGCAAGCCCGTCATCACCTCCAACCTCGCCAGCGCCTGGGGCGTCATGCGCCAACTGGGCCTGCGCGAGCCGATGCCGTGGGATTGCCGCCTAGCTGAGCTGGCCTAACCGAACCAGCCTAGCTTAGGCCCCAGCCAGCCCCAGACCAAAGTCCGCCATGTCATCGGGGGCTTGAGTATTCGCCGGACGGGCCTCCGCCCGCTCCTCCACGTCGCTGGCAGTCATCTCCACCCCCAAATCCTCCGCCAGAGCGCCAAAAGGTTGGCCAAACGCCTGCGCCGTATCGCTCAACAGCTTGATCGCCTTGTTCCCCCGCAACGCCCCCAGCTTGCCACTGAGCACGGTGGTGTGCCCACCAACGTCACGAATATGCAGCTCCACCGGCGTGTTGGCGTCGGCAGCCAACGGCAGCAGATCACCCACCTGCCAGTCCATCACCCGATCCAACGTCACGGTTAGCCGCTCCAACTCCGCATCAATCGGCAGCGGGTGAGCCATCAGCGCAGTGGTGATGTGGCGCGCCCAGACCAGATCATTGGTCTTTTGATCGCCGCGATAAGCCTCTGTCAGATAGCGCCGGATCGGCTCCAGCATCGGCATCGGCAGCAGCACATCGATCTGGCCGCTGCGGCCCGCCTCACCAATATCCACCTGAATGCGCGCCAGAAACACCGGTGTCTGGGGCCGGGTGATCGTCGCGAACTGGGGTGAGGTCTCAATCCGCTCGCACTGCATGGTGACGTGCCCGATCTCGGTCCGGGCGCCGGTGAAGGCCTCGCCTAGTTCGGCCAAAACAGCGTTGACCAACTGCCGCGCCAGAGCCTTATCCAAATGCGTCGCGTTGCGCGGCTCCGGATCGAAGGCCGCCTCTGCATCACCACCCAGCAGGAATTCCAGGTTGGCTTCCGCGATGCCGCCATCGATGACGACCAGCCCAAGATCGTGCCATTCCCTGGCCTGAAACACACACAGCAGCGCTGGATAGGGCAGGTCCTCCATATATTGGCCAAACCGCAGGATATCCTTGCTCATCACCTGCTCCTCGACGCTGACGCCATAGACGTGAGCCAGCCGTTGCATCAGGCGACGGATCAGCTGGTCCCAGACGATGTCGAGCAGCGGATAGCGCTCAAACCGGTCGATGGTCTTGCTGATCTTGCCGCGGATGACCTTACGGTTCTGCTCGCTCGATGGCGGTGCAGTGTGGTGGGGCTCAGCCATGAAGGGGCTCCGCTTATGGGGCTGCCGGAGAGGGAGGATTGCGGCCAGCTTGCCTTCATCGTGGTGAAAGCCGGCTTAATGCGCAGGCGGTCATTGCAGAAATCGCCTTACACGACCCGCGCTTGGCGGCTAAGCTTACCGCAACCACCCTCAATCAAAGGTCTCCCCCATGCCCATCATCCCCAACATTGCCAAAGACAAACTGAAAGCCGGCGAGCTGGCCCTTGGCTTTGGCGTGCGCAACGCTCGCAGCGTCGATATCGCCAAGATCGCGGCTGTCTGTGGCTATGACTGGCTGTTCATCGACCTGGAGCACAACACCATGTCCATCGACATGGCGGTGCAGATCTCCGTCGCCGCCCTCGACGCCGGCATCACACCCATCCCCCGCGCCAGCGCGCACGAGCGCTTCCAGACCTCCCGCCCGCTGGATGGCGGCGCCCAGGGCATTGTCGTGCCGCACGTAGATACGGTCGCGGAGGCGCAGCGCGTCGCCGATCAGGCCCTGTTCCCGCCACTCGGTCATCGCTCGATCTCTGGCACCCAGCCGGTGCTGGGCTATGAAAGCTTGCCTATCCGCGAGATGGCGGAGGTCATCAACGACAACCTGCTGGTGACGGTGATGCTGGAAACGCCGACCGCCATTGCCAACGCCGACGCCATCGCCGCAATCCCCGGCATTGACTGCCTGTTGATCGGCACCAACGACCTCTGCGCCGAGATGGGCATTCACGGCCAATATGGCGACGAGAAGGTGGCCAAAGCCTACGACACCGCCGCCGCCGCCTGCCGCAACAATGGAAAGGTCCTGGGCATGGGCGGCGTCTATGACGAGGAGTTGGCGGCCAAATACCTCAGGGCTGGCGCGCAGATGATCCTGTCTGGCCAGGATCTGGGCTGGATGATGCAGGCGGCCAAAGCCCGGTCCAGCTTCCTGCGCTCGATCCAGCGGTAACGGCACATCAGGGAGACCCTCTATGCAGCTCGGCTATGCCCTGCCTATCGCCGATACGGGCGGTGATCCCATCGACGTTAAGACCATGGCGCAAACCGCCGAGGGGTTGGGCTTTTCCTACCTCGCGGCGCCGGACCATGTCCTGGGCGTCGATGCCGCTAACCGGCCCGATTGGGGCAACATGAACACGTCGGCGGATACGTTCGTGGATGCGTTTGTGCTGTTCGGCTATCTGTCCGGGATCTGCCCAAAGATCGGCTTCTCAACCGAAGTGATGATCCTGGCGCAGCGGCAGGCGGTGCTGGTGGCGAAGCAGGCGGCGTCTTTGGCGACCCTCTGCGATGGTCGCTTCCGCTTCGGTGTTGGCATCGGCTGGAACCCGGTGGAGTTCCAAGGCCTGGGTATGGACTTCGCCAACCGCGGCAAGCGGTCGGAGGAGCAGGTCCAGGTGATGCAGGCGCTCTGGGCCAACGATCACGTGAGCTTTAAGGGCGAATGGCACGAGATTGACGACGCCGGCATCAACCCGCGCCCGCCGTCCGGCAAGGTGCCGCTCTGGTTCGGCGGCCATGCGCCGGCGACCATCCGGCGGCTAGCGACCTATGGCGATGGCTGGATGTACCTGAACCATCCGCCGGGCGACGACGCACTGAAGGACTTCGAGACCCTGCGGACCGCCTGGGCCAAGCAGGGCCGCAGTGGCGAGCCGGAGCTGTGCGTGCGCCTATCTGCCGGCGCGGGCTTGCCGGAGGATTGGCGGCGAACCATCAAGTTCTGGCAGGACGCGGGCGTCACCTATTTCACCCTGCACAACGCCTATTCCCGCAACGAGTTCACCCGCATTGAGGGCCGCTCGGTCTCGGCGCATTTAGAGGCGATGATCCGCTATCACGTTGCGGTTGCGGACTTGTTTTGAATCAGCCGGTACGGACATCATAAAGCGACATCGAAGAGATTTATCTGCGCTTAGAATCCATGAAACGGTTCAGCACATCGATGAATTTTTTATTGTGCTTATACCGGGAGTCATTGAGAACCCGAATTTGATGGCTTGACGGGCGGGTTAAGAACGATTCAGCTATGTGCATGATCATCGCCGGTTTTCTTTCCTCAGCAGAGCGTCTCGAACTTGAGGCTTGCGTGCGGCGTCAGCGCGAGGACCATGGTATCGCCCGTCGCGCCAACGCGATCCTGCTGCTCGACGACGGCAAATCTTGCCAAGAGATTGCTGAGT
>CALKDI010000098.1 GCA_938084065.1 uncultured Alphaproteobacteria bacterium
AGAAGCGACAGAGCCAAAGGCTTCGAGGTCTTGCCTCGGCGTTGGGTGGTTGAACGGACCTTTGCTTGGCTTGGCCGCTGCCGCCGATTGGCCAAAGACTGGGAAACGACAATCGAAAGCTCGACCGCTTGGGCCTATGTCCCCAACATTCGCCTCATGACCAGACGCCTGGCAAGGTATTGCTATTGCAACTGAACTTTTGAGTCAGGCTCTGAGGGCGTGAAGCGCTCGCGCTTGCGCGAAACCCTGCCCAGTGTCGTGATGGTGGTTTCGGACGCCGCCGACTATACGTATTTGGAGCGGCTGTCGGTCATCCTGCGTGACTCGTTTGACCATTATGAGGTGATTGTCGTCGATGATGCCTCACGTGATAACACCGTTGCCCGCATCCTACAGGCGCAAGAGACCATACCCGGCACTGTGCTGCTGGGGCTCTCCAGCCGCTGCGGCACCGATGTAGCTGTTATCGCGGGTCTAGAGCATGCGATTGGTGATTTCGTTGTTATCCTTGATCCTCGCCTGGACCCGCCGGAATTGGTGCCGGCGATGACGGCGCGGGCGCTGGGCGGTGCCGACGTTGTCTACGCCCTGCCGCGGGAGCGGGTGGATGGGATTGGCCTCAGCAATGTGCTGACCAACCGGTTTTTGCGATTTGTCGCCCGGGCTAAAGATATCGACGTTCCGATGGCGGTTTCCAGTTGCCGTTTGGTTAGCCGCGCTGTGCTGAACTTTATGCTGAAGCCGACCAACCGGCATCGCATTCTTATGCTGTCGCCGGCATTGTCGGGGTTTGAACACGCCACGCTCGTCTATGATCGAGAATACTCTGGCCCTGCTGATCGCGCCCGTGGCGCGCGCGGGGCGATTGAGGGCTCGCGGTTCAGTCGGATAGTATCTATGACTGCGCGGGCGGTCTCGTTGACGTTGGCAATTTCGGTCACGCCGCTGCGGACTGTGTCACTGTTGGCGCTGGGCGCCAGCGGTTTGACGCTGATTTATTCCCTGTATGTCATCGGCTTTTGGCTGTTTTCGGACACGGTCGCGCCGGGCTGGACTTCGCTCTCGTTGCAAATCTCCGGGCTGTTTTTCTTTATTACTCTGGTGTTGGCGGTGATGAGCGAATACCTGCTGCAGGTGCTGGAGGGCACGGCCAACCACCCGCTCTATTACCTGTCCCGCCATACCCATAGCAAATCGCTGGCCTATGACAACACATTGAATGTGATCAGCCGTGGCGATGTGGGCGCAGACCAGCCTGCTGCGCCAGCGCCCGCCGATCCGCCCACAGAACCGCCCGCGTGATCGTGGCAATACGGTCAGAGATCGTCCGGGTGAATGACAAGATTCCGCAGGCATTGAAGTTCGCCCTGGTCGGCGCGTTCAATGCCGGCCTTGACGTCGTGATGTTCACGGCGCTGGTCTATGGCTTTAACATGGCGCCAGTTGCTGCCAACGTTGTGTCGTACGGCTTGGCAATCATTAGCAGCTTCCTGCTGAACCGGTTTTGGACGTTTGCGGATATCGATAAGCCCGTTACAGCTGGGCAATTCGGTATCTTCGTTGGCCTGAACGGTATTGGCCTGGGGATCTCGACTGCGGTTATCTGGTTGCTGGCTGGGTTCATTGGCCCGTTGCTCGCCAAGATTGCGTCCCTGGTGGCAACCTATGTCTGGAACTATACCACCAGCCGGTTCATCGTTTTCCGCCCGGTATCTAGCGCGAAAACCCCCGGTTGACCGCAGAGTTCAAGGAGCAAGTCCCAGAAATGTCCACTTCGTCTTCCTCTCCCGCACCGCGGTGTGCGTTGGTTGGCTATACCGGCTTTGTCGGCTCAAACTTGCGCTCGCAAGCGCCGTTTGGGTCCATCTATAACTCCAAGAATATTGAGGATATCGCGGGCAACACGTTCGAGCTGTTGGTGTTTGCCGGCGCTCAAGCCAAAAAATGGTGGGCAAACCAGGAGCCTGAGGCCGATTGGCAGGGCATCGACCGGGCGCTGCGGGCGATGGCGACAGTAAAGGCCGACCGCGCCATTCTGATCTCCACCATCGACGCGGTGCCGCCCGGCGTCGGCCTGGACGAAGCCGCCGATTGCCATGCTGTGAAGAACCACGCCTATGGCCATAACCGCCTGGCATTGGAGGATGCATTCCGCGCCCAGTTCGACGCGCCGCTTGTCGTGCGCTTGCCGGGCCTGTTCGGTCCCGGTCTGCGCAAAAACGTGATTTACGATCTGCTGACCGACAATATCCTGGACAAGATCAACCCGGCCAGCAGTTTCCAATATTACGACCTCACCCGCCTGTGGGACGACATTCAAACTGCCGAAGCCGCGGGTTTGTCGCTGGTGCATCTGGTGACGGAGCCGGTGGCGACATCGGACATTCTGGACGCCTTTTTCCCCGGCAAACGCGTTGGGTGGGATGCAGCGCCAGAGGCTGCTTATGACTTCCGCACCCGGCACGGTACCACCTTTGCCGGTGCATGCGCGCCGGAGGGATATATCGAAGGCAAGGCCAGCGTTCTGGCCCGTATGGGTCGGTTCATAGAGGCCTGGCGTGATGGCTCAGCGAAAGAGGCTGGCCCGGCCATGGCAGCATGACGGAGACAAATCGCATGAAACTGGCAGTCTCCAATATTGCTTGGGATGCGCCCGAAGATGATGCTGTTAAGGCGGCGCTACGCGCTGGCGGTGTGCATGGCATTGAGGTCGCGCCGACAAAGTTTTGGCCGGATTGGGAGGGTATGTCAGTCGCCGCAGCGACTGCGGAACGCCAACGGCTGGCCGATTCCGGCTTTGCTGTTCCAGCCCTGCAGGCCATCCTGTTTGGCCGGCCAGATCTGCAGGTGTTTGGCGACGAGGCATCTGTCTCAGCCCTGGTCGCGCATATCGCTGATGTCGCCGCAGTCGCTGCCGCTTTCGAGGCCCGCACCTTGGTCTTTGGATCTCCGCGCAACCGCGACCCAGGCGAGTTGAAGCCAGACGCTGCCATCGATCGAGCCGTTGCCGTCTTTTGCCGCATCGGCGCGGTCTGTGCCGACCATGGGGTGGTTTTGGGGCTGGAGGCGAACCCGCCAGCTTACGCCTGCACCTTCATGACCCGCTGGTCGGAAGCCGCGGCTGTGGTGCGCTTAGTCGATCATCCGGGTGTGCGCCTGCATCTGGATATCGCCTGTACGGAGATGGCCGGCGATCAGGCCGCCGACGGTATGCGTGAGGCCGCCGACATCATCAGCCATCTGCACATTACCGAGCCGCAAATGAACCATTTCGCTTTTGGCGCAGCCATTGCCGCCAGCGGATACGCTGACTGGGCCTCCATCGAGATGCGCCGGGCGGATCATCCTGTGGCTGCTGTCACCCAGGCCGTGGCCTTTGCCAGGGCCAACTACCCGATAGCGCCGGCGCCATGAGCGAAGTGCAACTCTCCATCGCGGTGCCGGCCTACAACGAGGAAAGCACCATCATCGCCACGGTTGAGGCCATGGTGGCCGCGTTCGAGCCGACCGGTTGGACGTGGGAGATCGTCATTGCCGACGATGCTTCCCGTGACAACACTTGGGCTATATTGCAGGATCTTGCCGAGCGGTTCTCGGGCGTGCGTCCGGTGAAGAATACGGGGCCTGGCGGCTATGGCATGGCGGTCAAGGCAGCTCTGGCAGCAACCCGAGGGCAGGCGATTGTTGTCGCCATGGCCGACGGCTCTGACCTGCCCGAGGATATCGTCGCCTACGCCCACGCGATCTTGGAGGAAGGTTACGGCTGCGCCTTCGGCTCCCGTTTCTCCAATCCCGAGCGGGTGGAGGGCTATCCGCCGGTCAAGCGCATCCTCAACCGCCTTGGCAACCGGCTAATCGCCTGGGTCGCTGGCCGGGCTTATGACGATTACACCAACGGCTTCAAGGGCTGGCGGCGCGACGTGCTGGAAAGCATTCAGCCCCTGGTCTCGGCCGATTTCAACCTGACGATCGAGATGTCAATCAAGGCCGTGCAGCGCGGCGCGACGTTCAAGGTGATCCCGAACGGTTGGCGCGACCGCGAGGGCGGCGAGTCAAAATTCAACATCGCCAAACTCGGCCCCCGATATCTGATGACGATCCTTTATTGTGTGCTGGACCACAAGCTTCGCCATGCTGGCGCCAGGCCGCGGTAGAGCAAAAGCGGAGAGGGAGGGAGGGCTTCCGCCCACTCCTCCGCCGCACATTGCATCACACCTCCGGCAAGCCCTCTTCGCGGCGTACGGTGTTGATGATCTGGCGCACCCGGTCGCGGAAGGCTGGGTATTGCAGGCTGAATTCCTCAACCGCACGGGAGTTGTCGATCAGGTAGTTGCCAGACAGCTCTTTGCCTCCGGTTTCGTGATCAAAGCTGATCTGCGCATCCGGCAGAAACTCACGTACGATCTTGGCTAGGTCGCCCATGCTGATCGTGTGGCCGCCGCTGTTGTAGATCGGGTGCTTCGGTTTGTCCGTGGTGGCGACGCGGGCAAAGACCTCGGCGATGTCATCCACGTGGATCGGGCAGCGCACCACATCGGCGTGCGGGAAGCTGACCGGCTCGCCACGGGCTGGCAGCACCATGCAGCGCACATGGTCGACGGAGCCATCCACTTTGTCCGGCCCGGTCACGTTCGCGGGGCGGACGCAAGTGATGGTCATGCCATACTTCTCGCGATAATCCTGCGCCTGGAACTCGTTGAAGATCTTGTTGAAGGCGTATTGCAGCGTGCCGTATTTCGCATCGTCCTCGGTCACCAACCGCTCGCCGAAATTCTTCTGCGCGCCGCTGACCGCCAGCGAAGAGGCAAAGACCGTGTGCTGCACACCGCCGAGGCGGGCGGCCTCAAAGCAATTGTCCATGCCGACCACGTTCAACTTGGTCGCCACATGCGGCGGCATGTCAGAACCGATGAAGTAAGAGAGGTTGACCAAAGTCTTTGGCTTCACCTCGTGGACGAGGCGAACCATATCGTCGAACTGGGTCACATCGGCCCGCACCATGCGCACGGCATCGCCAAGTGGTTCGAAGATCGGAGCAACCGCGGCCAGATTGATGTCGGCGCAAACGACGGTCTCGCCGCGGGCTACGAGCAACGGGATCATGCGGCGGCCGATAAAACCGGCACCGCCAATTACGAGAATGGTCATAGGAAGGGGCGTCCTCAGTTTGGGATTTTCGTGCTGCCACCAGCATCCCTTAAACTAAGCCCTGAGAAAAGCCCCTTACGGTAGCTTCTGTAACCAGCCAACAATGCGGCGGGTCCTGGCGGAGAACAGGCTCTCGCTATAGAAACTGCCAGCGGCCCGCTTCGAGGCCTCAGACAGCGTAGGGTAGGGCGCAATCACCTGTGCTATCGCGCCGATTTTCAACTTGTTCTGGATGGCCAGGCACCAGGGCAGGATCAACTCGCCAGCATGCGGACCGACGATGGAGGCGCCCAGGATGCGCCCGTGTTTGGTCACGATGGCCTTGACCATGCCCTCGGTGCGGCCGGTGGCGATGGCGCGGTCGTTCTCGTCCATCTTCCAAGTCAATACGCGCACAATATCGCCGTGTTTCTGCCGCGCGTCGGCTTCTGTTAGGCCAACGTGGGAGAGCTCTGGGTCGGTGTAGGTGGCCCAGGGGATGAGGCCGTGGTCAGCCTTGGCCGGCAGATGAAACAGCGCCCGCTTCAGCACGATGCCGGCCTGATAGCCGGCGGCATGGGTGAATTGTGGTCCGCCGGCGACATCACCGGCCGCAAACACCTTTGGGTTGGTGGTGCGCATGCCGGCGTCTGTGCGAATGGCACCGCGTTCCAATAGAATTTCCGCGGCTTCCAGGCCGAGGCCATCGACTGTCGCCCGTCTGCCCGCCGCTACCAACAGATGCGAGCCAGAGACGGTTGTGCCATCGGATAGGGTGAGGTGGACGCCCTCGGGGCTGGCCTCCACGCTGTCTGCGCCCACGCCCTCGCGGATGGTGATGCCCTCGGCAATCAGGCTTTGCCGGACCACGTCAACCAGTTCTGGCTCGTCCCGTGGTAGTATGGCGCTGCGCTCGACAATGGTGACGGCGCTGCCCAGGCGGCGGTGCGCTAGGGCCATCTCGCAGCCAATCGGCCCGCCGCCAATGACCAGCAGGTGCGCGGGAGCCTCGCGCAGATCCCAGAGTGTCTCGTTGGTGACGTATGGCACCTGATCCAGGCCAGGAATTGGTGGGATCATCGCGTGCGAGCCGGTGGCGATCACAAACCGGCGTGCCCGAATAAGGGTACCGTCCACGGCCTCGACCGTGCGCTTGTCGATGAAGCGGCCGGCCTGTTGGACGACGTGAACGCCCAGCCCCTCGAACCGCTCAACCGAGTCGTTTGGTTCAATCGCAGCGATCGTCGCTTGCACCCGTTTCATCGCTTCGCCATAGCTGGGGCGGGGATGGCTGGCGGCGGCGGATAGCAGCGCTTTCGACGGCACGCAGCCATAGTTCAGGCAGTCGCCGCCCATTTTGTGCGGCTCCAACAGCACCACGCTGGCGCCCATCTGAACCGCGCCAGACGCAACCACCAGGCCACTTGAGCCCGCACCAAGAACGCAGAGATCCGGCGTTAAAACCGTCATAGGTATCGTCTTTCGCAAGGGGTCAGTGGATCGGCTTCAGGATTTCACGGGGCTACGGCATCAGCAGCGCGACGAGCCTGGTGGCCGCGCCAGCGGCGATAGGCTAGCGGAATGGCGGCCAGAATAGCGAGCCCGGCCAGCGGTAGGATCAAGGCGGGATTGCTAAGCACATCCAATCCAGGCACCTCACCGCGAGCAAAAATCGCGCTAAAGCCTGCACCGACACTGCAAAACACGATGGTGCCCGGTAATATTCCAAAGAAGGTCGCGCCAACATAGGCCCGCAGCGAGACCCCGGCAAACGCTGGCACGATGTTCAACAGCCAGAATGGCATGACCGGCATCAGGCGCAGCACCAGCAGGTATTGGAACGCGTTCTCCTGGAAGCCATTGTCCAGTTTGGATAGCACCCGTTCCACCGGCCCGCGCCACCGCTCACCAAAGGCAGAGCGCGCCAGCAGGAATAGGCCGGTTGCGCCCAGGGTTGCGCCGATGGCCACGACCACTGCGGCCAGCGCTGTGCCCAGCAAAAACCCAATTCCAAGCGTCAGGACGGCGGCAATCGGCAGTGACAGCAGTGTCGTCAGTGCATAGAGCGCGACCATGGCGAGGGGCGCCAGCACGGGGTTTTCCGCAACCCAACCAAGTAGCCGCTCCCGCTCCGCTGCCAGCGTTTCGAAGGAGATCAGCTGATGCAGGTCGTAGGCAAAGAACAAACCGAATGCAGCAGCCAACGCCGCTATGATAGCCCAGGGCTTGGCTCGCTGAACAAAGGATTTGCCGTCACTGGCTTTTGGGGCACTGGCTTTTGGGGCACTAGGTTTACGGGCAACGGGCGCCACGCGCACTCTCCTGAACTGATCGGTTGTTGCGTCTCACCCTTAGATAGAGGGGCGGTATACCACGGGCGAGTCAGCTTTCCGTGAAGCCAAATCCAGCCCGCCGCAACCTGCATGATTTCGTAAGTTGCTGAAACCCTGTTAGGGATACCGGTCTCCGCCGGATATTCAGAACATCGTCACTATTCTGGTGTTGATTGGCGCGCAACGGCATCTGAGGGTGGAATTATGGCTGACTATGACTACGACCTGTTTGTAATTGGCTCCGGTCCCGGCGGCCAGCGTGCGGCGATTGCAGCGGCCAAAGCCGGCAAAACCGTGGGCATTGCCGAGCGCGTCGCCGTGGTTGGCGGCGTCTGTGTTAACACCGGCACTATCCCATCCAAGAGCTTCCGCGAAGCCGCGATGTACCTCTCCGGCTATCGTGAGCGTGGCATTTACGGTGCGTCCTATTCGTTGAAGTCGCGGATTACGATGCAGGACCTACTCCATCGCACGGATTGGGTGGTTAAGCGTGAGATCGACGTGATCCGCCACCATTTTTCGCGCAATGGCGTTGATTTGTTTGTGGCAGAGGCATCCTTCTTGGACGCCCACACAATACGGTTGGACGCCCTGGACGACTCCGGTGTGCGCGAGGTGACGGCGGATCGCGTTATTGTGGCCGTTGGCACCACCACGGCGCGCGACCCGCATATCGCTTTTGATGGCCAACGCATTTTCACCAGCGACGACATCCTGACCCTAAAGGATTTGCCGAAATCACTTGCTGTGATTGGCGCTGGCGTCATCGGCTGCGAGTATGCCACGATTTTTGCGGCCTTGGGCGTGCGCGTCACTCTGATCGACAAGCGTCCGCAACTGCTGGACTTCGTTGACCGGGAGATCGCTGACCATCTGGTGCATCACATGCGCGAAAGCCGTGTGACCCTCCGCCTGGGTGAGGGGGTCGAGGCCATTGATCAGTATGATGATGACCGCGGCGAGCATGTGCGCATCCAACTGGCCAGTGGTAAAAAGATCGTGACGCAAAAGGCGCTTTATGCGGTCGGCCGTACTGGCGCCATAGCGGGTTTGGCGCTGGAGAATATTGGCGTTGAACCGGACCCGCGCGGCCGTTTGACGGTGGACGAAAATTATCGAACGTCAGCGGAAAACGTCTATGCCGTGGGCGATGTTATCGGCTTTCCCAGCCTGGCGTCGACGTCGATGGAGCAGGGCCGCTTCGCTGCCTGCCACGCCCTAGGTCTGGCGTGCGAGCGGATGGCAACGCACTTCCCCTACGGCATCTACACCATCCCCGAAATTTCAACGGTCGGTGCCAGCGAAGAGGAATTGACCGAGGCTGGTGTGCCGTACGAGGTCGGTAAGGCTAGCTATAAGGAAGTCTCCCGCGGCATGATCCTGGGCGACTCGTCCGGCTTCCTGAAACTGATGTTCCACATCGAAACCCGCGAAATCCTGGGCGTGATGATCATCGGCGAGGGCGCCAGCGAATTGGTGCATATCGGCCAGGCGGTGATGGCACACAACGGCAAGATCGACTATTTCGTCGAGAACGTCTTCAACTACCCCACCCTGGCCGAATGCTACAAAATAGCGGCCTTCGACGGGCTGAACCGGCTGGGGTAGCGCTGGAGCTTCGCGGGCCGTTGCTCTCAGATAGCCTCGGATTGCTTTGCCTTCTGGTCTGCAACGCAAACTGTCCCTAAGGTATTTCCATACCGATGAGGGAGAGACTGATGATTGACCGTGATCACATGCAGGCTTGGCTGGTGGATGGCCAGGGCTATACCGGCGGTGCGGAAAGCGCCGATCGCGCTGTTCGCATGCTGGAGCGTGCGAAGGATAGCCTGGCGCAACTGGCGCCTGGCTCCATGTTCGACACAGAGCCAGCGCAGATTTTTGCGGCATTGGAGGCTCTGGCCGATGACTAAAGCCGCTGATCCCACCCTGTGGACCCTGGTTCAGGCCGCCGATGCCGTTGCTGCCGGTGAAATCTCCTCCCGTGAACTGACCGAGGCCTGTCTGGCGCGCGTCGCGAAATGGCAGCCGGTCATTAACGCCTTCATTCACCTCGAGGCCGACCTGGCCCTGCAGATGGCCGATGCCGTCGATGCAGCCCGCGCTCGTGGTGAGGCGCTAGGGCCGCTCGCCGGCGTGCCGATGGCGCATAAGGACATGTTCTACCGTGCTGGCATGCTGGCCACCTGTGGCTCAAAAATCCGCAAGGACTTCCGCCCGGACATCACCGCCACGGTCATGGAGCGCCTGGATGCCGCCGGCGCCGTCTATCTCGGTGGCCTGAACATGGCGGAGTTCGCGCTGGGGCCGACCGGTCATAACGACCATTGGGGACACTGCCGCAACCCTTGGAACCCCGCGCATATCACCGGCGGTTCCTCCAGCGGTTCCGGTGCGGCGACGGCTGCTCGGTTGAGCTTCGGCGCGTTGGGGTCAGACACTGGCGGTAGCGTGCGATTGCCGGCGGGCGCTAACGGTCTGGTTGGGATCAAACCCAGCTATGGCCGGGTCAGCCGTTATGGCGCCATGGGCCTCTCGTTCACCCACGACACCGTCGGCCCGTTGACCCGCACCGTCCGCGATAACGCCCGCATGTACGCCGTGATTTCCGGCGGCGACCCCAATGATCCGACCGCCAGCCGCCGCGCAGTGCCAGATTTGGAGGCTGCCTGTATCAAACCGGACATCAAAGGCCTGCGCATCGGCGTGCCGGAGACCTATTACCGTGCCTCACTGGACCCAGAGGTTGGGGCGTTAATGGATGCCTCACTGCAAGTGTTCCGCGATCTGGGCGCCATCATCAAGCCGGTCGCCATTCCCGACCCAGATCGCAACTCTGACCTAGCCAATCTGATTACAGCCAGTGAGGGTGCCACGTTGCACGCACACTGGCTGCGCACCTGTCCGCAGGATTACGGTTCTCAAGCCCGCGCTCGGTTGGAGGCTGGCCTTGCGGTCTCTGCCACCGACTACCTGACCGCCGTTCAGACCCGCCCGCGTATGCTGCGGGAATTCTGTGCGGAGGCGTTTGCGGAATGCGACGTGCTGCACGCCCCCACGTTCGACATGCCGGTTCCCTCAATTGAGGAAACTGACATGAGCGACCGCCAGGGCTTTGCCGCTCTGCTTGCTCGCCTCAGCCGCTGCACAAGGCCGATCAACTACTTGGCGCTGCCATCGCTGAGCGTGCCTGCTGGCTTCACCGCCAATGGCTGCCCCGCCTCAATGCAACTCATCGGCAAGCCGTTTGCGGAGGCGACGCTCTACCGGGCCGGTGCCGCGCTCGAAGCCGTTACCGATTTCGCAGCCCTGGCACCGGAACTGCCGCAATGAGCGATGTCGTCAAGGTTGAGATGCAGGGCGATATCGCTCTGCTGATCTTCAATCGTCCCGCCAATCTGAACGCCTTAAACACGCCCCTAGCGCGGGGTATTGCCGAGACCCTGATTGCTTTGGATGGTGACCCAGCGGTCAAAGGCATCGTCCTAACCGGTGCTGGCGACCGCGCTTTCTGCGCCGGCGCGGATTTGGTTGAGGCGCGCGGCGTGCAGGTGCACGAGGTTGAGGAGTGGTTTGGTACGGTCTGCAATGTCTACAAGCAGATCTTGTTGACCGAAAAACCGGTGATAGCCGCGCTGAACGGCCTGGCCACCGGCGGCGGATTTCAGATCAGCCTGGTGAGCGACCAGCGCGTTGCTCACCCTGGCGTGCGTGTCGGCCAGCCAGAGATCAACGCCGGCATTCCTAGTGTCATGGGCAGCTATTGGATCAGCCTGCACCTGGGCTGGTCGCTGAATCAGGATCTCTCCATGACGGGCCGGATGATGGATGCGGACGAGGCCACCCGCCACGGCCTGTTCAACCGCGTCGTGCCGCCTGATCAGGTGATCGCCACAGCCTGCGAGCTGGCAGAGCATCTGGCAGGTAAATACCCCACCGCATGGGCCCGCACCAAAAAACGCTTCCGCGAAGTGGCGCTCAAGGGATTTGAGGAGGCTTTCCGCGCCGGGGTCCTCGGCCAACAGGCAGCCTTCGCCAATGGTGAACCACAGGCATTCATCGATGAGTTCATGGCCAAGAAGGGCGGTTGAGAGGGGAGGCTTGATCGGGTCCTCAAACGTCTCTATTGGCTGTGTCTTCTAAAAATTCATGTTGCTATATTTAAATTTATCGGATCAATGAATACTCTTTCAAAAAATTATGGCAGAAAGGCCACAATATGAACAATATAATGGCAGAGTTCGTCGGAACATTCTGGTTAGTCTTTGGTGGTTGCGGCAGCGCAGTATTAGCAGCGGCCTTCCCTGATGTTGGTATTGGCCTGCTGGGTGTTTCATTGGCATTTGGTCTAACCGTGCTGACGATGGCTTACGCCGTCGGTCATATCAGCGGCGGTCACTTCAATCCGGCCGTGTCGCTAGGCCTAATGATCGGCGGTCGATTTTCGGCCAGTGAGTTGCCAGGATACGTGATCGCCCAGGTTCTGGGAGCGCTCGCGGCTGCTGGGGTTTTGTACGTCATCGCCAGTGGTGCTGCGGGATTTGATGCCAGTGCCGGCTTCGCGGCCAATGGCTATGGCGAGCATTCGCCTGGTCAGTACAGCATGGTGGCAGCCCTTGTGATCGAGGTCGTGCTCACGGCTGGCTTCCTGATCGTGATTTTGGGCGCGACAGACGGGCGGGCACCGGCTGGGTTTGCACCGATCCCGATTGGGTTGGCGCTCTGCCTGATCCATCTGATCTCCATCCCTGTCACCAACACGTCGGTTAATCCGGCGCGGTCGACCAGCCAGGCGATCTTCCAGGGCAGCTGGGCGCTGGATCAGCTCTGGCTGTTCTGGGTGGCACCGCTGGTTGGTGCTGTGATCGGCGCCGGGATATATCGGATCATGGCGGGTTCAGCCAAAGACGCTTAAAGCGCGATTGCCCGAAATACCAGGTGCCAGCAGCGCTATTGCGAGGCTGGCACTTGGTCAGCCCAAACCTTGAAGCCGACCAGCGTGTTTGGGCCAAAGGTATGGACCAAGGGCACATCAGCCGCATCGCGGCCAAACGCAATCATGACCCTGCCGTATTGCAGATTGTTGTTGCGCGGGTCGAACACCCACCAGCGATTGCCCAAATAGACCTCCATCCAGGCCGCAAAATCCATCGGCCCGGTGGAAGGTGGCTGGCCAATATCGCTGAGATAGCCTGTGCAGTAGCGCGCCGGAATGTTCAGGGCGCGGCAGAAGGCAATCGCCAGATGGGTGTAGTCACGGCAGACGCCCACACCTTCGCGATAGGCATCCATGGCGGTCCGCGTGGCGCGCGCTTGCTGGTAATCGAACCTGATATGGTTGTGAACGAAGTCGCAGACCGCCGCGACGCGCCCCCAGCCGGTCGGCGAGTCGCCAAATAGCCGCCAAGCCTCTGTCGAAATGGCATCAGTTTCGCAGTAGCGGCTGCCTAATAGGTAGGTCAGGGTATTCGTTGGTAGGTCTTGCACAGGCAGTTGCGGACTGGACGGGGCAGCCGCGTCTGCCTGACCTGTATCGCGAATGACGCTGTCCAAAGACACCGAGAAATGTCCCGCTGGCGCTACCAGCCTGTTGCACCAATTGCCGAACTTATCGCGGTAACTTTCCACGGGAACGGAAGGCGACGCCATCAACAAATCTGGACGCTCCAAATCGCTGGCGCGGGAATGATGAACATTCAGCAGCAATATCATGGGTGTGGGCTGAGGGAGGTCATATTGTAGTTGGCAGCCTATTTGGATTTTTATTGTCATGAGACAGATATATGCTGCTCCATGCAAATGTCCAGAGACCTTTGCATGGAGCCATATTTTGAGCGGCGCTTTGTTCATCTAAGCTGTTTCCGGCCAAAATGGCATCGAGTTCTGATGGCTTTAGCGCCACGGTACCCAAATTTGCTGGAGCTCTGACCGATGTGTGAACCTATCAACATCGACTTAACCTTGCATTAACCAATCCTCGCTCACGCTGTGGTCGGCAAAGGCCACTGGAATTGGCCCTGAATGGCCATAGCCGAGGAGGTGCAGATGCAATTTGGCTTCGGTCGTGCGATTGCGGTCGTCGGGTTGTGTTTAGGCGCGATCAGCATCTGGCAGCCATTAACTGCCGGGCAGGCGGCTGCACCTCCATCATACGCCAACGAATTCCACGACCACGCCAGCCCGATCCAAGCCGTTGCCAGCCTGCCAGAGCAAGGCGTTTTGGCGACGGGCGATGGTGCTGGCGTTGTCTATCTGTGGCGTCTGACACAAGACTCCAGCGCTTTGGGTGCAACACTGCAGCAAGAGGGTAGCGGCATAGGCCTGGCGACTGGAACTCCCTTGCCTGGTGCTGTCCGTGCCCTGGCGTTTGGCGATGCGCGCTGCAACGGGCCGGATAAACCTAGCGTGCCGAATTGCGGCCCGTTTGTTGGTGGCGTATCGGCAACAGGGTTCAGCTATCTGCAAGTGTATGACTGGCAACGCCAACAATTATTGGCCGAACGCCAGAACCTGCATGGAACGGTGGAGCATCTGGCGGTTACCGCCGGCGGAGGCATTGTCGCGGCCTGCTTTGGCGAAAACGGCATTCATCGCCTGTCGGTCGACTATCACGGTCGCACCGCGGAACGAGGCGTTGGCTCGCCATTTGGCGTGAATTGCACTTGGGTTGGTTACGCCGCTGGCAATACCCTGCGTTTTGCCGCGGAGGACCAGCTGCGGGTAGCGACACCCGCAGACAAAGACACTTCGGAGGCTATCCTGGATGATGATGGCGCGCGAACGGCTTTTGCCTTCAACGCCGCCGCAAATACGCCAGTGGACACTGCCGTGGGCCGCAAGTCCAAGATTGAGCTCTATGGGTATCATAAACGATCCGACACGGATCCAGACCCCGCATTGGCCAACAGCCCCAAACGCTTGCTGGCCAAAATCCCAACGGCCAACCGCTATGGAGTCCATGGCGTGGAGGCCCTGACATGGATGTCCATAGCCGGCAGGGAGTATCTATTATCGGCCGGCCGGTATACCGGGCCTGGGGCTGCGGAGGCGGTTACCCATCAAGTCGAGCGATGGCGCGTGAATGCGAAGATTGGCACGTCCACGACCAAGAAACCGCCCAGGCTCCGGGGCGGCAATTTCAATGAATTGATCAGCTTGCAAGCCTCTGCTCGGAGCATTC
>CALKDI010000099.1 GCA_938084065.1 uncultured Alphaproteobacteria bacterium
TGCCGATCCAGACCTGCTGGCCGGGCGAGCCGGCGCCGCTGATTACCTGGCCGCTGGTGGTGACCAAGGGGCCAGGCAAGCGCAAGGAAGACGACTACAACCTCGGTATCTACCGCATGCAGGTGACCGGCCGGAACACCACCCTGATGCGCTGGTTGAAGCACCGCGGCGGCGCACAACATCATGCGCGGTGGGGCCAAGCGCAGAGCGCGCAATCAAAGGACCAGAAGCCGGAACCATTGCCCGCGGCTGTCGTGATTGGCGCGGACCCTGGCACTATTCTGGCGGCTGTGACGCCGGTGCCGGATACGCTCAGCGAGTATGCGTTTGCCGGCCTGCTGAGGAATGCCAAGGTCGATCTGGTTGACTGCAAGACCGTACCGCTGAAAGTTCCAGCGGAGGCGGAAATCGTGCTGGAGGGCCATGTCTCCCTCACCGACTATGGCGACGAGGGGCCGTACGGCGACCACACCGGCTATTACAACCAGGTCGAACGCTTTCCGGTGTTCACTATCAGCGCCATCACCATGCGCAAGAACCCGATCTATCTCTCCACCTTCACCGGCCGCCCGCCAGACGAGCCAAGCGTGCTGGGTGAGGCGATGAACGAGATTTTTATTCCGCTGTTGCAGCAGCAATTTCCGGAGATCGTTGATTTCTGGCTGCCGCCGGAGGGCTGCTCCTATCGGGTGGCTGTGGTGTCGATGAAGAAGGCCTACGCTGGCCACGCCAAGCGGGTGATGATGGGGGTTTGGAGCTATCTGCGCCAGTTCCTCTACACCAAGTGGGTGATCGTCGTGGACGCAGACATCAACGCCCGCGACTGGAACGATGTGATCTGGGCAATCTCGACGAGGATGGATCCGGCCCGCGATGTGACCATAATCGAGAACACGCCGATCGATTACCTGGATTTCGCCTCACCGGTGAGCGGTTTGGGTTCAAAAATTGGTCTGGACGCGACCGACAAATGGCCCGGCGAGACCAACCGCGAATGGGGCGTACCGATCCGCATGGCGGATAATGTGGTGAGCCAGGTTACCGACCGCTGGACGGAATATGGCCTGCCTGGGAGTGGGAAGCCGATTTGGAAGTGAGGTCGCCCGACGTTGTTCCTGGTCTCTCAGCCCAACCCGATGCCGCCGTCCACATGCAGCACCTGGCCGGTGATGTAGCTGGCGTCTGGGCTTAGCAGGAAGGCGATGGCCGCTGCTACGTCATCTGGCTGCCCTAGCCGCCCGAATGGAACACGCGCGGCCATTTCGCGGAATTGCTCGGGCGTGAGGGCCGCGTGAGCCGCAGCGTCTTTCTGGATATAGCCTGGGGAGACGACATTAACCGGCACTCGGTAGGGCCCCATTTCCGCAGCAAACGCTTTTGCTAGCGCCTCCAGTCCGGCTTTCGCTTGAGCACTGGCGGGGAACAGGTTGCCGCCGGGCGGGAAGCGGTGTGCGACAAAGGACGAAACGGCCACGACCCGGCCCTGAGAACTCGCTTGCAGCAGCGGTTGGGCATTGCGGATTAGTTGGAAAAACGCGTCGGTGATGCCGGCGTGCTGCTGACGCACTGCATCTGCGGTTAGGTCAGCTATGCGCTTATTGTTCGAGAAGCCGGCGTTGCTGACCAGCCAGTCGAGCTTGCCCGCGCACGCCAAAACGGCGGCCTCGCACGCGCCTTGCTCCGATAGGTCACCGTAGACAAGACTTGTCTGAGAGCCGGACGTTGTGGCGGCTGCGGCGACGGCCTCCAGGCCTGCCTGATTCTTGCGGGTGTGCAGGACAAGATGCAGGCCCGGCCCAGCCAATCGGCGGGCGAGCGCCGCACCGATGCCGGAGGCCGCGCCGGTAATCAGGCAGGTGAAGGGGCCAGTCATTGCTGTGTCGTTACGCCTTGGGCCGCTTGTGCATCAGGCCAGTGCGCTTGCAGTAGGCGATTTCCTCGCCGCGTTGGTTGAAGCCGCGGTGCTCGAACAAGACGATGCCTGCGTCCGGGCGGGATTTGCTCTCGCGCTTTTCCAGGATGGTGGTCTGGCTGCGGATGGTGTCGCCATGCAGCACCGGCTTGCGGAAGGCGACGTCGGTCATGCCCAGATTGCCGATGGTGGTGCCCAGCGTCGTGTCGTTGACCGAAACGCCGATGACAAGGCCCAAGGTGAACAGCGAGTTTACGATGCGCGCGCCGAACTCGGTCTTTTTGCCGAACTCTTCGTCCAGGTGCAGTGGTTGCGGGTTATGAGTCATGGCGCAGAACATGACATTGTCCATCTCCGTCACCGTGCGGGTGAGGGCGTGGTCAAAGACCTGGCCGATTTCAAACTCTTCAAAATAGAGACCGCTCATGGGGTGTTTCCTTGTGTTTGGCAGATAGGGTTACAGGCCAGCGATATGGCTCTGCACCAGGGTATCGAGGTCGTCCGCCGGGGAAAAGCCCAAGTCGACCGCCCGCGGCGTCTGGAACAGGGCGGGCCAGGAGCCGACAATGGCGTCGATGGCCGGATCGTGCTGGAACTTGACCAGAGATGTATCGCCGCCAGCGCGGCCTAGGGCCTCTACCATCTCGCGCACCGTCACCGTAATTCCCGACACGTTCAGCACTCGCCAGGGCGCCAGCGCATCATCAGGCAGGTCGAGTCCATGAATCAGGGCGTTCGTCACGCTGGATGGCGAGGCGATCCAGAGCGCTAGGTCGGGCGAGACCGGGCAGATGCTCTCCTCGCCCGCGAGAGGCTCCCGCAGAATGCCGCTGGCAAAGCTGGAGGCGGCAGCGTTGGGCTTGCCCGGGCGAATCACGACCGTGGGCAGGCGCAGCGTGCGGCCATCAATGAAGCCTTTGCGGCTGTAATCGTTGACCAGCAACTCACCCAAAGCCTTCTGGGTGCCATAGGAGCTTTGCGGCATGGTCGCGGTGGAATCATCCACCTGCTCCACCGCGCCGAATACGGCCAGTGAGCTGGTAAACAAGAACTTCGGCCGCGTCTCCATCGCCCGGCACCGCTCCAGCACCCGGCGCAACCCAGCCAAGTTCACGCGATACCCCTGACCAAAATCCGCCTCCGCCCCGGCTGAAACAACAGCGGCCAGATGAATGACGGCCTTGGTGTCTTTGGTGATGGCCTGCGGCAGAGTCTCCGCCAAATTGCCCTTCAGCACTTTCGCGCCTTCAGGCGGGTTCGGCGGTGGCACAAGATCTGCCAGCACCAACTCCTCGCCACGGTCGGCGAGCAGCTTGGTCACCCGCTGACCGAGAAAGCCACCGGCGCCGGTGATGGTTATGGACATGGGAAAACTCCTGAGCAAATCTGCGGCAGTCGGTGTATTGACCCTGTTATCGCCAGGAATGAGTGTTTGTGCAAAGTTCTAATATCCGCTCGGTCAATCATTCAGGAAAGCCAGCCCATGCTCCCCCTCCAAGGCGTCCGCATCCTCGCGGTTGAACAGTACGGTGCTGGGCCGTTCGGCACCCTACAACTGGCCGATCTGGGCGCGGAGATCGTCAAGATCGAAAATTCAGGCGATGGCGGCGACGTGGGCCGGCACGTGCGGCATCCGCAGGAGCCTCTGCCAAAGGGAGACTCGCTGTTCTTTCAGGCGTTCAACCGCAACAAACGCTCGATCACGCTGAACCTGAAATCGGCTGATGGCCAGGCGGTGTTCCGTAAGTTGGCGGCAGACGCGGATGCTGTTTTCAACAACCTGCGCGGCGACCTGCCGGGCAAGCTCGGCCTCACCTATGACGACCTGAAGGACGTGAACGAGAAGATCGTCTGCGTCCATCTCTCCGCCTATGGCCGCACGGGCGAGCGGGCGGCGTGGCCGGGCTATGACTATCTGATGCAGGCTGAATGCGGCTATCTCTCTGTGACAGGAGAGCCGGGCGGGCCGCCGTCGCGGATGGGGCTGTCGCTGGTTGATCTCTCCACCGGTTTGCAGGCGGCGATAGCTCTGTCGTCCGGCATTCTGGGCGCGAGGACCAGCGGCAAGGGCGGAGACTACGATGTCTCGCTGTTCGATGCGGCCATGGCCAACATTTGCTATGTTGCCACCTGGTACATGAGCATGGGTGTGAACACGACGCGCGAGCCGCGCTCCGCCCATCCGAACCTGACGCCTAGCCAGCTTTACAAAACCAAAGACGGCTGGATCTTTATCATGTGCAACAAGGAGAAATTCTGGCCGGCGCTCTGCAACGCTATTGGCCAGCCAACCTGGGCTGAGATCTATCCGGACTTTGCAACCCGCCTGCAACACCGCGACCGCCTGACTGAATTATTGGACGAGGCGCTGAGCGTTAAAACAACGGCGGAGTGGATGCAGCTATTTGGTGGTTTGGTGCCAGCCGCTCCGGTCAACGACATCGCGCAGGCGCTGGACAATCCGTTTGCGCAAGGCACCGGCCAGTTGATCCGCTATACCGCGCCGGACGGCACGCCGATGGGCACGACGGGCTCGGCGATTCGGATGCCGGGTGTTGCGCCGTTGGCCAAGCCAGCGCCGCCGATGGCCGAGGATCAGGCCAGCATTCTGGCGGAACTGGGGCTCTCGGAGGATGACATTGAAGGGTTGCGTACGGCTGGCGCGTTCTGAAGGATCACACGCGCTGCACCAGTTTAGCGCCAAACAGGCCGGCGGGGCGTACCCAAAGCGTGGCAATGACCATGACCGCTGCGATCACGCTGCCGGTGCCGGTTGCCCCCAAAAACGGGTCGAGATAGCCGGAGGCCCAATTCTCCGCCAGGGCCACCAGAATGGCACCAACGAATGCGCCGCCAAAGCTGGTTAGGCCACCGATCACCACAACGGGCAGCACCTTTGCCAGTACCAGCCCCATGCCAAATCCGCCGAGGCCGTCGATGCTCCAGAGCACGCCGCCGGCCACGCACAACGATGCGGAGATAATCCAGGCTAACGCCAGATAGCGAGGGACGCTCATGCCCATGGCGGTAGCGGCCTGTGGATCGTCGGAGATGGCGCGGATGGCGATGCCCGCGCGGCTATAGCGGAAAATGGCGACGACACCTAACACCAGCACGATCGACACGCCGCTGGCCAGCACGCGGGCTGGCGGAATGGGGATATCCCCCCACCACCAGAGTGTATCGGTCAGCGGAAAGGGAATGTTGGTTGGCAGCCCGCCCAGCGCCAGTATTGAGCCGCCCCGAATGAACACCCCCAGCGCCAGGGTGGTCATAACCATTGCGATCAGTGGCCGGCCTATCAACGGGCGGATCACGATCCGGGTGAAGCCGATGGCGAGCGCTGCCATAACGGTAAGCCCGACGATCAGCGCACCCGCCAACGGCAAGCCAATGCCATGCATGCCGGCGGCAGTGGTTCGTGTGCCGAGGCTAACCCACTCCCCCACTGAAAAGTTCAACACGCCGGAGGCACGGTAGACGATGATGAACGCGACGCCGACCAGAGCATAAACAGCGCCGGACAGCAGGCCGCTTACGGTGAGAGCGAGGAAATAGTCCATGGGTCCGGAAAATGTCGGGCAGGGTTGGCGGCTGCACCCTAACTCAGGCTAGGGCCTGTCGATAGGTGTGATAACCATTTGCTCGCAAATCGCAGGCCGGGCAGCCGCCGCAGCCATAGCCCCAGGTGTGCCGTTGGGAGCGGTCACCCAGATAGCAGGAGTGGCTTTCCTCCAGGATCAGATCGACTAGCGGTTGACCGCCGATACTCTCGGTCAATTTCCAGGTCGCGGCCTTGTCGATCCACATCAAGGGTGTCTCGAGCACCACGCGCCGATCCATGCCCAGGCTGAGCGCGACCTGTAACGCCTTGATGGTGTCGTCCCGGCAATCTGGATAGCCGGAATAGTCCGTCTCACACACGCCCGTCACGATGCGGCGTAGGCCGCGGCGATAAGCGAGTGCGCCGGCGAAGGTCAGGAAGATCAGGTTGCGGCCCGGCACGAAGGTGTTGGGCAGGCCCGACTCCTGCATGGCAATTTCGCTGTCACGGGTGAGCGATGTCTCGGAAATCTGGCCGAGTGCGGCGAGGTCGATCATGTGATCCTCGTCCAGGCGCGCAGCCCATTCAGGCTTGAGCGCTCGCATGCCATCGATAACAGCCGCGCGGCAGTCGAGTTCTACCCGGTGGCGCTGGCCATAATCAAAGCCCAGCGTTTCGACCCGCTGGAACCGCTCCAATGCCCAGGCGAGGCAGGTGGCGGAATCCTGGCCGCCGGAAAACAGCACCAGCGCGCCGTCGGGTGACGTGGTCGGTGCTGGCATAGCGTTCAGTATTCTGCGAACATGCGGATGATTTGGTCTCGGTCTTGGGTGGCGGTCAGCGCCAGCATCAGCAGGATGCGGGCCTTTTGCGGGTTGAGATTGTCGGCGGCGATAAAGCCGCGGTCGTTCATGGCCTTGCGCTGGGTGACACGGCCACTGCCGGCGCGGGTCGAGACGACGACCTCTACGCCTTGTCTAACGGCTTCCTCTAGCGCTGCCATTTCGTCCGGGTGGCTCATGCCAGGGGCAAAGCTGGCGGCGACGATGCCTTTGGCTCCGGCCTGCACAAACGCCCGTACGGCGGTGCCATCAACGCCGCCGTAGGAGTAGGAGACATCCACCCGTGGCAACGCCTCAAGGCCGCTAACATCGAACTCTGTATCCGGCGCGCGGCGGCGCATTGGCTGGCGGTAGTAGCTGATGGCGTCGCCGTCGGCATGGCCTAGCACGCCAAAGTCTGGGGTTCGGAAAGTCTGCAGCCGCAGGGTCGAAGTTTTGGTCACCTCGCGCGCGCTCTGAATCTCATCATTCAGGAGAACCAGCACGCCCATGCCACGCGATTGCGGCGCTGCGGCGGTGCGTATGGCGTTGTAGAGGTTCAGCGCCGCGTCGGTGCTTTCCGCACTGGCTGGCCGCTGGGCGCCGACGACAACGACGGCCTGGCTGCACTTCAACGACAGGTTCAGGAAATACGCGGTTTCCTCGGTCGTTGCTGTGCCGTGGGTGATGACAACGCCATCCAAGGATGGATCGGCAGCGACCGTCTCATGCACCATCCGTGTGAGGTCCAGCCAATGCGGCGGCCCGATCTCCGGCGAGCCAACGGCTTTGTACGGGATCAGGGTGAGGTCGGCGGCTTCGCGGACGATGGGGAATTTGTCGACGACCTGCTCGATCGTCATTTTCTCGCCGGAATGGGCATAGTCCAGCAGATCCAGCGGGCCGAACCCGATGGAGGAAATAGTGCCTCCGGTTCCGATGATGGCGACTTTGGGCATACCATTTCCTCCTGTGATCGGGTCTGTTGCTTAGGCCGCCAGCTTGTCCATTTCCGCCATCAGGGCGGTGCCCATCTGCTCGGTCGAGACCAGCTTGCCGCCCGGCGTCATGATATCGCCGGTGCGATAGCCGGCGTTCAACAAATTGTCGACGGCTTTTTCTACCATGTCGGCATCTTCGGCCATATCGAACGAATAGCGCAGCAGCATGGCGAACGACAGGATCTGCGCCAGCGGGTTGGCTTTGCCCTGGCCGGCAATGTCTGGTGCGGAGCCATGTACTGGCTCGTACATGGCTTTGCGAGAGCCAGTGCTCGGATCCTCGGCACCCAGCGACGCGGAAGGCAGCATGCCCAAAGAGCCCGTCAGCATGGCGGCGCAATCGCTGAGGATATCGCCGAACAGGTTGTCGGTCACAATCACGTCGAACTGCTTCGGCGCACGCACCAATTGCATGGCGCAATTATCGGCGTACATGTGGTTAAGATTGACGTCTGGGTATTCCTCCGCGCCAATCTTGGTGACTTCTTCGCGCCACATCAGGCCGGATTCCATCACGTTGGCTTTCTCGACCGACATCAGGCGGTTGTCGCGCTTCTGCGCCAGTTCAAAGCCAACGCGGGCGACGCGCTGCACCTCATCTGTGGTGTAGACCTGAGTATTGATGCCACGGCGGCGGCCGTCTGGCAGGGTCTCGATGCCACGAGGCTCACCGAAATAGACGCCGCCGGTCAGCTCCCGCAGGATCATGATGTTGAGGCCTGAGACCAGCTCTTTCTTCAGAGAAGAGGCATCGGCCAGCGCATCGAACACCATCGCTGGGCGCAGGTTGGCGAACAGGTCCATTTCCTTGCGCAGGCGCAGCAGGCCGCGCTCCGGCTGGACATCAAACGGGATGGTCTCCCATTTCGGCCCGCCGACAGAGCCGAACAGCACCGCATCAGCCGAGATCGCGTCGGCCAGGGTCTCGTCCTTTAGCGGTGTGCCGTGGGCGTCAATGGCGGCACCGCCGACCAGGCCTTCGGAGAGGTCAAAGGTGACGTGACGGCGCTTGTCCATCCAGTCGATGATGCGGCGGACCTCGCCGACGACTTCCGGGCCGATTCCGTCACCGGCAAGAACGAAGACTTTTTTGTTGGCTGGCATGGGCTTTATTCGCAGTGCTTGTTGATCGATGAGATTGAGGCGCGGGTTTCCCATGAATCGCGCCGCGCCTCAAGCTTTATGGAGATGCAGCCGCTTCTGCCTCCGCCCGCGCCTTCGCCACCTGTGCTTCACGCCGCGCGATATAGAAGGTGGAAGCAAAAATTACGGCGCCGCCAATCCAGGTCCAGATCGTCGGTATCTCGGCGAACAATAGGTAGGCTAGTAGGGCGCTGATCGGCAGGCGGGTGAAGTCGAAGGGCATGACGACTGTCAGGTCGGCGTAGCCTGTAGCCTTGGTGATGCACCAATGGCCCATCGTTCCACATCCGGCCAACAACACCATCCACCCCATCATCTCCCAACTGGGTGTCTGCCACACAAAAAGAGCTGGGATGAGGGTCAGAGGCGTCAACAGCACCACCATATAGGTGATAATAGCCTCCGGACTTTCCGTGCGGGTAAGCGATTTCAGCACCAGCTTATTCGCCGCCATGGCGACGCAATTGGTCAGTGCTAGGATCGACCCGAATTGGATAATCTCAGCGCCCGGCCGTAGGACTATCATCGCGCCTGCAAACCCGATGAGCACCGCGCTCCATCGGCGCAGTCTTACATCCTCTCCCAGGAACAGCGCCGCGCCGATGGTGGCAAAGATCGGCGCTAGGAAACTGAGAGCTGTCGCTTCGGAGATTGGGATTAGCGTGATGGCCCAGAAGCCGCAGGTCATGCCGACGACACTGATGGCGGCGCGGAACCCGTACATGCCAATACGGTTGGTCTTCATGCTGGAGATGCCGGCATTCATCAGCCAGGGCATCATCCAGACGACGGCGAACAGGTTGCGGAAGAACACGATCTCCAACGGATGGAGCTCGCTGGAGACGTGCCGAATCAGGATCGACATCGCGCTGAAGAACACGGTCGCGACGGTGGCAAATATCGCGGCTCGCAACAGGGGGGTCATGCGCTGGTACTTTTGTCTTTGGCAGACTCTGCCTTTGCCCGCCGCGCAAGTTGTGCCTCGCGGTGACTGATATATGTGCCGGCAGCGAAGACGACAAACGCGCCGATCCAGACCGCTGGCGACGGCACCTCGCCAAAGATTGCCCAGGCGGCAACAGCGACGATCGGCAACCGGGCGAAGTCCAGCGGCTGCAGCGCCGCTACCTCCTGCATGGTATAGGCGCGGACGTGGAATGCGTGTGCTGCGGCGCCTAATATACCGAGCGACAACAGCCAGATCCACACCTCGCCGCTTGGCGTCGTCCAGACGAACAGAGAGGGGATAAGCGCAATAATTGACATCATCAGCGCTTGATAAAGCAGGATCGTTTCCGGTCGCTCCAAAAAGGTCAGGCGGCGGACCACGATGATTGTGAACGCCCACATAGCGGAGGAAAAAAGCACCAACCCCGAGGCCCAGTGCACATCAGAAAACCCCGGTTGCAGGATGACCACCACGCCAACGAAGCCAATGAGCGTCGCGGCCCAGCGCCGCCAACCCACCACTTCACCTAAAAGCAACACCGCCAGCACCGTCGCCCATAGCGGCGCGGTAAACCCGAGCGCGGTCAGATCATTCAACGGCAACAGCGGCACCGCATAAAACCATGCGAGCATGCTAGCGCCATTAATTGTACCGCGCACGGTTAGCAGATCCAGCCGGTTCGGTTTCAAGACGCTCCATCCGGAACGGCCAACAGTCATTACAAGCAAAATGCCAAACGAAAAAAGATTGCGGAAGAATGCGGCAACGAATGGATGCAACCCCTCGTCCGTCGCCAGACGTACAAAGACGCTGTTGAAGGCAAAACATGCGCAAGCGGCGAGCATGAAAAGAGCAGCGGCGACCGGGCGAATTTCCCGTTTGCCTATTGTTAAAGCTGGCTTCATAGGCCGGCACCATAGTCAAAAACCATTACCGTGCTATCAGTTTGATCGCTCCGCCCGGCATGGCTGCACTGCGTTTTGTGCAGGCCTTGCGGCGCAGGATGGTGCAGGGGAATCGCATTTGAGATTTTTCGCTAGCCTAAGGTATGCAAATCGATTCAGTAGGTAGGCCTCCTGTTTTCGAAGAGGCTCGCCGATGTGTTGGTTTGAAGAAGCGTTTGCGGGATTACCGGACCCGCGCACG
>CALKDI010000100.1 GCA_938084065.1 uncultured Alphaproteobacteria bacterium
CTGCCAGCAAACAGGCGGCCCAAGATCGGGATCCTCCCGCTTGCCTCCTCGCCCTTGCGGACCTTGCCAGTGGATGTAGTCCACGGGATCGTTGCCGCTTTATCGGACCATGGCGACCTGACCATCTGCCTGAACAGCAACCAGGGCCAAGGACGAATTTTGGCCGAATCGCTCGCGCCGCAGCAGCAGACCCTGCGCATTCTCGACAATTTCCCGTCGATTGCCGCTCTAGTCTCCGCTGTTCGGGAATTCGACTATGCCGTCTTCGCCGACAGCGGCCCGGCGCACATCGCCAAGCTGTTCGGCACCCCCGGTGTCGCCATCTACACCTCCGCCCCCAGTCACGTGCTGCAAGGCCGCTTTCGCAACCTCACCGCATACAACGTGCCTTATAGCGGGCCTCACTGCACCGCACCTTGCGGTCTGGCCAAAGTGCGCCAAGCCGCGGATGGGCAGGTGGGGTGCATGGGCAGCCTAAAGCTCTCGCTGGCCGATCTGCCTAATGTACCGCGCGGGCCGAATCTAGCAGCCGTGCAGCGCCTAATCGATGCCCCGGTGCCTTGTGTGAAGGCGTTAACAGCCAATCGCGATCAGCTCGCGGCCTTTATCGCGGCTGATTTCTGCGGGCGGCTCGGCGTGAGCCCACCATAGAATCAAGGCTCTGCCCATAGTCGGGTCAAATTATTCAATACCTTCTGCAACAGTCGTGTTGAGTCCGCATCTGGCTGCGTCGGCGCGATTTCGTTGAACGCTTGGCGCAAGTCAAACAGCGTGCGCCGCTGCACCGGATCGGTCACCAGGCTCTGAAACCACGTTACCAGCCCCAACCGCTCGCCGCGGGTCACCTCTGCCACCCAGTGATAATTTTCCGTGTCATAGACAACGGCGTCGCCCGCCGGCAGCTTGACCTGGTGCAGGCCATAGTCCGTTTCCAAACTCAACTCGCCACCGTCATAACTCTCCGGTGGATTGATGAACACGGTCATCGACATATCGGACCGCACCGTCATATTGCCAGCGAACAGCAACGGCGTATCCAAGTGCCGACCGTAATTCATACCTTTGACATATCGGGACAGGATTGGCGGCTTGGCAGCCTTTGCCATGACAAAGTCCTGCAATTCCTGGCACCCGCCAACTGCAGTCCGAAATATCCGGTCCACCTCCTGGCGATTGCCGGCGAATTCCTGGTTCTGCTTGACCGAGCGCAGATCGCCGCCGACGGTCTTATCACCGGTGACAAACTCGCCAGACGCCGCGATCTTGCGCAAGACAGCGCAATCAGCCTCGCTGATGAGATTTCTGAAGATCCTGAACATGTGCGCGCTTTCCTTATGATTGCTGCCACAGTACCAAAGATTCGCTATGGCCCCAGTCCAAGCGCATGCTCAACTAACGCCCGACCCCTTGCACCGCTGCCAGCACAGTGGCAGGACTTGTGGCTAGGCATCGTCCACCCCAAATCCAACCCCTGGACCACTAGCCAGAAAGAAGGCCGCTATGGCGATCGTATGGCGTACCACCTGGCCGCTGAGCCTGATGGCCGGAAGTGAAGCAGCATGACCGAAACCGCATCTCCCACCCCGGAAATCATCGCCACATTGCGCGCCAATCTGGCTGACGTACAGGCTAAGATCGCCCAGGCCGCCAAAGATGCCGAACGCGATGCTGCCGACGTCAATCTGATCGCCGTCAGCAAGGTTCAACCGGCAGAGCGAATCCAGGCAGCCTTACTGGCTGGCCACCGCGTCTTTGGCGAAAATCGCATTCAGGAGGCGGAGGGGCGCTGGTCGCAGCACCGTGAGCAATACTCGGACCTAACGCTCCACCTGATCGGCCCGCTACAGACCAACAAAGCCCGCAACGCCATAACTCTGTTCGACGTCATCCATACGCTGGACCGCCCCCGTCTTGCTTCAACGCTGGCGCGGCTGTTCGATGAGATGGGGCGGCAATTGCCCTGTTATATTGAAGTGAACACGGGCTCAGAGCCGCAAAAGGCTGGCGTACTGCCACAGGATGCCGACGCCTTCATCAAGGCGTGCCGCGAGGAATACCAGCTGCCCGTCATCGGCCTGATGTGCATCCCGCCCGCGGATGACGTGCCCGCGCCGCACTTCGCCTTCCTGGCCGACATCGCCAAACGCAATGGCCTGGAGAAGCTCTCCATGGGTATGAGCGCCGATTACGCTCAAGCCGTCGCCCTTGGTGCGACAGACGTCCGCGTCGGCAGCGCCATATTCGGCGAACGCGTCTATACGTGACAGACCTGCCTGCTCTACTGGAAGAGGTGCGCACCTGCCGGCTGTGCGCGGCGCACCTGCCGCTTGGGCCACGGCCAGTGGTGCAATTGCACACAGCCGCACCGATTCTCATCATCGGCCAGGCGCCAGGCACCAAGGTGCATGAGACCGGGATACCCTTCAACGACCCCAGCGGCGACCGATTGCGTGATTGGCTGGGTGTGGATCGCGAGACCTTCTACGACCCAACCAAGATTGCCTTGATGCCCTCCGGTTTCTGCTATCCGGGCCGCTCCCTCAAAGGTGGCGATCTGCCGCCGCGCAAGGAATGTGCGCCGCACTGGCACCCGCGCCTGCGCCCGCATCTGGCCGGGGTCAGGCTCACCCTGCTGGTCGGCCAATACGCCCAGGCACTTTATCTGGGCAAAGCGCGAAAACGCACCCTGGGCGAAACCGTCCAGGCGTGGCAAGACTATCTGCCAGACGTCTGGCCGACGCCGCATCCCAGCTGGCGCGTCAACCTCTGGCTGAAAAAGAACCCCTGGTTTGAGGCTGACGCCCTGCCAGCGCTGCGCACCCGCGTTCGCGACCTCTTGGCTGACCTAGTGAAAGACACACCATGACCGACCTGCCGCGCATCACCGTTCTGGCCGGCAAGCACAAGCGCGCCAAAGGCGGCCACCCCTGGGTCTATGCCAACGAAATCGAGATGTCGCCAGAGACCAAAGCTTTGCCCGCCGGCACGCTGGTCTCGGTCTATAACAGTGGTGGCGAGCCAATGGGCACGGCGTTCTGCACGCCGCAGACCCTGGCCGTTGCCCGTATGCTGGACCGCCGCCCCCACGTTCCCTTCACGGTGGAGTTCGTGGCAGAGCGCGTGCAGCGTGCCGCCGCCTGGCGCGCCAAACTCTTTACCGAGCCCTACTACCGCCTGATCCATGCGGAGGCCGACGGCCTGCCCGGCCTGATCGTTGACCGCTATGGCGATGGGCTGGTCTGCCAACTCAACACCGCCGGCCTGGAACTCCACCGCGATGTGGTGCTGGACGGCCTGCGCAAAGTTCTGAACCCGACCTGGATCGTGCTGCGCAACGACTCTAACCAGCGTGGGCTGGAGCGTCTGCCGCAAATGGTTGAAACCGTATTGGGCGAACCGCCGAGCCCGCAGGAAGTGCTGGAGAATGGCGTCGCCTACCTGGCCGATGTCGCCGGTGGGCAAAAGACCGGTTGGTTCTACGATCAACGCCTGAACCGCGCCATGATGGCGGAGCTGGCCCCCGGCGCTCGCATGTTGGATGCGTACTGCTATCTGGGCGGCTTCGGCCTGCTAGCCGCCAAATCCGGCGCGAAACACGTGACCCTTCTGGATCGTTCGGAGCCGGCCCTGAAGCTGGCAGCGGAGGCAGCCGCCTACAACGAACTCTCCGACCGCATTGCCATCGAACAGGGGGAGGTGTTTGAAACATTGGAGGCCTACGCTCAGAAACAGCGGACGTTCGACGTCGTCGTGATCGACCCACCTGCCTTTGCCAAGTCCAAGAAAGACCTGCCGGCAGCGCTGCGCGGTTATCGCAAGCTGGCACGGCTGGCGACCAAGGTCGTGGCACCCGGCGGCTTCCTGCTAGCGAACTCCTGCTCGCACACGGTCGACCTGGCCGCTTTCACCACCGAGACCACGCGCGGCATCGCCGAGGCCGGCCGCAACGCCCGCATCCTGCGCACCACCGGCGCCAGCCCCGACCACCCAACCCACCCACAACTGCCCGAAAGCGCGTACCTAAAGGCGCTGCTGCTGAACTTGGACTAGGGAGCCCGTCCATGCCCGACCCCAGCCCGATCAAATCCCGCTTCGACCGCGATGGCTTCGTCACGCCGCTGACCGCGATGCCTCCTCGGCAGGCCAGGGGCTATCGCGCGTCGCTGGAGGCCGCCGAAGCCCGCTTTCAGGCTGAGCCAGAGTTGCGCAAATGCCTGCGCCGCTATGCCAACCTGGTGCTGCCGTTCGTTGACGAGATCAGCCGCCTGCCGGCCATCACCAACGCCGTCTCGCAGATCCTCGGGCCTGATCTTCTGGTGCTGGATACGCCATTTTTCATCAAAGAACCGCAGAGCCCGCACTTTGTCTCCTGGCACCAGGACTTGCACTATTGGGGGCTGGAGGGTGATGAGGAGGTGACGGCCTGGGTGGCGCTGACCCCGGCCAATATCGAGAACGGCTGCATGCGCTTCGTTGCCGGCTCCCACACCCGAATCGTCGAGCATGTGGACACCCACGCCGCCGAGAACCTGCTGACCCGCGGCCAGGAAGTGACGGTGGAGGTCGATGACTCCAACGGCACCGACGTCGTGTTGGCACCGGGTGAGTTCTCGCTGCACCATGGCCGGGTGTTTCATGCCAGCCACGCCAACAGCTCCGACGACCGCCGCATTGGCCTCGCCATCCGCTATATCCCCGCCAGCATGCGCCAGATCGAAGGCGGCAACATGGCGGCCATGTTGGTGCGCGGCGAGGACCGTTTTCACCATTTCCGCGAATGCCACCGCCCATCTGGCGTGTTCCAACCGGACGACCTGGAGCATTGGCGCGACATGCAGGGTGCCCGCGACAAGGTGATGTACCGGCCGACCTGACCTGCGGCTCCAGCGGGATTGCGCTGAACTGCTGGCGGCGGCACACTGGCCGGCAGTACATTCCATCGCTGCCACAAGGGAAACCGCCGCCATGACCGCCAAACCGCGCCGCAAATTCTGGGGCTGGGGCCATGTCGGCCAGGGCTATTCCGACGCCGACATGCTGCCGTTCGAGGCCGAGTTTGCCGAAGCGTTCGGCACTGACCGCTTCACCGCCGACCCCTTTCCCAAGGCCGAGGACATCACCCTCGCCGCCCCGCGTCTTGCCATCCCCAACTCACTGAAAGACGTCTGCACCCACGACCATTGGGAGCGGTTGGTCCACACCTATGGTCAGAGCTTCCACGAACAGTTGCGTCGCATGGCCGGCGATTTCGCCGGCGCGCCAGACGTGGTCGCCTTCCCCCGGAACGAGCAGGATGTGGCCGACCTGCTGGATTGGTGCGCCAGGAGTGACGCGGCGGCGATCCCCTTTGGCGGAGGCTCCAGCGTCGTCGGCGGCGTGCATCCAGCCGTGGGCGATGGTTTCAAAGCCACGGTCTCCATCGACATGGCCCGCATGGATCAAGTGCTGGAGGTCGATCCGATCTCGCTCGCGGCCCGCATCCAGGCCGGCGTCTATGGCCCGCATCTGGAAGCGCAGCTGAAGCCGCACGGCCTGACCATGCGCTACTACCCCCAAAGCTTCGAGTTCTCGACCCTGGGTGGCTGGCTCGCGACCCGCGGCGGCGGCCATTTCGCCACCGGCTGGACCCATATCGACGACCAGACCGAGAGCATCCGCGCCGTCACGCCCGCCGGCACCCACGATAGCTTCCGCCTGCCGGGCAGCGGTGCCGGCCCCAGCCAGGACCGGCTGTTTCTGGGCTCGGAAGGCTCGCTCGGCATTATCACCGAGGCCTGGATGAAGGTGGTCAAGCGCCCGACCTTCCGCAACAACGCCGCCGTGCATTTCACCAACTATTGGGACGGCGTGCAGGCGGTGCGGGCCATCAGTCAATCCGGGCTCAATCCGGCCAACGTGCGGCTGTTGGACCACAACGAGTGCAAATACTCCGGCACCGGCGACGGCTCCACCGCCGTGCTGATCTTAGGGTTTGAGAGCGCCGATCACCCGATGGACGCCCGCATGGCCCGCGCCATGGAATGCGCGCTGGACCATAAGGGTTTCCTCCCCGACGAAAGCAAGGCGGCACAGGACGACCCACGCGCCGGAGCCGCCGGCCGCTGGCGCGAGGCCTTCATCAAGGGCGGTTACCTCCGCGAAATGCTGACCGCCCGCGGTATCATCAAGGAAACGTTCGAAACCGCCACCACCTGGGACCAGTTCGAGGGCTTCTACAACGCGGTTCACGATGCAACTCGTGAGGCTGTAGAACGGGTGACGGGCCAGGGTGCTGCGGTCGCCTGCCGCTTTACCCATGTCTACCCCGATGGCCCCGCGCCCTATTTTACCTTCATCGGCCAGGGCAAGCGCGGCCAGATGCGCGAGCAGTACGACGCGGTCAAGAATGCAGCCTCGGACGCGATCATCAAGCACCGCGGCACCATCACCCACCACCACGCCGTCGGCCGCGATCACATGCCTTGGTATGAGCAGCAGGTCTCGCCCGTGTTTACCGGGGCGTTGACCGGCGCGAAACGGGCGGTGGACCCTGCCGGCATCATGAACCCTGGCGTGTTGCTGCGGCCACAACGCTAGAGCAGATCCCGATCCGTTTGGATCGGGATCTGCTCTAAATCTAATAGTTAGAGCATCTTATTCCGACAAATTGATCGCGATAGCGATTCATTTTGATCGGAAGATGCTCTAGGCCGCGGATGCGGGGCGGCCGGGCCTCGGGTCTTAGCCGTCCAGCTTACGGGCTTCATCCACCAGCATAATCGGGATGCCGTCGCGGATTGGGAAGGCCAGCTTGCCGGCCTCACTGATCAATTCCTGCGTGGCTCGATCATAGCGCAGCGGCTTTTTTGTCACCGGGCAGACCAGAATTTCCAGCAATCTTGGGTCGATATCGCTCATGATCGCTGGTGTTCCTAATGCAATGCGCGGGGGGAGTTATCGTTGGCGGTCGTGCCAGCTTCCATATCGCAAAGCGCCTGCAGCAACAGAGCCCGCGCGCCCAGATCCTCGGCTTCCAGCAATGCCTGCTTTTCCTGCGGTCCAAACGGGCAGGCGACGGCCAGGCTATTGACCACCATCTCGTCCGATGCCTGCAAAACATCGTCCCAATTCGCCTGCATGTTGCGGCGCGCTAGGAAACCCTTCATCGAAGCCAACAACGCTTTACGGTCTACAGCCGCAGCTGGATTGGTATCGTCTAGGTCGTGGCGGTAGGGCGCATAGTCCGCCTCAACCCGCCGATAGCCCTCCAGCAGTGGCAATTCCGATGTAACTGACAGCCGGCATACGCCGCGCAGCACAATATTGTAGCGGCCATCTTCCAAGGTGTTGGACCCAACAATTTTCCCCAGGCACGCGGTGCGGAAGATTGGTTGGTTCATCGGGTCATCACCGGGTTCACCGCTCGGCTGGATCATGGCGATATACCCATCCGCAGCGATAGCGTCCCGCACCATGGCCCGGTACCGCGGCTCGAATATATGCAAAGGCAGCGGCGCTCGTGGCAGTAACAGCACGCCAGCCAGCGGAAAAATCGGCACGATAGTGGGTAGGTCAGCTACAGATATTGGCGCCATTGAGCCCCCGCTCCTAGCTAAACATCAGCGACGACAGCCGTCGCCGGGTCTGGAGCGTCAACTTATCCGTCGGGCCCCAGGCTTCAAAGAACTTCACCAATTGCTGGCGCGCGCCGTCGTCGTCCCAGGTACGGTCGCGACGTACAATCTCTAACAGCGCATCGGCGGCTTCCTGGTGCTGCCGTGCACCGAACAGTGCCATGGCTAGGTCAAAGCGTGCCTGATGGTCATCCGGATCGGCATCGACGGCCCTCTGCAACCCGGCCATATCCCCGACTTCGCCCGACTGCTCCGCCAATTCCACAGCGCTGACGGCGCCTGCCACGAACTGGTCCTTGCGAGCGTCGGCGGGGATTTGGTCCAGCAGTTCGCGCGCAGTCGGCAACTCGTCTTTTGCCACCAGCACAAGGATCAGGCCGGCTTTGGCGATAACGTTCTCCGGCTCGTGCTGCAGCACCTGGCTGAAGATAGCGCCGGCGTCATCCAATTCACCAGCTTCCAGCGCTTCCTTGGCTTGGGCAATGGCCTCGTCGATCGGCGAGTCGACACTGTCGCCCACCAGTTTCTCAACAAAGGATTTCACCTGGCTTTCCGGCAATGCGCCCATGAAGCCATCGACCGGACGGCCATCCTTGAAGGCGTAGACCGCCGGGATTGACTGGATGCGCAGTTGCTGGGCGACCTGCGGGCTCTGATCAATATCGATTTTGACCAGTTTGACCTTGCCGCCGGCACCGTTGACCACCTTTTCCAGGACCGGGCCAAGTTGCTTGCAGGGGCCGCACCATGGCGCCCAGAAATCAACGATAATCGGCACATCTTTACTGGCCTCGATGACATCCACCATGAAGGTCTGGTCGCTGCTGTTGGATATCAAACCGGTTGCGGCAGGTTGAGCCTCTAACATAGATCGCATTCCTTGCATCGTTGGCGATGCGCATTGTGTGGCAAATCTGGAAGCCAGAAGATGGACTGGCACCCGCCCAAGTGCAAGTGCAGCAGTGGCGCGGGGCTCAGAACAAGCTGCCCTGACTTGGCTGCAACGGCGTCGGTTCCAGTAGATCCGCCCCCTCAGCTCGTGCACCATTCACCTTGGTTGAGACGGGGTGTGTTGCCCATTGAAACGGCGTCGGCTGTCGCAGCAGCTCTTGCGCCAACGGTGCAGGCCCGGAGAGCCAGTCGTCAAAATTATCAGGCTTCACCACCACCGGCATGCGTGCATGCAGCCAGGAAATGCTCTGGTCGGCGGCGCGGGTCAGCACGGTGAAGGTCTCCAGCGGTTGCTCCGGGTCGCCCCAGCGCTCCCACAGGCCGGCGAAGGCAAATGGCTGCCGGTCCTCCGCATAAATCGCGTAGGGCTGCTTTGGTGGTTTCTCGCCCTGCCACTCATAAAACGCGGAGGCTGGGATCAGGCAGCGCCGCTGCTGCAACGCCTCACGAAACGCCGGCTTTTCCGCCGCCGTCTCGCTGCGGGCGTTGATCATCTTGTAGGCAATGGCTGGGTCCTTGGCCCAATGCGGAACCAGTCCCCAACGTGCAGTCGCTGGCACTGGCCCCGCTTCCCCAGCGCGCAGCGTCAGCGAGAACTGACCCGGCGCAATGTTGAAGCGATCCGGCGGCGCGGCATCGACGCTAAGCCCGAACAGCTTGAGCATCGCATCAGCCGTCGAGGTAAAAACATACCGGCCACACATCGCCCAGGCTCCCGCTATTCGCCGGCTGAAGCCTCCATCACCTTGGCCATGCGCTGGGCAAACGCGACGGGGTCGGGCAGGCTTTCGCCTTCGACAATCCGCGCCTGATCTAGCAGTAACCAGGCGTAATCCTCCATCCGGTCCACCGCATCTGGCCCAGCGTCGACGCTATCGGACAGCCGCTTGATCATGCTGTGACGCGGGTTCAGTTCCAGGATACGCGGCGCTTTATCGACCTTTTGCCCGTGTTGGCGCATCAGGCGCTCCAGGTGCAGGTCCATATCGTTTTCATCCGCCACCAGACAGCAGGCGGAGTCGGTCAGACGGTCGGAGACGCGCACATCCTTTACCGCCTCGCCCAGCGCCAGCTTCACCGCTGCAATCAAGCCGCCGATAGCGCCCTCGGGCTCTTGGTCTTTTGGCCCGTCGGTATCCGCGGCTTTGATCCCGGAGAGATCGGCACCAGCGCGGGTGACACTCTTCAGCGGCTTGCCTTCGTACTCCTGCACGGTAGAGGTCCAGAACTCGTCCACCGGGTCGGTCAGCAGCAGCACCTCACCCCCCTTGGCGCGGAAGCCCTCCAGTTGTGGCGAGCGTTTCAGCGCCGCCAGATCGTCGCCGGCGATGGTGTAGATCGCGGTCTGGTTCTCCGCCATCCGCTCCACATATTGCGCCAGGCTGACCCAGCCATCGTCCTTTGTGGTGCGGAAGCGCGCCAGTTTCAGCAGCGCATCTTTGTGGGCGGCGTCTTCGTAAAGGCCCTCTTTAACGACCGGCCCGAAATTCTCCCAAAAGTCGGCATAGGCCTCCGCGTCCTTATCCGCTTTCTGCTGCAACTCATTCATCACGCGGCGGGTCAAACCGTTGCGGATTTGGCGCAGAACGGGGTTGTTCTGCAACATCTCGCGACTGAGATTCAGCGGCAGGTCCTCCGAATCGACGACGCCGCGCAGGAAGCGCAGCCAGCCGGGCAGCAATTCCTCAACGCCCTCGGTGATGTAGACCCGGCGCACATACAGCTTCAGGCTGTTCTTGCGCTCTGGCTGAAACAGGTCGAACGGTTTTGAGCTCGGGATAAACAGCAGGCCGGTGTATTCGATATTGCCTTCTGCCCGCCAATGCAGCGTTGCCCACGGATCATCCATGGCATGGCCGACATGGTGGTAGAATTCGTTGTACTGCTCCTCCGTGATCTCATTGCGGGGCCGTGCCCACAGAGCCGAGGCCGCATTCACCGTCTCCGGTTCCGCCTCCGCATCTTCGATCAGGGCCACCGGAATGGCGATATGGTCGGAGTATGTCTTGATGATCTGGCGCAGGCGGTGGGGCTCCAGCCACTCATCCTCACCCTCACGCAGGTGCATAGTGATGGTCGTACCGGTCGCTTCTCGCTCGGCCAACGCGACGGTGAACCGGCCGCGGCCATCAGATTCCCAGGAGTGGGCCACTGTCTCCCCCGCCTTGCGGCTGACCACGGTCACCCGTTCGGCTACCATGAAGGCAGAATAGAAGCCGACGCCGAACTGCCCGATCAGTCCCGAATCCTGCTTGGCATCGCCGGAGAGCTGCTCGACGAACGCCGCCGTGCCAGAGCGCGCAATGGTGCCCAAATTCTCCACCAACTCCGTCCGGCTCATGCCGATGCCGTTGTCAGTCAAGGTTAGGGTGCGGGCGTCTTTATCCGGCTGCACCGTAATGCGAAAATCCGTCGCCTCGCCGGCCAAAGCGGCATCGGTCAGTGCGCCGTAGCGCAGCTTGTCGCAAGCATCAGAGGCATTCGAGATCAACTCCCGCAGAAACACCTCCTTCTCGGAATACACCGAGTGCACCATCAGATCGAGCAGTCGCCCGACTTCGGCTTGGAAGTCCATAGACTCAGATGATGACTCTGCGGTGGCATTCATGATGCGGCTTCCCCTGCAATGAAAAATGGAATTGCACCGCAATATGGTCAGATGTGAGGGGAGATCAAGTCAGGTGTGATCAATCTATAGCAGAAGCGCTCCCCGGAGGTGGCGGAGCCGCCATCCGGGGCCGGTGTCATCCTTCGAACACCCAGGCGGCGGTGCTCGAAGGGTATGGCGATCCCGGCTCACCGCTCTGCGGCGGCCGGGAAGCGAACATCAATCTCCGTTACTGCCACGCAACCCGGCGCACAGCAGGTCCAGCGTCACGGCCAGGTCTGGCTCAACCCGGTCCAGTCCGTGTTGAGCGATCGCGAACGGGATGTGAAAGAATTTTGTGCCGAACTGTACGGCCCGCGCCGCTAGTGCCGGGTTGGCTACCCGGAACTCGCCATTCGCCACGCCCTCTTCGATCAAGGCGGTCAGGCGCACCAGGTAGCGTTGCACGTGTGCACCGACCACCGCCATGCCTTCGTCAGTTTCACAAATCATCTCCGACAGCTCGACGATCTTTGGCGCTTGCCGCAATTCTTGCACGGTGTGAGCCACACCCTCGGTGATCGCGAACCGGATACGTGCCTCAGCCGACACCGATGGGTCGAGGCCGCGCTCAATGCAGGCATCCAACTCGTCAAAGAAACTGCCGACCACCGCATGGCCAATGGCCTGCTTGTTGCGGAAATAGCGGTAGAGGTTACCGGCGGACATCTCGCACGCCTGGGCGATATCGCCGATATTTGTTTTCGAATAGCCATAGTGGGCGAACAGCTCCGTAGACTGCCGCACAATCTGGTCGCGGGTTTCGTCCGCCGCCTCTGTTACCTGAACGCGCACCATGTCCGCCCTGCTCACCAAAAATACGACAGTTTGAGCCGCACAAAGCTGTCACGCCGCAAATCATACTCTAAGTCGGAGCGCTGCGGGTTGACGAAGACCTGCGCTTCAACCTCCGCCTTCCAACTGCCGAACACGCGCCGCTCAGCCTCCAACCGAACTGAGGTGCCGCCGCTCACCACGTCGGTAGTACCGATCAGCAGGACAGAGGTATCGCTCTCGTCGTTCAGCGCCAGGCGCATGCCGTAGATGGCGTCTTCCTCAAATGGCGTCAGTGCGGCGTCGCCGCGGCTATCCCATGATCCTTCCAGGATCAGTCCCAGGTCGGCATTGGAATCCGCCACGCCAAACAGTGTGTATTCCAGACCGCCCGTGATCGCCACATAGTTGGTGGCCTCGCCATTGCGATCCAATTGGCCCTGCCGTCCAATCGCCTCCAGCTTCCACAAAGTTGCATCGCTGGTGTACTGGCCGTCAAAGCCGACCTGCGCAATCGTGTCATAGACCGGTTTCAACGCGGTTGGCTGGCCCAGAGCGGTAAAGTTCGTTGGCTCGAACGCCGCATCGCGGCTGGTGCCATAAAAGCCGGAGATCCCGAAATCCACGTCGCCGATGACATGCGCCCAGCGCAGTGCGAAAGATGGCGCCCACTCGTCGCCATCGTTGCGAAAGTCCACAGCGCCCATATCCACCGGCAATTGCCCACGCAACCGCCCGTCCACGCCAGGAAAAGTCGGTTTGCGGAAATACGGCAGGTAATAGAGTGAGAACGCGCCAAAATCGCTGAAGCGCGTCGCCCGCAGCATCGGCTGACCGAGCTTATCCTCCAGGTCCAGACTTTCAACGCCGTCATCGCTGTTGATGATATCAACCAGATGCACCGCCTCGGTCTTGCCCCAGAAAACGAAATCCGCGCCTACCGTGAAGGCCCAGTTATCCGTGCGATAGTCCAGTTTGGCCTCGCGCACGTCAAAGTGGGTGCGGCGGTCGTCGGCGGCGTCCAACCGCAGGAACGGCGTTAGCTTGAACGCCAGATTACCATCCAGCCATTCGGCCAACAGCGTGGGCCGCAAGGCGACAGAGGCATCATGGTGGGCCTGACCGGCAAAGGCTGGTGATTCTGCAAACGCCGTCAGCTCCACCTCTGCCTGGCCAAAGAATTCCCAATGGCCTGGCACAAGCCCGCCCGTCGGTTTTTCAGCAGAAGCCGGCGCAGCGGCACACAGGGCCAGACTGGCGAGCGCAATTCTCCGCCACATCACCCTAACGCGCCATACGCGGCAGCACCTGGCTGTCGAAATCGCGCTCCTTCAGGCCAGTGCGGAATTCGTAATTCTCCCAGACCAGATCAGTGGATTTGCCGGTCTGCTGGTTTTCCATTCGCAGCACGTCAGCCCGCCAATACTGGTTCAGATACTGCTTATAGCCAGCGAAGGTCAGAGTCTTTTCCTGTTCACCGCGGCGATTGTAAAAGTCGATTTTGTATAGGCGATAATGGTCCGTATCAATCCATCCGACCCGCTTAGAATAGCCAGACCGCGGGTTTTTTGGATAGCTCTCGACCACAAAGCAAGTCAGGCCTGCCTCACCCGGGCACGGCTCATCTTTGAGGTGTTTGTAGTCATAGTCACCAACCTCCTGACTGCCCAAATCCTCGTACGAGAACTCTGACGATACGAACTTGCCGGTGCGGTTCGATGAAGAAATGCGCTTCACCCGCTTGATGGCAGGCAAAAACAGCCATTGGTCATCATCTGCCGGCTCGATCTTGGAGTGGGTCAGCAAGGCAGTGCCACGGATATCACGCGGTGTGCTGAAGACGATGATGCCCTTATCGCCATTTCCAGGAGACTGATCCTCCAAATTCAGCGACCGAAACTCCCGGCGGCTTTCGGTGCCGCGGGCATCGCGCAATACCATCGCGCCATTCACCGTCTGGTCGCCCCAGCCCAAATCGCGTTTGTCCGCCTCAACCGCAATCGCCAGGCCTTTTGCTTCAGCCGTCTGCGCTTCCGCTTTTCCGCTCAAGAGCGCAACGACAGCCGCAGTCACCAGTACGGCGACAGCCGCGGCACCTTTTTTCGCAACACCATTCGTCATCATCTTGGCTCCCGTCTTTCGTGACATGTTGTCGAGGGGGATTAGCAGCGCCGGTAGCAAGAAGAAGTCCGCTATCAGCGCAAAGGCAATCGTGATCAGCGTCAGCTTGGCCAGATCGCCATTCACGGCAAAACCGCTGAACGACAGCACAAAGAAGCCAGCGACCAATGCCAGTGTTGTCACCAGCAGGGCCATACCGACCCGGTCAAACACATAGCGCACCGAATCCTCTGGGGAGAGGCCTTTGCGCCGGGCAGTCTTGTACTTCATCAGGAAATGCACCGTGTCATCGACGACAATGCCCAGCGTTGCCGCAATCACCACGGCAATCGCCAAGGTGACATAGCCAACGCTATAACCCCACAGGCCAAAGCCCATCAGCGCCGGCACCAGATTCGGCACCAGAGAAATCAGGCCTATGCGCCAATCCCATAGCACCAGCAGAATCACGCCGGAAATCAGCACCAGCGCCACCACCGTGCCGCTCAACATTGCCCGCACATCCCGGTGAGAGATCAGCGAGAACACATAGCTGAGTCCCGTCGGCGTCGTCTGCAACTCAGGCGCGTTCGCGGCGAACCAAGCATCCGCTCGGGCCATGATGCCCCGCATTTGCTCCGTCGTCACAAACGGCATCGCCGCGTTGATCCGCAAGGCAGAGCGGGTGACGTTGATCTGGTCGGTTAAGTCCATGCCATAGTTCAGCGACAGCTCATAGAGGAACAGATATTGCGAGGCTTCTTCTCGCGTTTCTGGCAGCCGCAGATAGGCCGGGTCATCGCCATGCATGTTCATGTTCAGGCGCTTGATTGTGTCGGTGACACTGCGGACATAGGTTACCTCCGGCTGTGCCCGCAACCAATCGGCAAAGGCGGCAACCTTGGCCAGATAGTCAGGATTGTTGATCCCCTGGTCCTCGCCGGAATCGACAGGCCATTCCAGCAGGTTCAATCCGGTCAGGTTCTCCTCAATAAAGTCCGTGTCGGTGCGGAACTCATACCGTTCGTCGAAATAGCGGATGAAGTCGTCTTCGGCGACCAGTTTGGTCACACCAAAGCCCAGCCCGGCAACAACGAACAGCGAGACCGGCAGCACCGCCTTGTGGTTCACCACAACGAACTCACCCAACGCCACCATCCACTTGCGCGCTGACGACGTATCCTGGCGCTGCTTCATCGGCAGGAAGGTGATCATTGCCGGCAGTAGGGTCAGGTTCAGGAACCACGATACCAGCACGCCAAAACCGACCACATTACCCAACTCGCGGAAGGGCGGTGAGATCGAGAAGTTCAGCGAGAAAAAGCCGATGGCCGTCGTGATGCAGGCGACAGAGATTGCCGCCATATGCTCAGACAAGGCCCGCCGGGCCCATTCCTTGCGGTCTGCCGTCTCCGCCATCGTCTGGCGCACGCTAGCCAGCACATGCACCGCGCTCGCCACTGCCAGGATGGAGATCATCAGCGGTGCCAGGATGGTCACAGAGTTCAACGCCGTGCCGGTCCAGCCCAGCGAGGCCATGCCACAGAGCGCCGAAACCACGATCACAATCAAAGTCATCGCCACGCCAACCACACTGCGCAGCATCAGCCCGACAATGAGCAGGATCGCGATAAACATCGCCGGCGTCAGGGTTGAGCCGTCTTCAGCACCCGAAACGGCAAACTGATTGTTGATCACCGTGCTGCCTGAAAGCTTTACGTCAACATTCGGGTAGGCTGCCTCAATGGCATCGCGCAGGACGAATGCCTCGCGCACCACCGTCGGCACTTCGACGGCTTTGTCGACTTGCGGCAGCTTGAACAGCACCTGAACCTGGGCCACATGGCCGGTGGCGGAGGTCATGCTGTTGACCAATTCCACCCGACTTGTCGCGATCTCCCGCGCAGCAGCCGCGGTCTCAGGCGATACAGCACTGGCATCAACCGAGGCCAGATCGCACGCGGCACCTGGCTGTTGGGCGCCATAGGGGAGGTCTGGCACCAGATCCCGCACCAGCATGTCGTCGCCCTCGGCCGACGTATTCTGGAAGTTGGTCAGCGAATTGACCCGGCGCACATAGGGCAATTGCCAGGCGCACTCGGTAATCCGGCCTTGCAGCGCCAGCATTTCCGGTGTGAAGACGTCGCCATCCTTTGGGACCAGCACGATCATCACATTATCGTCTTTGGAGAACTCCGCCTCGAAGGCATCCAGTGCAACGCGATCCGGATTTTCCTCGGAGAAAAACTGGCGCGCGCTGGGGTCAAAGCTGATCTTGGTAAGGCCGATAAACGCCACAGCTAACAGGGCCAACGTCACCACCGGCCAGACCCAGCGCATCGCCACAATCAGGCTGGCGAGGCGCTGAGCCTTGCCAGTTCCAACTGCCAGTGGCGCTTCAGTGTTGAGATCATCTGCCATGGGCTCGGCTCTCTATAGAATAGTGATTAATGAATTTTTTTGAAAATATTCATTAATCACTATTCGAGTCAAGTCCATTCCTAGCCCAAGAAACCGATTGGGTGAGGGTTACGCAGAAATGGGCGAAAAAAAAGGGTTGGGACGCCATACGGACGCCCCAGCCCCAAAACCAGTGACACAGCAGGCTGTCTGTTACACTACTTTCCAGTGCGCCAGCGTATAGGCCGGATCGTTGTCGCTGTGATGCTCAAACACCACCTCGACCTTGGAGCCGATCACCACGTCCTGGTGCGGATCGCCCATCAGATTGCCGATCATCCGCACATTGCCGGCGCCAGCTAGTTCCACCAGCACAACGATATATGGCTCTTCTCGGGCGCGCAGGGCCGGATGCACTGGGTGCCATGCACGCTCCCACGAGTAGATCGTGCCTTTGCCCTCGGCCTCGACCCAGCTGATGTCGAACGAATGGCACTTGTGGCAGATCCACTCCGGACCAAACTGGTGCGTGCCGCAGCCATTGCACTTCTGCACCATCAGCTTTTCGGCTTTCAGCCCCTCCCAATAGGGGGTGGAAAGACCGTCGCCCTCGGGTATCGGCGCTGGCAGGCCTTCTGGCAGATACGACTGGCTCATAGGGTTGCCTCCGATCCGAATACGCAACTGGACACCGGCGTCACCATCGGCCCGGCACAGACAAGAGAAACATCCACCTTTGGCACCTGCGCGGTGGAGGTGCCACGTATCTGCCGCACCGCCTCAATCTGCAATTCTAAGCCGTGCATGTAGCACTCCGCCAGATTGCCGCCGGATGTGTTGAGCGGCAGCTTGCCGCCGTCCGCCACCAGGTTTTCCAACTTCAAGAACTCGTTGGCTTCCTCGGCTTTGACCAGATCGTGCTCAACCAGGCTCATCAGAACGCCGCCGGTGAAGTTCTCGTACGATTGCACCACATCCACATCGCCCGGCTTGATGCCCGCATTCTCATAGAGGCGCGGCGCGACACTGGTAAAGCTAGAGCTGGCATAGGTTGGCGCGTTGTGCGCCGGCGCTGCATTGCGATACTCAGAGCCCTGGGCCGCTCCCAGCAGATAGGTTGGCTTGTGCTGCATGTCCTTGGCCCGCTCTGCCGACACCAGGATTAGCGCCGCAGCGCCGTCATTCTCCAGGCAGCAATCGAACAGCCGGAAGGGCTCAACGATCCAGCGGGAGTTGTCGTACTTTTCCTCCGTCAGCGGACGGCCATGCATGACAGCGCGCGGGTTGGCCTGGGCATGATGATAGCTGGCCATCGACAGCGCGCGCAGCGCCGGGCGCTCAATCTTGTGGTCGTGCATGAAGCGCATGGTCTTCATCGCAAACCGCTGTGCCGGCGAGAATAGGCCGTAGGGGAAGAGGTAGGCGTTATCGCCCTGCACCGTCTTCGCCGGAGCCGCTGCGCCAAAGCGCTGGAATTGCCCTTGCGCTAGGGATCGGAACACGACGACGCAATCGGCGTAGCCAGCGGCAATCGCCGCCGCCGCCGTGCCAACCGCAGCAGCGCCACCGCCCCCGCCGCCGCCCCATTGCATCACAGAATACTTCAGGTCCTTGATGCCCAGCGCCGCCGACAAGCGCGAAGGCTCGTTGCGGTCGTTAGAGTAGGAGCAGAAGCCGTCGATTTCGCGGGCGTCGATGCCGGCGTCTTCCGCCGCCGCCAGGATAGCCATCAGCGCCAGCTTGAACTCGCTGTCGGGCGCTTGGCCGTGCTTATAATAGGTGGTCTCGCCTATGCCGGCGATGGCCACCTTGCCTCGAATTCCGTTGGTCATTTGGGTTATGCTCCTATGAACTTGGCGTCGCGCTTTTCGCGGAAGGCGGCGACGCCTTCCTCATTGTCCTTGCTCAAGCCTGCCTTTTTCTGAAGGTCGGACTCCAGTTGCATCTGGTCAGCATAATTGTTTTCCAGGCTGGCCCAATACATCTGCCGGATCAGACCCAGCGCCATCGGTCCATCAGCCAGCCGACGGGCGAACGCCAGCGCCTCATCCATGACCGCATTGTCCTCGACCGCCTTGTTGATCATGCCCCACTCCGCCGCTTTCTCCGCCGGCAGCCGCTCCGCCAGCATGGAGAGTTCCATGGCCCGGCTCATGCCGATCAACCGCGGCAGGATCCAGGACGAGCCGCCGTCCGGCACCAGGCCGATGCGGGCGAAGGCCTGCAAGAAGAAGCCAGACTTGGCCATCACTTTGAAATCACACGACAGCGCCAGGCTCATGCCGACACCGGCAGCGACCCCGTTGATCGCAGCAACCGTCGGGATCGACAGTTCGCGCAGGCGGATCAGCGTCGGGTTGTACCATGACTCAAGCTCTGTCTGCGCCTCGCCCCGCGCCTCTGCCTCACGGTCGCGCGGCGGCTTATCTGGGTCGTTCAGGTTCGCCCCGGACGAAAACCCGCGGCCCGCACCTGTGATCACCAGGCAGCGGGCAGAGCGGTCAGCAATCGCCGCATCCAGCTGATCAAGCGCGACGCTCATATCCTGCTTCAGCTTATAGCCAAAGGCGTTCAGCGCCTCCGGATGGTTCAGGGTCATTGTTGCAATGCCATTTTGGACATCAAGCAATACGCGGGAGCCGGACATGGGCAGTTTCCTCTGGAGTTGATGGTCGTTGGCCAAAACTCTAACCGCCCAAAAGCAAAGCTGCCAGCCCCTCTCCATAAAGTGCTAGAATTTGCGGCACACAATTCGGCTGCTAGCAATGAGAAAGTTCCGCCAAATGCACAACCTGATGAAAGCCAAAATTGCCCGCGGCGAGCCCGCCCTCGGCGTCTCCGTCATGTTCTCCTCACCGCAAATCGTGGAGATGATCGGCCATGCGGGTTTTGACTGGGTGCTGCTGGATTGCGAGCACGGCTCCATCGGCCTCGCAGACCTGGAGCTAATGGCGATGGCTGCTGACGCTGTCGGTATCACGGCGATTGCCCGCCCGCGCAGCAATGCCAGTGCGGATATTCAGGCGGTCATGGACCGCGGCGTCAAAGGCGTCCAAATCCCCCACATCATCACCCGCGCCGATGCAGAACGCGCGGTCGCTGCCGTCAAGTTCGGGCCAGAGGGCAGCCGCGGCCTCGCCGCCGGCACACGGCCGGACCGCTGGGGGATGGGTGCAAAGATGACAGACTTTGTAGCAGATGCGAACGCGAACTCGCTGGTCTGCATTCAGATTGAGGACCGTGAGGCCCTGCCGAACGTCGAGGAAATACTGACCGTGCCCGGCATAGACGTGGTCTTCATCGGCCCCTCCGACCTCTCCCAATCTCTGGGCTTCCCCGGCAACCCCAAAGCCCCACCGGTTGCCGAAGCCATAGCCGAGACCCTCACCAAAATCCGCGCTTCCAGCAAAGCCCCCGGCATGCCCGCCACCACCGAGGCCCTACCGGAAGCAATCGCAAACGGCTGCCTCTACATCTACAACCACCTGCCGCGGCTGCTGGGGGCAGGGGCCGCTCAGTATCTGGCCAAAGCGCGGGGGTGAGGTTCTGAGAACAGGGCCGTCACAAGTCGGCCCGCCTCAAACAACCTTGCCAGGGTTCATCAGTCTACCCGGATCAAAGATGTCCTTAATTGCGCGCATCAGGTCCATCTCCACCGGGCTTTTCACCTCGGCGAGCTCGGCGCGTTTTAGCTTGCCTATGCCGTGCTCAGCGCTGATTGAGCCATGCAGCGCCAGCACGATCTCGTGCACCACGTGGTTCAGGTCTTTCCATTTTGCCAGATAGACCTGCTTATCCATATCGACGGGCTGGCTGACGTTGTAATGAATGTTGCCGTCACCAGCATGGCCGAATGCACAGGGCCTGCAGCCGGGAATCGCTTTGGCAACGGCCACGTCAGCCAGCGCAATGAACTCCGCCACTTTGGAGACCGGCACGGAGATGTCGTGTTTGATGCTGCCGCCTTCTGGGATCTGGCCTTCGACGATGCCTTCGCGGATGCGCCAGAAATCCTTCGCCTGCTGCTCGCTTTCGGCCAGGGCCGCATCCAGCACCAGGCCTTCTTCGATAGCTTGGCCCAACGTCTCCTCGACACACTCCCGCAGGCCGGCATTCTCGCGGCCAGCAGAGCAGCGCATGAGGGCGTAATGCTCATACCGGTCCGACAGCGGATCACGCACGCCGTGCACGTGCTTGATCGCCAGGTCGATGCCGAAGCGCTCCATAAACTCAAACGCCGTCACTTGATCGCCCGTGGCGAGGCGCAGGCGGGAGAGCAGTTCGATCACACCTGGCACATCGCGCACCGCGGCGATCGCCGTGACTTCCTCCCGCGGCTTGGGAAACAGCTTCAGCGTCGCGGCGGTGATAATGCCGAGCGAGCCTTCCGCGCCAATGAACAAATGCTTCAGATCATAGCCGGTGTTGTCTTTGCGCAGCAGCCGCAAGCCGTTCCAGATCTGGCCGTCGGGCAACACCACCTCCAGCCCCAACACCAGGTCGCGCGCATTGCCATAGCGCAGCGTGTTGATGCCGCCGGCGTTCGTTGAGAGATTACCGCCAATCTGGCACGAGCCCTCTGCGCCCAGCGACAGCGGAAACAGCCGGTCCACATCACTGGCCGCCTGCTGAATATTCTGCAGCACACATCCGGCCTCCACCGTAACGGTGTAATCCAGTGCATCCAGCGCTCGTACTTTGTTCATACGGCTGAGCGACAACAGGATTTGGCTGCCGTCCGCATCGGGCGAGGCGCCGCCGCACAGGCCGGTATTGCCGCCTTGTGGCACCAGAGCGATACCGGCGGCTCGGCACGCGCCCACGATGGCGGCGACCTGCGCGGTCGTCTCCGGGCGCAGCAGCAGCGGCGACGCGCCTTCATAGAGCCCACGGGGCTCTACCAGCAGCGGGGCAAGAGTGTTGGGATCGTCGGACCAGCCTTTCGGTCCAACAATCGCCTTCAATGCAGAAAGGTCGGCCATTGTTTGCTCACGGAACAACGGAAAAACAGAGAGGCTCTAGGTTAGTCCCTAATCGCGGGGGTTGGTCAAGGCCCAGACACGCAAGGCTGATGTCTACCGCATGCATGCCTAGGAATGATGGGCGGGCAATTGGGCCATTTGCGTTGCATAGCCCGTCCATTCGTGGTTCAATTTGCCCTCTGCAACCCATTGAGGAGGTTCGCGCGATGACCGAAGCAAATATGATTGCGGTGGAATTTTGGTGGCTAGCCGTCACCGGCATCGTGATGGCCGTGACGTCGCTGCCCTACGTAACGGATCGCCTGCTCACCGCTGGCATCGGCAAATCATTCGGCAACCCACAGAACAACGACACGGCTCAATCGGCTTGGGCCGTCCGCATGAAGGCCGCACACTACAACTGTGTCGAGAACCTGGCTGTATTCGGGCCGCTCTGCGTTGCAGTCGTCGTAGCCGGCGCGACTGACGAGCTGACCGCTATGGCCGCCGCCGCGTTCTGCCTGTCGCGGATCGCCTATGTCTTGGTCTACACGCTGGGCATTCCCGTCTTGCGCACGCTGGCCTTTTTGGTCGGCTGGCTCAGCACGTTAGCGCTGGCGCTTAGGTTGCTGGGTTTTCTCTGACAGCAAGTAACCCGGCCCTACGTTGAGGGCCGGGCTCTGCTCGGGCCGTTAGTGCATCATTAGCACAGGTCTGCCAGCGACCTGCAAAATGTGGCGAGTCACACCGCCCAGGATCATTTCGCGCAGACGCGAATGGCTGAAGGCCCCCATCACGATCAGGTCGGCCTCGATCTCCCAAGCAGCATCGATCAACGCAACGGCAGCGGAGCGTCCATCGGCCTCCACCAGGCGTGCAGACGCATTGACGCCATGCCAGGCGAGCGATGCCGCAAAGGCCTTGACCATCTCCGGATCCACAGAGTCATCGTCCACAGCTGTAATCTGCACAATTTCAGCCTGTTTCAGGAATGGCATTGCGGCCTGCGCGGCCCGGCTGGCCTCGACTGTATCATTCCAGAACACCGACACCCGCTTGCCCAGGCTCTTCAATTCCTTGCGCGGTGAGAACAGCACAGGTCGACCCGTGTCGTAGAGTGCGGCCTCTGCCGCCGGCGACAGACCACCCCGGTCCAGTGACGGGGCAGGCAAAACGATCAAGTCCGCCAGCTTCCCCAGCGTCGCCACCATTGACGCGGTCTCGCCAGTGACATCGACGAGGCGTGCCGACGCCTTGCCATCAGCGGTTGGGTCGGACACCAGCGGGATGTTGCCGCTGGTACACCAACGACCAAAGACATCGCGACAACTGGCGGCGATGCCTTCTTCTTCCTCTGCGACCTGGTTTTGCACCATGTCGATCAAGTCGGCGGACAATCCTTCGCCGACCATGGGCATGACGCTGCGAGCATCGCGGCGCACATGCAGAAGATCGACATGCGCAGGGAAGGCTTTCACCAACTGGCCCGCGGCCGCTAGGTCCACAACATCACTGTCGGCACCTTCTAGCATCGTCAGAACTGTACGAATGGTCATGAGAGCAGCCTCCTTCTTTAGCCCAAATTTCGTGGCTTCAATGCATCTTAGATAGGCGGCATTGGGCAGCTGCCATCTGACCTAAGTCAATACGCAGAAAAAAAATCTGGCCCTGACCTGGATCGAGAAACAGGGTATACCGGCCCAGTTCCCCGGCCCTGTTTCCCTGCCCACCCGAAACTGCAACGGATTGTCATGCATATTGATTGTCAGACTACCCCCGCTCAATACAAACATTGGCGGCTAGAGATTGATGGCCAACAAGCAACGCTGTGGCTGGATTTCGCCGAGGATGGCGGGCTGATGGGCGGTTATGAGTTGAAGCTGAACTCGTATGATCTGGGCGTTGACATCGAACTGGCCGACGCCCTGCAACGGCTGCGGTTTGAGCATCCGACGGTCAAGGTTTGCGTGCTGCGCTCTGCCAAGGCGCGGGTGTTTAGCGCTGGTGCCAACATCCGCATGCTGGCCGGTGCTAGCCATGCGCATAAGGTCAATTTCTGCAAGTTCACCAACGAAACCCGCAATTCGATGGAGGAGGCTAGCGAATCCTCTGGCCTGAAATTCTTGGCTGCCGTGGATGGGGCCTGCGCTGGCGGCGGCTATGAGTTGGCTCTGGCTTGCGACGAGATTCTGTTGGTGGATGACGGCACCTCCTCAGTTTCGTTGCCGGAGGTGCCGCTGTTGGGCGTGCTGCCGGGCACAGGTGGGCTGACGCGAGTGGTGGACAAGCGCCACGTGCGCCGCGACCGCGCCGATGTGTTCTCGACGACCGAAGAAGGCATCAGAGGCAAGCGCGCCGTGGAGTGGCGGCTGGTGGATCAGATCGCACCGCGCTCAGGCTTCGACGCCGCGGTGGCTGCGAAGGTTGAGGCCCTGGCGCTGGCCTCCACGCGGCCCAATCAGGGTGCTGGTGTTCTATTGCCACCGCTGGAGCGCACGGTCACGGAAGACGCGCTGACTTATCCGCATTTGAGCGTCGAAGTCGATCGTACTGCTGGCACTGCACGCCTGACCCTGTCCGGCCCCACCGCAACTCCGCCAGCAGAAGCGGCTGCGCTACATGCAGAGGGTGCTGCAAGCTGGAGCCTGGCCGCGGCGAGGGCTCTGGACGATGCGATCCTGCAATTGCGGATGAACGACCCGGAGATCGGCGTCTGGCTGCTGGAGACGCAGGGCGACCCAGCGCTGGTGCTGTCGCACGACGCCTTCCTGGCAAGCGAGGCAGCGGCTGGCGATTGGCTGGCGGCGGAAATCCGGCACTATTGGAAGCGGGTATTCAAGCGGCTGGACGTGACCTCTCGATCCCTGGTGGCATTGATCGGCCCGGGCTCGTGTTTTGCTGGCCTGTTGGCGGAGTTGGCCTTTGCCAGCGACCGGGCCTACATGCTGATCGGTGGCCTGGAAGGCGACAACCGACCGGAAGCCACCATGACATTGTCGACCAGCAATTTCGGCGCGATGCCGATGGCCAACGGCCTCTCGCGGTTAGCCACACGTTTCCTGGGTGATCCAGAGAGTTTGGCCGCGGCAGAGGCCTCTATTGGCGAGGCGATGGATGCAGAGGCGGCGGATGCGTGCGGCCTCGTCACCTTCGCCTATGACGACATCGACTGGGAGGACGAAATCCGCGTTTTCCTGGAAGAGCGCGCCAGCTTTTCCCCCGACGCGATGACCGGCCTGGAAGCCAACCTGCGCTTCGCGGGGCCGGAGACAATGGAAACCAAAATCTTCGCTCGACTCACTGCCTGGCAGAACTGGATCTTCCAACGCCCGAACGCGGTCGGGCCGGAGGGCGCATTGCAACGCTATGGCAGCGGCCAAAAGCCTAATTTCAACAAGACCAGGGTTTAGTCGTCTTCAAGCTTGGCACCATCTAGCATAGTCCGGACTTTCTCTGCTTCCGCCTGGTCTTTCACGCGCTCCGCCTTGGTGCGGCCGTGTTTGGCGCGGTTAGTGGCAGCGGTCGCCTTTTTCTCCGCTTTGGCCTTGGCCTTGCGAGCGCGGTTCAGGTTGATGACGTCGGCCATGAGACGCTGGGCCTCCTCAACTCAGGGCGGAATGCAAATCGGCGATGGCGCGGAACTGCGAGGCCGATATACTCTGAAGCCAATCATACCAAAACCACGAGGGAAATCCCATGGTCGGCGAAGTCTGGCGCATCGGCGCCGTGAAAATCACCCGGATCGTTGAGATTGAAGCGACCGGCGGCATGTCCCGCATTATCCCGGATGCAACCCGCGATAAGGTGCAGGATATTGGCTGGCTATTCCCGCACTTTGCCAGCGCTGATGGCAGGCTGCGCGGTGCGATCCACTCACTGATCATTGAAACGCCAGATCACAAGATCATCGTCGACACCTGCATCGGCAATGACAAGGAACGGGCGGTGCCGGTGTGGAACAACCTGCAGACGGCCTACCTCCAAGACTTGGCAGACGCCGGTTATCCAGCGGACAGCATCGATACGGTGCTCTGCACCCACCTGCACATTGATCACGTGGGCTGGAACACCAAGTGGGACGGTGCCAAGTGGGTGCCCACATTCAAGAACGCGGAATACTTATTCGGCGAGGTCGAATATAATCACTGGATGACCCACGACCGCGAAGGCCAGAGCCAGGTGATGACCGACTCGGTGACGCCCATCGTCGAGGCTGGCCTGCAAAAGCTGATCAGCCAGGATCATGTGATCTGCCCGGAAGTGCGCCTGATCCCAACGCCCGGTCACACACCCGGCCACCACAGCGTCATGATCGAGAGCGAGGGCCAGAGTGCGCTGATCACCGGCGACTTCCTGCACCACCCTTGCCAGTTCGCTCACCCGGAATGGCCGAGTGCGCCCGACTGGGACGTGCCGCAGGGCTATGCCACGCGGGTGGATATGTACAAGCGCCTGGCGGAGACGCTGACCCTGGTGATCGGCACCCACTTCCACACGCCGACGGCGGGGTATCTGAAGACCGACGGCAAGGCCTGGCGGTTGGATGTGGGGTGACGCCCCTCGCCCCTAGTGTCTAATCGCCTAGGGGCAGCGCGCCGAAATCAGGTTGATCATTGCGGGAATGCGGATGCCGTTGGACGTTTGGTAAGCCAATAGAGTTGCGGCCACCGCATCTGCGATTGCCGCAGCGTCTTCCGCAGTGCCGTTCTTGGCAGCAATAATCCGCACCGCTTGGCCGACGTTGCAGGCGAGTTCAGCGGCTTCGGATGGACTATCGGGTGCCACCAATTCAACCGTCACGGCATCGACGGCGATGTCGGCAAACCCAGCGTCTCGCAGGATCCCAGATGCGTAATCGCGATTGGCGAAGCCGAACGGCCCAGGCGTGTTCGGCTCCGCTTTCGGTACGCTACCAAGCCTGGCCATTGCCGCTTCACCTGCTATCGCAAACCAGGGGTTATTGCTGACAGGCGCCCATGCCGCGAGGTACACCCGTCCGCCCGACCGCAGCCCCGTGCGCATGTTTTCGAATGCCTCTACTGGTCCACCAAAAAACATTGACCCGAACCGTGAGACCAGCAGATCAAACCTTCCTGGTTCAAACGCGTGGGTCTGTGCATCAGCCTCGACGAACCGCACATTCGCGCATTCGGCAGCAGCCGCGCGATCGCGCGCTATACCCAGCAATAGCGAGGAAATATCGATACCGACAACATCCCCTCCCGGGGCAACGCACGAAGCAAGCGCCAGGCTCGTCGCGCCGGTGCCGCATCCCAAATCGAGGACAGATTCGCCTGAGCCAGGTGCTGCCTCGCGGATCAGCAGCTCTGCGACCTCAGAGAACAGGCGGTCCAGCGATTGTTGGTAGTCGACCCATTTCTGGCCGCTCCGGGACGTCCAGTAGGCCGCCTCGCCAGCATTTGGAGTTTCAGTCTCCACCGAATTTGCCACAGGCTTGCCCTTTCAAATTGGTGAACCGGCCGGCACAGCCCTCACAGCAGGGCAGCGTCGGCCAGGTATCAAACGTCAGACCCAGCCGAGCTGGGCCAGGGCATAGCCGTCGTTCCAGATCTTGGTCATCTGCGCGACCTTGCCGGCGCTATCCATCTTGATGGCATAGACATATTCAGAAGCAGCTGCCTTATTGGTGGCGGGCACCGGGCCGCCCTCGCCAGTGTGTGTGCCGTGGAATGTGGCGACAAACGTGGCAGTGCTGTTGGCCTCATCCCATGAATCTGCATGTAGGACGTAGCGTCCGTCCGGCAGTGGGCCATCAACCAGGCCCTTCATCCACTCGCAATAGACCTCCACCGATTTGACATCGGCCAGTGTGGCTGCCTGGCAGGCAAATGATGCGCCGGCAGCGACATGGGCTTTGCAACCATCCCAGCCTTTACCTGTCTCGCAAGCATCGAAGAATTTTTGGGCGTTATCGAAAGCTGTCATTTATTCCACCTGCTTGGTTATAGTGTTTACGGACGCAATTGGATTATTGCCTCGCAATACTATCACACAATTTTGGTGTCGCCCAAATCCGCACGAGCGCGGGGTGGTTCGCCAAGCAAGCCAACGTCGCCCAATCCGCCGCCGATTACCCCCGGGGTGTTGAAGACAAGCTTGAGTATGGATGAGCCTGCCCCTCCGCCGCCAATCTGAAACAGCGACAGGTTGAGTTTGTCCGGCACACCGTCAATTACCGAATAGAACCAAGCTTTAGCGCAAAATTGTCAGCATGAAATTTACCCTGCCAGTAACGACCATCGTCATCCAAACGTAAATCATATAGTACCGCGATGGCAACGGGGTTTGCGAAACTTAGTCGGTGTCGGTCGTGAGTTGCCGTCGTCTCCGGCTGCATTGTCCGCAACCCAATGGGGCTAGGCGAGGGGGCCCTTGGTCCTTATGAATAGACCATCTGCCGCGATCCAAGCCGCGGCCCGCCCCTATTGCGAAAGCGATCACCATGGCTATCCCAAAATTGTTCGAGCCGTTGACCATCCGCGGCGTCACCATGAAAAACCGCGTCTGTGTGGCGCCAATGCACCAGTATGCCTCCGACCACGGCTTCGCCACCGACTGGCACCTGATGAATGTGGGCCGGTTCGCCGCCGGTGGTGCTGGCCTGACCTTCGTCGAGAGCACCAAATGCGACCGCCGCGGCTGTGGCACGGTCGGTGATCTGGCTTTGTGGGACGACAAGTTCATTCCGGGCGTCAAGAAACTGGCGGACTTCATCAAGTCGCACGACAGCGTCGCGGCCATCCAAATCGGCCATTCGGGCCGCAAAGCCAAACGCTTTCGCCCCTGGGAGGGCGGCGCGCCGCTGACCGAGAACCCCGGCGTCGATCAAGCCTACTGGGATAGCTGGGAACTCGTAGCCCCTAGCGCAGAACCGGCTAGCCCGACGGACCCAACACCGCGCGCGCTCACCAACCAGGAAGTCAAAGATCTGGTGGAGATGTGGGGCCAGTCGGCCCGCCGGGCCAACGAATGCGGCTTTGACGTGTTCGAAATCCACGGCGCACACGGCTATATGATCCACCAATTCCTTAGCCCGATGGCGAACCTACGCAACGACGAATATGGCGGCTCTGAAGAGAACCGCATGCGCTTCTGCTCTGAAATTGTGGAAAGCGTGCGGGCGCACTGGCCGGACGACAAGCCGCTGTTCCTGCGCCTCTCGTGCGAGGATCGGGCCGGATGGGATCTGGACGCCAGTGTGCGCCTGTCGAAGCAGGTGAAGGCACTGGGCGTGGACGTGATTGACTGCTCCGGCGGTGGCATGCAGGGCAGCCCGACCGAATTTGCGCCCTCCTATGGCTATCAGGTGCCCTATTCCGACAAGATCCGGCGCGAGGCCGATATCATGACTATGGCTGTCGGCCTGATCGTGCATGCGGAGCAGGCGGAGGAAATCCTGCAGAAAGGCCAGGCGGACATCATCGCCCTGGCTCGCGAGATTCTCTACAACCCGAACTGGCCAATGGATGCGGCGCGCAAGTTGGGCTTTGAAGGCCACTTAGAGACCGTGCCGAGCCAGCAGGCCTATTGGCTTGGCCGTCGCGACGCGACCGCGACTGAGGTGGTGCCCAGCACCTATGGCCGGGGTTAATGGTTGCTGTTCCCCGGAGCTCGCAGAGCGGGCATCCGGGGTCGGTCTCATCCTTCGAGCATTGGCTCCGACCTGGTTAACACTCAACTCGACTAGCGACCCCAGCTCAAAGCCGGGGAACAGCGTTGTTGAGGGGGGCGGACGCATATTCTCATGAACCCTCTCGTCATCGTCGCCAGCGCCATGCTGGTGCAGCAGACGTTGATTACGTTTGCCACCAATGCTGTGCCAGTATTGCTGCCGCCGATCTCGGACGCGTTCCAGATCAATCCCGGCTGGCTGGGCGTTTTCACATCGTGCCTGTTCGCCGTTGGCATCGCCACGGCAGTCGCGAGCGGCGGGTTTATCCTGCGGTTTGGGGCGTTCCGAGTCAGCCAGTTCTGCCTAACGATGTCCGGGCTGGGCATGTTGCTGTGCGGACTAGGTTGGCTGTGGCTGTTTCCGGTGGCAGCGTTTTTTCTGGGCATGGGAATGGGGCCGTCAACGCCGGCCTCCAGCCATATTCTGTCGCGGTTTGCCTCCGTCAAGGCAGCGCCGCTGGTGTTCTCGATCAAGCAGACAGGCGTGCCGTTCGGCGGCATGTTTGCTGGCCTGTTCCTGCCCTGGGCCGTCGCAGTCAGTGGCTGGCAAGGCGGATTGATCGCCGGCGCGTTCATGTGCTGGGCGTTGGCGTTGCTGCTCTGGCCATTTCACTGGCGCTATGATGATGATCGCCAGCCAGACCGCCGACTGACACTGGCCGATGTTGGACAGGCGTTGCGGACCGTCATCAGCAGCCGGTCCATGGCAGAGCTAGGCTTCGCCGGTTTTGCCTTCAGCGGCCTGCAAGTCGCCTTCACCTCCTACTTCGTAGCCTATTTGGTGACGGACGTGCGTTTGACCTTCGCTGAGGCCGGAGAGATGCTAGCCTGGGCCAGCGCCATTGCCATTGCTGGCCGCATTTTTTGGGGCCTGCTTGCCGGGCGCGTCCTGCCTTCGCGGCCTTTGCTGGCATTTCTGTCTTGGGCGATGGTTGCAGCGACCGTCGGCCTAGGCCTGGTCGAGCCAGAAACCGACCCTTTCTGGGTGATTGCAGCGGGGCTGGCGATGGGCGTGACGGCAGTCAGCTGGAACGGCGTGCATCTGGCCGAAGTCGCCCGGCTCGCGCCAAAGGGCAATGCCAGCCAGGCCACCGCCGGCGTGCTATTTTGTTGCTTTTCCGGCCTGTTGGTGCTGCCAGGGGCATTCGGCGCGATCGTGGCGCTGACCGGTAACTACGACCTTGGCTTCTATGTCGCGGCGGCACCCACGGTGCTTACAGGCATCATCTTATTGCGCCGCACCAATCCGCCGGAAGTTGCTTAACACCCTATGTCAGCCCCACTCCTCATCGTCATTTTTGCCATGTTGCTTCAGCAGGCGTTTGCGTATTTCACCACGCTGGTGCTGCCGAATATGGCCCCAGTTGTGGCAGGCGCGTTGGATATCGACCCGCACCTAATTGGCTATTACACGGGCATACTCTACCTGTTCTCCAGCATCGGTCAGGTGTCGTGCGGCGGGTTCATTCTGCGGTTTGGTGCGGTGCGGATGAGCCAGATCTCGCTGGCAGCGATGGGCGCGGCCCTGATGACCGGCTATTTTGGCGAGGTCGCGGTGTTTGCTGCCGGTGCTGCCGTCATGGGGTTGGCGTCGTCGTTTTCGACCCCGTCAAGCTCGCATTTGCTGGCGCGCTATAGCCCGCCAAAGTACGCGCCGCTGATTTTCTCGGTGAAGCAGACCGGCGTGCCGGTCGGTGGCCTGATGGCCGGGTTGATGGTGCCGGCGTTGTTGGCACTCCTCGATTGGCGCGGCACGTTTGTCGCCTGTGGCGTGCTCTGCATCGTCTTCGCTGTGATTTTGCAGCCGATCCGCCGCCAGTTCGATACCGACCGCGACCCGAAACAGTCGCTGAAACCAGGCTTCATCTGGCAGACGCTGAAGGGGGTGATGATGACGCCCAGCCTGCGCGATCTGGCCATCGGCATGTTCTGCTTCGTTGGCCTGCAGGGCCTGTTTGGCTCGTATTTCGTGACCTATATCTCAGAAGCTATGCATCGGCCCTTGGAGACCGCGAACTATTTCTTCTCCATCGCCATGGCCACGGCCATCTTCGCGCGCATCCTGTGGGGCTGGGTTGGCAGCGCGTTGATGCCGGCGCGGCGGCTAATCGCCTATCTCTCCGCGGTGATGGCGGTGGCGGCGGTCGGCATGGGCTCGCTGCGGCCTGAGTGGAGCGATCTGACCATTATCTGCGTCGCCATCCTCTATTGCATCAGCGCGATCAGCTGGCATGGCCTTATGATGGCGGAATTGGCGCGACTGGCGCCTAAAGGGCAGGTGGGCCCCGTCACCGGTGCGGCACTAGCTTGCGCCGGCGCTGGGATGATGAGCTATCCGATGCTCTATGCCGTATTGGTCAAGACGACCGGAGATGAGAGTTTGGGCTTCTATATCGCTGCCTTGCCCGCCGTCGTGATGGCGGTCAAACTGTACCTGCCGCCGAAACACGTGGAAGGAGCCGCCGTATGAGCTTCACAGACCTATTGGAAAAATTCACCGCCGCTGTCGAAGCCGGCGATGGCAAGGCGCTGGCCGCCCTGTTCACCCCAGACGGCGTCTATCACGACACCTTCTACGGCGCGTTCCAAGGCCGGGACGCCATTGCCGACATGCTGGAGAACCATTTCTGGCGCGATGCCAAGGCATTCCGCTGGGACATGAAAGAGCCGCTGCATCAGGACAACCTCGCCTACACCCATTGGCTGTTCAGCTATGAGAGCAAGCTGCCCGGCGTTCAGGGCAAGCGCGTCGCCTTCCGCGGCTTCAGCTGCTTTCACCTGAAAGACGGCCTGATCCAACATTATGGCGAACTGTTCGACCAGGGCATCGCATTGGCCCAAACCGGCTTCCCGGCAGAGCGCATGGCCCGCCGCCTGAGCAAAGAAGCCGACGCCCAGCGCGAGCAAGCCACCGGCACCCGCCATCTGGCGGATTGAGGAGCGATACGATGGGACAGATGACGCTTTGGGGCTCTAGCTCCAGCCGCGTGTTGCGGGTGCATTGGGCACTGATTGAGTTGGGCTTAGAATACAAAAGCATGCCCATCGGCTCCCGCACCGGCGAGACAGAGACGGCGGAATACGGCGACCTCAATCCCCGCCGCAAAATTCCGACGTTCCAAGATGGTGATCTGGTGCTGACCGAAAGCGCTGCCATCGTCACCTATCTGGCAGAGACATACGGCACGCCAGAGCGCTCTCTAATCCCAACAGTTCAGCCAGCACGCGCCAAGTATTTTGAGTGGCTGTCGTTCGTCTCCATGGAGCTGGACGCCACGTCGCTCTACGTGCTGCGCCGGCACGAGGGGCTACAGCACATTTACGGCGATGCCCCAGCTGCGAACAAGGTGGCCAGGGAATACTTCGATAAGATGATCAAAGCCTCCGTGCGTGACATCGCTGATGGCCACCGTTTCCTGCTTGGCGAGCAATTCACCGGCGCCGATATCTGCATGACCACCATCGTCGACTGGGCCGAGCGCTACGAATGCCCTCTACCGGCCGAATGGCTCGCCTATCGGGAGCGGGTGCGCGAACGGCCGAGCTATGCGGCAGCCATGGCGGCGAACCAGCCGCCGGGATAACCAGCCTACTCCATCGGTAGCCATAGCACGTCTTCGATATGCTCAGCCCCGGTCATCAGCATTACCAAACGGTCAAACCCCAGGGCCATGCCAGAGGTGCGCGGCATGCCACGCTCCAGTGCCGCCAGCATGCTGTCCGGCAGAGGGTAAGAGGTGTTGTAGAGCAGCTGCTTCTCCGATTGGTCGCGCGTGAACCGGGCGCGTTGCTCAACAGCGTCGGTTAATTCGCCAAAGCCGTTGGCCAGTTCCAGCCCACAGACATACAGCTCCACCCGTTCCGCCGTGCCAGGCTCGCTCGGGTCCATGCGCGCTAGAGCGGCCTGTTCGCGTGGATAGCCGGTGAGGAAGGTGGGTGCGCCGATGCCAAGCCAAGGCTCGATCCGGTTCAGCAGCACGCGGAAGAAGATATCCTCCCAGGTATCAGAAGGATCACACGCCAGCCCGGCTTGAGACTGTACCGCCTCTGCCAGCGCGTCTCGGTTGCCAGCCACGGCGGCCAGTTCGATGCCGGCATAGCGATGAAAAGCGTCGGCGCAGGACAGCACCTCCGGGTCCGCCGCCAGATCGCAGCGCTCGCCATGCCATTCGATCAACATAGGCCCGCCAGCGGAATGGCGAGCGCGGCGCAGTATTTCCAAGCAATCCTCGATCAACCGCCCGAGACCGTGGCCGACCCGGTACCATTCCAGCATCTCAAAGGCCGGATGATGGGTCGAGGATGCAGGCTCATCGCGATAGACTTTGGCGAACTGGTAAATGGAGCGACGCTCTCGCACCACAAGCCGCTTCATCGCAAACTCAGGCGAGGTGTGCAGATACCGGCGTTTCCCCAGAACCTCCGCAGGCATGGCGGCCAGATGCACCTCCAGCCCGCCAGAGACCTGCAAGGCTGGGGTTTCCACCGCAGCTAGGCCCTCGTGCTCCAGAAAATTGGCAATCGCCCGGCGGATCGGCACACGTGCCACAACCGGTCTCATTGCGTTTGGGTCCAGTAGCGGCTACACCGCGCAGTAGTTCTCAAATTACACCCGCGAGTCAAATCCATGAAGGTTCAGGCCAATACCATCCGCCCCGGCAATGTGATCGAGTCCGAGGGACGGCGCTGGATTGTGATCAACTACGAACTGATTACGCCTGGCAAGGGCAATGCGTTTATCGCTGTCGAAATGCGGGATGTCACTACGGGCACCAAGACCAATGCTCGCTTCCGCACCGCCGATTCGGTAGAGCGGTTGATGACGGATAATCGCGAATGCCAGTTCCTGTTCGTTGACGGCGAAAATCTGACATTCATGGACAATGAAACTTTCGACCAATTCCTGGTCCCAACGGAACTGGTGGGGGAGCCTGCTGTGTTTTTGCAGGAAGGCATGACGGTTGTCGTGACCCTTGTTGAGGACTCTGCCATAGGCGTGGAAATGCCGAAGAGCGTGACGCTGGAAATCACTGAGGCGGACCCGGTGGTCAAGGGCCAGACGGCCTCATCCTCCTACAAGCCGGCGATCCTGGAAAACGGCGTGCGCGTGATGGTGCCGCCGCATATTTCAACCGGCACGCGTGTCGTCGTGAGCCCGATTGACCGGACGTATATGGAACGTGCGAAGGACTAACGCGCCTCTATCCGTCTTTAGAGTTTGATACCGGCCAAAGTCTGATACTGGCCAGAGTCTAGTACCGAGAGGCATTGCAGATGTCGCTATCCAACGCCGATGCCCAAAAACGCGCGGCCGCAATGCAGGCGGTAAAATTGGTCGAGGACGGCATGACGCTCGGCCTTGGCACTGGCTCCACCGCAGCTTGGTTCGTGACCCTGCTGGGAGAGCGCGTCCAAGACGGCCTGCGCGTGCGCGGCGTACCAACCAGCGAAACGACGGCGGCACTAGCCCGGCAATGCGGCATTGAGGTGATCGGTCTGGATCAGGTCGGCTTTGAGACAGGCGGCCGGATCGACCTCTGCGTCGACGGCGTGGACGAGGTCGATGGCCAGAACCGGGCCATAAAAGGCGGCGGCGGCGCTCTGCTGCGCGAGAAGATCGTAGCAGCCGGATCGGACCGAGTGGTCTATATCGCGGACGCCTCCAAACGGGTTGAGACGCTGGGCGCGTTCTCCCTGCCCGTTGAAGTCATCCCATTCGCGGTTGCATTCGTATCCAGCCGCATCGCGGCGTTAGGGTGCGGGCCTGTGCTACGCCAGACAGCAGACAGCGCCGAGTTCCGGACGGACGAGAACAACGTGGTGCTAGATTGCCCCTTTGCCGTGATCGACGACCCAGAAAGCCTAGCCGCCGAACTCGCCCTGATTCCGGGCGTGGTCGAGCACGGGCTATTCTTGGGGATGATAGACGAGATGCTGTTTGGGTGAATTGGCGCTGGCGTCAGTCAGATTTGTTTACACCGATGACATACCACGCATCAGGAACCCGAATGATTTTCGCGCTCAACCCTTCACCGCGGAAACTGCCCTCTCTAACCAGGCAAATATCGTAGTCGGAGTCCATGAGTTTATAACGTTCTTTGGCGTCTGCCTCAGTCTCGCACTTTACAATTTTTACTGTTGCCATCGGCGTTTCTCCTCTGGTCTAGCTCAACATTTCGCTGATATTTTCAGCGCTCCACTCACCCTCATTTAACTCCACTCGAACGGCTTCACCGCTGCCTGTATTAATTTCTTCGGAAAGCACATCTTTTAAACCAGCGCTACGGCTAGATTTTTTTACCAGCGCTGTGCAAGCGCTTTTGTTTACAATACCGCCCGGCGCGCATTTCTTCATAAAGCTGTCAATTGCCTTACGTTGCGAGAGCTCCGCTTTCAGGACCTGATTTTCGGAGATCCCCAGCCGCGCACGCTCTTGTTCGCGCAACAGGTCGTTTGCTTCACTGTCGCCTGACCGCACGCTGACAAGCCTAGCGCCACCTCTGTCGGCGAGTATCCGCGCTGCCAAACCTGTCGCAAAATATTGCGCTATCCCGCCGGACGCGCTTGCACCAGCTGTACCGGCGGTATTGGTCTCCGCGCCGCCCGAAAAGTCTGCTCCAAACGTGGCCAGAACCGAATATGTGTCTTGTTCGCCAGTGCCGGTTCCAACGAATTTCTTGCACGACTCACTCTGCGCATTTTCTGTGCAGGGAATCAATTTGCCTTCTTCATTCGCCACATTCGGCATCAGCGGCATCCAAACCGCCTCCTGCCGTGTGTAGCCTACAGTGACGGACGGAGTCTGTTTGATTTGGTCGGCGGAGACGTCCAACGCAACCTTGGTATTCGTACCAAAAATCAGCGTGTTGCTGTGCCGTGGCGTTTCGCAGGCCGTCAGTGCCACAGCCGACAATGCGACCACTAGCAGCCCGTTGAAAAAGGCTCTTATGGCCGGATTTCATCCGTTAGCGAACCATAACGTGCTGAAGACGGCATCACCCTCGTTCGAGACGATGACGACGATCTGAGCGATCAGAACGGCTCCAGTGGGCGTAATGAGCA
>CALKDI010000101.1 GCA_938084065.1 uncultured Alphaproteobacteria bacterium
ATCTTCACGTCGGGCACGACCGGGCCGTCGAAGGGCGTGTTGGCATCCTATCTGCACCTGTACACCAATGCCGGGCCGGTCACTTGGCCCATGGTGACGGGCGAGGATCGCTGGCTCCAGAATTTCCCGATGTTCCACATCGCCGGCATGGCCACCATGTTCGTCATGTTGGCCCGCGGCGGTTCGATTGGTCTGGTGGAACGGTTCGACACGCGGACATTCTGGCAATCGGTGCGCAACACCGGCTGCACCGCGTGCTTCATGCTGGGCGCGATGGCGAACTTCCTCAGCAAAGCACCACCCGCTGCCAATGACACCGACAGCCCTATGCGGTTGATGTTTATGGTGCCTCTGACCGGCGATATCGGCGCGTTTTCCGAGCGCTTCGGCGTGGACGTCTACACCATCTTCAACATGACAGAGATCTCCACCACTATTGTCTCCGAGCCCAACCCGCTGAAAGCCGGCACGTGTGGCAAGGTGCGGGTAGGTGTCGAGGTCCGCCTGGTGGACGACAATGATTGCGAGGTTCCACTCGGCCAGGTGGGGGAGATGATCATCCGCACCGACCGGCCCTGGGGCATGAACTCCGGCTATTACAAAAACCCGGAGGCAACCGCGAAGGCCTGGCGGAATGGCTGGTTCCACACCGGCGATGCTTTTACTCAGGACGAGGAAGGGTTTTTCTACTTCGTTGATCGGATGAAAGATGCCATCCGCCGCCGGGGCGAGAATATCTCATCGTTGGAGGTTGAATCTGAAGTCCAGGCGCACGCGGATGTGCTGGAAGCCGCGGCCATCGCTGTGCCAAGTGAGATTGGCGAGGATGAGGTCATGATCTGTGTCGCGCCGCAGCCAGACCGCTTCATCGATCCGCCCGAACTGATTGAGTTCTTGCGCCCGCGCATGGCCTATTTCATGATTCCGCGGTACATCCGCGTCATGCCGGACCTGCCGAAAACGCCGACAACCAAGGTCATGAAGCACCAGTTGCGCGACGAAGGCATCACCCAAGACACTTGGGACCGCGAAGCCGCAGGCGTCGTCGTCAAGGCCGAGCGGTTTGGGTAGGGGGGCGCACTAGATCGCGCCCCCTCCACGGCAGGCTTTTAGTATTCGCGGATCAGTCCAACCAGGCGGCCTTGCACCTGAACCCGATCCGGCTCCAGTAGGCGGGTTTCGTAGCGGGGGTTCGCTGCCTCCAGGGCCACCATAGCGCCCTGCTGGTGCATGTATTTCAGCGTGACCTCTTCCCGGTCCACCAGGGCGACAACGATCTCGCCTGGTTGGTAGTTCGGGCCATCTTGAATGACAACGGTATCGCCATCGAGGATGCCGGCGTTAATCATCGAGTCACCGGCGACCTCCAGCGCATAATGCCGGCCTCGGCCGACCATGCCTGCAGGGACGCGTACCGTAGCATCGGGGTCGCGCAGCGCCTCAATCGGCGTGCCAGCTGCGATGCGGCCATAGAGCGGAAGATCCAGGTCGTTTGGCGGCGGCGCCACGGGGCGGCCGAGCGTGGTGACAGGATTGCTCATCGCGGCCTTTGGAGCACCCGCGTTAGCGGCGGCGGATTCCGGTAGGCGCATAACCTCCAGCGCGCGGGCACGATGGGCCAGGCGACGGATAAAACCGCGCTCCTCCAGCCCACTGATAAGCCGGTGAATTCCAGACTTGGATTTGAGCCCCAGCGCATCCCGCATCTCGTCAAACGATGGCGAAATACCATCCTCCTGCAGGCGCTGATTGATATAGAGCAGCAGGTCGGTTTGTTTGCGTGTCAGCATATTGGCCTCGCGAGGTTCTGCACCACGCTATATGATGCGGTTAAGAACTCTATTTGTTCTAAATATGCTGCGAACACTCGTCAAGTATATATTTTCTGTTCCTAAAGCAGGCCGTTGAGAAGCAGCGCCGGCACGTTTGTTCCCGCTTTTACTGCCGGTGCGTTTGCCGGGCGGACGATCAACGCGTCGGCGTCAGCCAAGGCCGTCAGCATGGAGCTATCCTGTTTGGCAAATGGCACGACGGCGCCGTCGGCATTCAGGCGGGCGCGCATATAGTCCTGTCGGGTACCGTTCGCGGGCAAATTAGCGGCGGCGGGCAGCATGGCCGGTGTTGGAATGCCGCCGCTACGGCCCTGGAACGCGAACAACAATGGCCGCAAAAATAGCATGGCACAGACCATGGAAGATACCGGGTTTCCTGGTAATCCAAGCACTTGGCTCTTGCCGAGTGTGCCAACCATCAGCGGTTTACCGGGCCGCATGGCGATTTTCCAGAAATCGACCGTCAGGCCGTCTTCGGTCAATGCCGTTTGCACCAAATCATGGTCGCCCACGCTGGCGCCGCCAATGGTCACCAGCACATCTGCATCGCGCGCCGCGGCAACCGCTTCGCGCAGCGACGCAATGGTATCCTGGGCGACGCCGAGCAATACAGGTTCGCCACCATGAGCCCGCACGAACCCCGCCAGAGCGGTACTGGTGGACGCGACGATCTGACTCGCAGCGATGGGCTCGCCCGGGAACACGATCTCGTCGCCGGTGGCCAGGATCGCGACGCGGGGCCGGCGCACCACTTTCAGCCACGGGTAGTCCATCGCAGCGGCCAGCGTCAGTTTCCGCGGGGAAAGGTAGGTGCCGGCGCCCAGGCGCTGTTCACCCACTTTGAAATCCAGGCCTGCATCCCGTACGTTGCCGCCGGTGGGCTCGATCTCGACGATGGTGATCTGGTCGCCGTTGGCCTCGGTGTCTTCCTGGATTACCACAGTGTCTGCGCCGGCTGGCAAGGGCGCGCCAGTGAAGATGCGCACGCACTGGCCGGCTTGCAGGTTCGGCTCGTAGAAGCCGCCAGCAGCGACAGCGCCAACCATGGTGAGAGTTACAGGCACGGTTGCCACATCCGTGCCGCGCACGGCATAGCCGTCCATCGCACTGGCTGCAAATGGCGGCTGAGTACGCCGCGCGGTGAGTGGACCGGCGAGCACGCGGTCAGCGGCATCGGTCAGCGCGACGGTCTCTGCCGGCAAGACAGAGGCAGCTCCAATGACGCGGGCTTGGGCTTCTTCGACGGTGATCATCGTGAGGCGGCCTCATAAGTGCCAGACTTGCCGCCGGTTTTTAGCAGCAGGCGGATGTCCTGAATTTCCATGGCTTTGTCGATGGCCTTGCACATGTCGTAGACGGTGAGCGCGGCGACGCTGGCGGCGGTCAGCGCCTCCATTTCGACGCCGGTGCGCCCTTTGAGCTTGCAGGTGGCGCGGATATCGACGGCGTTGGCCTCTGGCACGCATTCCAGGTCGACCGTGACTTTGGTCAGGGCCAACGGGTGGCAGAGCGGGATCAGGTCTGGCGTGCGCTTGGCGGCCATAATGCCGGCGAGGCGGGCGACGCCCAGCACGTCGCCCTTGCCGATTGCACCGGCCTGGATGGCGGCGAGGGTGGCCGGTTGCATGACGACGCGGGCGCCCGCTGTCGCAACGCGTTCGGTCTCCGCCTTGTCCGAGACGTCGACCATCTGCGCTCGGCCTTCGGCGTCGAAATGCGTTAGACCAGTGTCGGGCGTGCTCATGCGGCGCGCTCCAGCAGCGCTTGGGTGGCGGCGGTGACATCGTCCTGGCGCATCAGGTGCTCGCCCACCAGGAAGCAGGATGCGCCGACCTTGGCCATGCGGGCGAGATCGGCAGATGTGCGCAGACCGCTTTCGGAAATCATCAGCCGGCCCTCTGGCACCAGTGCTGCTAACTCTTCGGTGACGGCGATATCGGTGACCATGGTCTTGAGGTTGCGGTTGTTGATGCCGACCAGTTGCGCGCCGAGGGCCAGCGCCCGGTCTAGTTCGGCAGCATCGTGCACCTCGACCAACACGTCCATTTGCAGGGCTTCTGCTGTGGCGGCGAGGTCGGTCGCTTCGAAGTCGTCAAGGCAGGCCATGATCAGCAGCACGCAATCGGCGCCCAGTGCCCGGGACTCGCAGATCTGAAAGGTCGTGAGCATGAAATCTTTGCGCAGCGCTGGCAGCTTGCAGGCGTCGCGCGCGGCTTTCAGGAAGGAGTCATCTCCCTGGAAATACGGCACGTCGGTCAGGACCGAGAGGCAAGCGGCACCGCCGGCCTCATAAGCCTTGGCCAGAGACGGCGGGTCGAAGTCCGGGCGGATCAGGCCGCCCGAAGGCGAGGCCTTTTTGATCTCCGCAATCAGGCCGTATTGGCCGGCATCGACCTTAGCTTTCAGGGCGCGGGCAAAGCCGCGGGTTGCCGGCTGTAACATCGCCGCGGCTATCAGATCCTGTTCAGTTTTTTGGGTCTTGCAGCGAGCCACATGCTCGCGCTTGTCGGCGCAGATGCGGGCGAGGACGTCGGGCATATCGGTCATTGCGCGGTGCCTCCTGTTGCCTTGACAAGGGCGGCGAGCTTTGCAGCGGCGGCACCGGAATCGATGGCGTCTACGGCCATGGCAACGCCGTCTTTCAGGGCGCTGACCTTGCCGGCGACGATCAACGCCGCGGCGGTATTCAGCAGCACGATATCGCGATAAGGGCCTTTCTCGCCAGCCAACATGGCTTGTAGCACAGCTGCGTTTTCTTCTGGTGTGCCGCCAATCAAGTCTTCGAACCGGGCGCGGGGCAGACCGGCGTCCTCTGGCGAGACCGTGAAGGTGGTGACGGATTTGCCCTCGACCTGCGCCACGAACGATTCGCCGGTGGTGGTGAGCTCATCGAGCCCATCGGAGCCATGCACGACCCAGGCAAAGTCGGTGCCGAGTTCGGCCAGCACGCGGGCCTGCTGCTCAACGCGGTCGCCGGCGAAGATGCCCATGAGTTGGCGCTTGGCCCCGGCAGGATTGGAGAGCGGCCCGAGTAGGTTGAAGATCGTGCGTGTGCCGAGCTCTACCCGGGTCGGCCCCACATGGCGCATGGCGCCGTGGTGGCGGGGAGCCATCAGGAAGGTGATGCCCACGTCCCAGATTGCCTTTTGTACCAGGCTCATATCCGCGTCGATATCAACGCCCAACACGCCCAGCACGTCCGCCCCGCCAGACTTGCTGGAGAGGGCGCGGTTGCCGTGCTTGGCCACGGGCACGCCGCAGGCGGCAACGACGAAAGCCACGCCGGTCGAGATGTTAAACGTGCCCTTGGCGTCGCCACCAGTGCCGCAGGTGTCGATAGCACCGGGGGGAGCCTCGATCGCCAGCACCTTGTCGCGCATCACGCGGGCAGCACCGGTCAGTTCCGCCACGGTCTCGCCACGCACGCGCAGCGCCATCAAGAAACCGCCGATTTGCGAGGGGGTGGCCTCGCCGGACATCATGATGTTGAAGGCCTGCTGCGCTTCCGCCTCGGTCAGCGGGGTCGCGTCGGCGACCTTGGCGATCAGGGGTTTGAAGGCGTCGCTCATGCCGTCTGGTCTCCGGTTCTTAAGCTATGGCTCTTAGGCTATGGCGTGCAGGCGACGCGGCGGTAGGGGCTTGGGCGTGCCTGTCGGCAAGCGCCCGCCAGTAGCCATGCTGAGGAAATTGCCGAGCAATTGATGGCCGGCCTGGCTGGCGATGCTCTCCGGGTGGAATTGCACGCCGTGGATGGGCAATTCGCGATGGCGGAAGCCCATGATGACGCCGTCCTCGGTCTCCGCGTTGACCTCCAGGCAATCAGGCACGCTGGCGGGATCAATGGTTAGCGAGTGATAGCGTGTGGCCTCGAACGGGTTCGGCAGACCTGCAAAAACGCCGGTGTTCTTGTGGTGCATGCGGCTGAGCTTGCCATGCATCGGCACCGGCGCGCGCACGACTTTGCCGCCGAACGCCTGGCCGATGGTCTGATGGCCGAGGCAGACGCCGAGCAGTGGCACCTTTGCCTCTGCTGCCGCTGCGACTAGGTCTAGGCAGATGCCGGCCTTATCCGGGTCGCAGGGACCGGGGGAAATGACGATGCCTTCCGGCTGCAACGCC
>CALKDI010000102.1 GCA_938084065.1 uncultured Alphaproteobacteria bacterium
CTATCGCCCGTTTGCTCTGCCCGTCTTGGAAATACGCCAGACGTACCTTCCGATACAATTCCACCCTCTCGGCAGATTGCTACGCAATCGCCTGCCGGCAACGAGTAAAAATACTCCCACCCTCCCTGTCGCCAGAAAGGGTCAAAGTGGACGACTTTAACGCCGCCCGCAGCGGGGTTATCCCGCCGCTACCGTGGCCGCCTTTTCCACCGCCGCTTACACGTGTCCTCACGGACGAAGAAATTAAATCCATCTGGCATTATCAAAGGGAGCCGTACTCGACGATGCTCCAGCTTTTGTTGCTGACAGGTCAGCGACGAAACCAGATATGGGGCTTGAAACCCGAATGGGTGAGCGATGATTTGGTTATCTTTCCAGCCGATGTCATGAAATCAAAGAGGTCGCACACTATCCCGCTTGGGAAAGCTGCGTTGGCTTTGACGGGTTCAGCGCCATTCACATTCAATGGATGGTCTAAAGGTAAACGTCGGATAGACCGGGTCACAGGGGTTTCGGATTGGACTGTGCATGATCTCCGTCGAACTTTCGCCACCATCCATGCAAGGATAGGTACGCCAATCCATGTCACTGAGGCATATCTGGATCACTCATCCGGGACAATCTCCGGCGTCACGGCAATATATGTCAGGCACGATTTCATGAAGGAAATGCGCGAAGCCATCTTGCGGTACGAAGATTTCATTTTTACGCTTGTCAGTCCCTAGGGGAAACCCGGGGCGTTGCGTGACGCTCCTCAAATGGAGTGTCCGCAATGAAATTACTCACCAAGAAGGCTTTGCGCGAAAAGATCGGTTTCAGCTTTGCTCACATAGACAGACTCGAGGACGCCGGCAGATTGCCCAAGCGCATTAAAATCGGCTTCCGTGTGTTCTGGCTCGAAAGCGAAATTGACGACTGGATCCTCGAGCGTATCGCCGAGCGTGATCACTCCTGATTGGAGTGGGGAAGGCCGGGAGGTGCATACTCTCGGCCTTTCTTTTGGAGTAGCCATTCTTTGAAATTTTCGGCGTATCGAGGCAGCCCAATTGGTTGGAATGTTTTCGGTACCCGGACGGTGAAGTTTGTAGCCGGTTTCAGTCAGGTTTCGGCCCCAACCGACCGGGAGGCCGATTTCACTTTCGGCCGAAGCCGGTGAAGGCTGCCGCCGCGGCCGTGGCCGGCAGGGTTAACTGACGTGCTCAGCCGCATTGCCGATCACAAAATCAATGGGATCGACGAACTACTGCCCGGGCACTATCTTGCAATCTAGCGTAACTGACACGGCCGTCGGACCGCCAGAGCGGCTTCGCCGGACGGTCACCACTAGAATGAGGCCATGGTAAAACTCTCCGTACTCGACCTCGCCTATATCGGCGAAGGGTTCACTCCGGCCGACGCGCTGGCCAACTCGCTCGGCTTGGCGCAGCATTGCGAGGCCGCCGGATTCGAACGCTTTTGGCTGGCCGAACATCACAACCTTGCTGGCATCGCCAGCGCCGCCACCGCCGTATGTATCGGCCATGTCGCCGGAGGCACAAAGACGATACGCGTGGGGGCTGGCGGGATCATGCTGCCAAACCACTCGCCAATGGTGATTGCCGAGCAGTTTGGCACGCTGGCGACGCTGTACCCCGGCCGTATCGACCTTGGCCTAGGGCGTGCGCCGGGCACTGATCAGCATACGCTGCAGGCGCTCAGACGCGGCCCGGAGTCGTCGGAATATTTTCCGCAAGATGTGGTTGAGCTACGCGCCCTGCTCGGACCGCCGCAAGAGAACCAAATCATCCACGCGATACCAGGCGAGGACACCAACGTGCCGCTGTGGATCCTGGGCTCCAGCCTGTTCGGCGCCCAACTGGCCGCCTTGCTGGGCCTGCCTTACGCCTTTGCCTCGCACTTCGCGCCGCAGGCGTTGATGCAGGCGGTATCGATCTACCGCGAGCGGTTCAAGCCGTCGGCGCAGCTCGCCGAGCCATATGTGATGGTCGGTTGCAGCGCGATCGTGGCCGACAGCGAGGATGAGGCGAGAAAACTGTTCACCTCGCCACAGCAGCAGTTCGTTCACCGGATGCGCGGAGGCCGCGTCAAGCTTCCGCCGCCAATAGACGATATCGAGACCTTCTGGTCGCCGACAGAGAAGGCGCAGGCGCCGTCAATGCTTAGCTGCGCGTTCCACGGCTCGACGGAGACGATCAAGGAAAAGCTGGCGCCGCTGATCGAGGCCACCGGCGCTGACGAACTGATGGTCACGGCTGCAATCTGGGACCACAAGGCGCGGGTGCGTTCGTACGAACTGCTTGCCCAGGCGGTGGGTTAGGGCTGGGACCAATAAAGGGGGTTCACCGGACGTTCACAGGGTCCGCGACTTCTTCCGAGAGCAGCTACAGGGTGTGGCAGCTAAGAGTTGACCGCGCAGCCGCATCGCCTGACCTGGAAGTGTTGACCGTCAACTTCCCCGCAGCCTCAGACAACGCATCGTTATGCGCACCTCGCGTCAGACCCGGTGAAGGCTGCTGCCGCGGCGGTGGCTGGGAGTGTTGATAATGCCATGGGCAGACGGGACGGGACGGGGGCACACTCCGCTGCGTCTGCCCGCCCTTTTAGGCCGTGGCGCACGTCGCTTTCGGCCCAGAACTGCTATTCAGATTCGATCTGGCGAAGGTCAGCTTTTACATCAATCGGCAAGATCGGGACCGTAACGCCCCGCTCACCAAAGATTAAGGCGATCGAGCAGCGCCGGTAGCTCGGCCACGGAGTCAATGACGTGATCCGCGCCGGCCGAACGCAATTTCGCAGCAGCGGCCTCGCGAAGCGGTGCGATCTCGGTCGCGGACATAGCCGCGAGTTCGGCCGGCGTTTTACCGACGTAATTGCCGGACAGCGCAACGCCGACCGTTGGGCAGCCTGCGGCAAGGCCCTCGGCGATACCCGGCTCGGTATCGTCCACTTTCAGCACGGCGGCGGGCGGGTAGACGCCCAGGTCCACCATGCATTTATACATGCCGAGCGGCCCCGGCCGGCCCTCGATCAGGTCGTCGGAACAGACCAGATTATCCGGCTCATAGCCTTGTTTCGCCGCCCCCGGCAACACCCGCTGCATGATCGAGCGGGTGTAGCCAGTGGTGGAGCCGATCTTCAGGCCACGGGCGCGCAGCGCCTGCACCGTCGCCAGCGCGCCAGGCACTAGATCCGCGTATTGCGCTGCTACCGCCTCATTCATCGGCACGAACACCTCGTAGATGCGATCAACGTCTGTGTCTGCGGGAGCGTGGCCGTGGCGGGCCTGCCAGGCCTCGGCAATGCGTGGCTGATGCAGCATCGCGTTGATATGGTCCCACTTGGGCAGGCCCATGGGCGCGCGCGCCTCGTCGATGCTGGTTTCGATTTCGAAGCGCTTGAAGGCCTCCACAAACACGCCCATTGGCGCGAACGAGCCGAAATCCACCATAGTGCCGGCCCAGTCAAAGACGACGGCCTTGAGCTTAGTCATGTGAGCGCTCCCGATAGCTCTTCCAATGTTTCTTCGGCAATACCGAACGCCGTAGACGCGCCGCAGCCCGCGGTGACGATGACGCGCCGCACAGTCTCTGCCGGAGCGTCGCGGTAAAGCCAGTTGTCGGCGCTGGCATAGGTGCCAAGCCAGCGCTCGACCACACGGCGGCCGGGCAGATCGACGACTGCGTCGAACTCCTCCAGCATCAGGTCATCCACCCATTCCGGCTGGAATGGGTCTGGCGTCTGGCTGTAGTGATGGCTGTCCCCGACGATCAGCGAGCCGTCAGCGGATTGCACGGCGATCAGGTGGACACCGTTCCGGCGCTGCGCCGCCTGCTCCTCGTCCAGCAGGGCCTTTAGGGGCTTGGCCTCAGGCAGATCCGCATAGCCACGGTAGCGGGCGAGGCCGAGGTCTGACATCAGCGCAGCGCCGAATTGCACCTCTGCCGCGGGACGCACCCGAAGCATGTGTAACTTGCAGCGCGTCAGGCCGGGCGGGTTCAGGTTGTCGGCGAACGGGCCGGTATAGCTGTCGCCCGGGCAGAGGATGACTGCACCTGCCTCAATCGTGCCGGCACTCGTAGTTACGCTTGGCGATTCGACCGCGTGGACGGCAGTGTTCCAACGGAACTCGACCCCGTGCGCCTCGGCAAGCCAAGCTGCCAGGCGAGGGATCGCTTCACGGCTTTCAACGCGCAGCTCGTGTGGGGAGTAAAGCGCGGCGGTGTTGCGCTGGGAGAGCGCCGGGATCTGCTGCCGCGCCTGAGCCAAAGGCAGGCGCTGGCACTCGGCACCCATATCCGTGGTGAGGAATGCCTCGATTACCGCTTCAGATTCAGGGCGGCGAGCAGCGACAACCAATCCGCTGTGCAATACAGGGATTTGGGCGGAAGCAACCACCTCGGCCCAGATGTCCCGTGACCGACGCGCCAGACGCCAGCAATCGCCCGCCTCCTGGCCTGTTACAGTCACAAAACCGAAATTGCGGATCGAAGCTCCGTTCGCTTGTGCGTCACGCTCTAAAACCACCACACGCTGCCCCCTGCGTGCCGCAGCAAGCGCATGCGCAAGGCCCAGAATACCAGCGCCGACAATTGCTATATCGAAATGCCGCACACGATATCTCCATTTGGTGTCGGACCAGCAGCTGTATGGATTCGTTTATGAGCCCCATCGAACGGCTGTCAGACGGCAACGCGAAATTCAAACAATCGCTTCTTTATACGGCTTTGTTGAAGGATTTACGTCTGTCTCTTTAGCCTATTCCGCTGACAGAGATGTCTCTGTGCCCGCTTTTACGTCGTAGTGGACACCGGGACGGAGCCAGAAGATGCCGTATCACGATATATTGCGCCAAACCCTGCAGCTTAATTTCTGTCAGAGATCTTGCTCTGGAACCAAATGTCGCCCTGGACCTAGTCAAGAGGAAGAGCTAGTTTGTGTCCGGTCGCTCTATTGTAATAAAACTGTAACATTTTTCTTCGAAACCCTAGAATCAGCAGGTGCAATCTCTGAATGTCAAAGTCTGAATGTCCTTCAGAAATCGAAATTCGTTTGTCTTTGGTCGACAATTGTTTGCCAAATATCGAGCGACAATTTTTTACCGACGTCAACTATCGACACGAACACAATCAGACCACCTACTTTGACACACCAGAAGCATACCTTTGGGGACATGGCGTAGAATGTCGAATTCGGCGCTCCGCGAAAGGTATAATTCAGACTGTAAAGCACGCCGATCCGAACCTCGCGACCTTCACCAGGACGGAAAGCGAGATCGAGTTGGAAATCGATCAGCTATCGCTGGACCACCTGCGGGAATGCCTGCCTGAAGCGGCTCGCGAAGGGTTGGACGAATCTCGCATCGCACCGGTTTTCCTGACTGATGTCCAGCGCCGCCGCCGGATCATTGAGCATCGAGGGGCCCGGATCGAAGCAGCCTTGGATATCGGACGGATCGTCAGCGGAAGCCAGCACACCGACATCTGCGAGTTGGAGTTGGAACTCAAAGACGGGTCGCCCGCGGCTCTGGCCGATGCCGCCCTGGATTTGCTGCGATCGACGCCGGCGCAACTGCAAACAGCTGGAAAAGCGGCCCGTGGTTTTCGGCTGCTAAGCGGTGCACTGCCAGAGCCGGTATTTGCGCAGAAAATCAGCGTCGCACCCGAAACTTATCTGCCGGACACTGTCGCCGCCATGCTGCGCTCTGCGTTGGTGCATGCGCTTGCAAACCATGATGCTCTGGTTGAGACCGACGATGTGGAAGCCGTACACCAGATGCGCGTCGGGCTAAGGCGGTTACGGGCTATCATTTCGGCGTTTAAGCCGGTTCTGCACTCAGGTTCGGCCGAGCAACTGATGGACGAAACCAAGCGGTTTTTCACGCTTCTGGGCGATGTGCGGGAGGCGGATGTGTTCCTCGAAGAAACCCTACCGCAGTTTCCGGACGACGTATTCGGCCCGGAGATCAAAACCGCCCTCTCGACCGAAGTCGACCGGTTCCGCAAGGCCGCGCGGCGGGACGTTCATGACTTCGCCACCGGCCCGGCATTCGCCAGACTGATTATCGGTTGGTACGGATGGATCGAGGGTGGCGGGTGGCTGCGGAGCGAACGTCCGATTGACCGTCTCCTGCAAATGCGCCCGGTCGGAGACTTCGCTGTAGGGCGGCTTCACAAGATGCGCAGCAGGCTCCGAAAGGCAGGACGACAGGCGATGAAGGGGCCGGTGGATGACTGGCACATCGCCAGGATCGCCGCCAAAAAGCTGCGCTATGCCGGCGCGCCGCTACAGGCAGTGACAGCGGGATCCGCGCGGAAGGACAATCTGGCGGAAAAGCGCCTAGCCAAACTGCAAGATGCGCTTGGCAGCTTTAATGACCTTTGTACGGTCGGGCCATTCCTGCGAAAGGTTGGCGAACAAGTCCCTGCCTCACGCCGGCAATCATTTATGGAGAATGCAGCGTTTTGCGATGGCTGGACCCAGGCGGAATCGCGGCATGTTGTGTCCAGGCTGGAGCAGACCTGGGGCCGTTTCGAGCTTGCGATGGATGAATGGTCATGACTGTCCGAATTTGCGTCATCAATGGCAAGGGCGGTTGCGGTAAGACCACGACTTCGACCCATCTTGCCGCCGCATTTGCGGTGTCTGGCCTGAATACACTGCTGGTCGATCTCGACCGGCACAAAGGCGCATCCCGCTGGCATAAGGTCCGGCCCAAGTCCGCGGCCACGGTACGGCTGGCGCAGAGCAAGGCAGAGTTCGGGGATATCCCGAAAGATGTGCAGCGGGTGGTGATTGACTGCCCGGCGTCGCTGCGGACTCCGCAGATTCGGGAAATCGTGGCGGAGAGCGACTTGCTGGTCGTGCCGCTGCTTCCCTCAATCTTCGACGAACACGCGACCAAGCTTTTCCTGAAACGCGTCATGGCCATCAAAAAGGTGCGCAAGGGACAAAAAGACATTCTGGTAGTACACAACCGCTACCGCGCCCGCTCGCGTGCGTCCCAGGACCTGGATGCCTATCTGGAGAATCTGGGCCATCGCCCGCACGCCTATATTTCGGACCGCGCGATTTATCCCCAGTTGGCCGGTCAAGGGCTAAGTGTGTTCGATGCAACGACCAAGCCCCTGCAGGCGCTGCAGGAAGAGTGGATGCCGTTGATTGAAGAGATCGAGGCTATCGGCTGAACACCAATCCCGGTGATGGCGAAGCAATGCACAGCCAACGATAGCGATTGAATGGCAGGTTCCTGCCGTCATTGAAGCGTCAAAGGATCGTCACCAAACCTTTCGCAATCGGCCACGTCATTGCAAACTTGTTGGGATAGCTCCGCGATGTCCGATCATGCATCAAGGGAGTTTCCCCAAATGTCTCGTTTCATCACCACCCGCCGCCAGTTCCTGGCCTCCACCACTGCCGGGATTGGCCTCGCTGCCACCGGCCTCGCCCGTCCGGCGCTAGCCGCTTCTGGCCGTCCGGTTATCACGCACGGCATCCAGTCCGGCGACATCTCCGCCAACTCCGCCGTTGTGTGGAGCCGCGCCGACCGTGCATCACGCATGATGATTGAGGTCGCCGCGACGGAGGACTTCAAGAACGCCCGCATGATCCGCGGGCCGCATGCGCTCGCCAATAGCGACTTCACGGCGAAAATGAACCTGAGCGGCCTTGAGCCGGGCCAGGACGTGCACTATCGCGTGCAGTTCGTCAGCCTGGACGACGACAAAGCCACTTCCGAGCCGGTCATTGGCCGCATCCGTACCGCACCGGTGACCCGCTCCGACATCAACTTCGTCTGGACCGGAGACACCGCCGGCCAAGGGTGGGGCATCAACGAGGCCTGGGGTGGCATGCGCGGCTACAAAGCCATGCTGGACCAGAACCCGGACTTCTTCATCAACTCCGGCGACTGCATCTATGCCGACGGCCCGCTCAAGTCCGAGGTGACGCTCAAAGACGGCTCGGTCTGGAAGAACGTCATGACCACACTACACGACAGCGGTAGCTGAGGACGGCAAATCATGGTTTTCTGACGGATTCTTCCTCGGGAAAGGGATGATCCTGTGCTCAGAAAAGCATGTGCCGCCCTCAGTCAAAAACTAAGTTCGGTTGTCTCGTTGAGC
>CALKDI010000103.1 GCA_938084065.1 uncultured Alphaproteobacteria bacterium
ATAGCTTCGCCGCTTGCATTTGCCTTGGTTTGCCAAAATACGTGTCCGCGTAATTTAAGCGGACATCATCGCCCGCTATTACGACAAGACTCTCACGCCGGGCACAGCGCCAGCAAGGTCGGGTTCACCACACGCTAACCAACTATCCGTTGGCCGTTGCCACTATCGGCGTTGTGGTGATGGTGGCCACACTCTACGTCCACTATGACCAGCGGTTCGAGGTGCTGGCGTTTGTGTTTCTGTTTGTCGGCGCGCTGCTAAACCAGAAGGCGATGATTGCCGCTCTCTATGAGAATGGTCAGCGTCAAGCCGTGGAAATCGCTGACCTGAACCGCAATTTGGCGCAGCGGGTGGATAGCCAGGATGTGGAGATCTCCCGCCTAGCACGGCTGAAGGGCTTCCTGCCCTCCACCATCGCCGAGCTGATCGTGCAGGAAGGCAACGAGCATATCTTGGAGAGCCACCGCCGGTACATCGCGTGCCTAGTCTGCGATATCCGCGGCTTTACCCAGTTTTCTGATACGGCGGAGCCGGAGGAGACCATGGCGCTGCTCCGCGATTTCCACAAAACCTTGGGGGAGGTGGCGGCGCGCCATCATGGTACCATCGGGCACCGCGCCGGCGACGGCGTCATGGTGATTTTCAACGACCCAATGCCATGTGAAGAGCCGGTGCTAGACGCTGTCCGTCTTGCCCTGGATGTGCGCAGCGCCTGGAGCGAGCTGCGCCGACCATGGGAGCGGCTGGGCCATTCGGTCGGCATTGGTGTAGGCATTACCAGCGGCTACGCCACGCTCGGTCTGCTGGGGGATGAGGGCAGCGCCGACTACACGGCAATCGGCAATGCGGTCAATCTGGCGGCGCGGCTCTGTGATGTGGCAGAGGATGGTCAGGTGCTGATTGACCAGCGTGCTTACCTGGATGTTGAGACGCGGGTCGAGGCGAAGCCGCAGGGCGAGCGGGCGATCAAGGGCTATAGCCAGCCGGTTCTCTCGTTCGCAGTCGAAAGTCTCGAATAGCGAAGGCTTCCCTCATTCGCCGGTCTCCGCTAGTGATGCGCTGGAGCCGTTGCGCTTAACAGAAATGGGAGACTGTAACCGTCATGAAACGCACCCTCATTGCCACGTCCATCGCAGCATTGCTGGCGCTGCCTGCCTCAGCCGCTGAGTACAAAGTTGGCGTATTGCTGCCGTTTTCCGGTGTTTACGCCGGCCTTGGCGCGCACATTGAGAATGGCTTCAAGCTGGGGCTGGAGCATTTCGGCGACAAGCTGGGCACCGACACCATCACCATGCTGCGCGACGATACCGAAGCGAACCCAGGCGCGACGCTCGCCAAAGCCAAAAAAATGGTGCTGGCCGATAAGGCCGATGTGCTGACAGGCATTGTCTCCAGCGCTGTGTTGGGCGGATTGCGCGATTTCGTGCACAGCTCAAAAACACCATTGGTGGTCTCGAACGCCGGCAACGATGCCGCGACTGGCGAGCGGTGCAGTCCATACATTACGCGGGTCAGCTTCTCCAACGGCTCGATCACGCGGGTGATGGGGCCGTGGTTGGCAGAGCAGGGCGTGAAAACGGCCTATCTGATGGCGCCAGATTATGCCGCTGGCCACCAGATGATGGACGCTTTCCGCGCCACGTTTGAGGCCGCGGGCGGCAAGGTTATCGGCGAGGCCTATCCGCCGCTGAAAGGCACCAAAGATTACGGCCCCTATATCAGCAAAGCCAAAGCATCAGGCGCTGAGGCGCTGATGACGTTCTTTGCCGGCGGCGCAGCGATCAATTTCGTCAAGCAGTATGCGGAATTCGGCGCGGCTAAAGACCTGCCGCTGTACGGCGCGGGCTTCCTGACCTCCGCGGCTTATGTGCATGTGCAGGGCGCGGCGGCGGATGGCGTTATCGCGTCACTGCACTACGTACCTACTATCGACAACGCAGAGAACAAGCGCTTCCAGGAGGGCTACCAGGCAGCCTACGAAGGCAAGCTGGGCAGTGAGTTTGCTGTGGCTGGTTATGATTCCGCCCGTTTGATCATTGAGGCGATTGCCGCTGCCGGCGGTGACAAAGCAAAGTTCAAGGGTGAGTTGGCCAAGGTCAGCTTCAACGGCCCCCGCGGCCCGCTGAAGATTGATCCGGCGACGCACAACGTCATCCAGAACATGTACATCTTCCGCAACGAGTTTGCCGACGGCAAAGTCACGCAGAACGTGCTGGCGACGATTGAAGGCGTTCAGGACGAGGTGAACGGCTGCAAGATGTAGCCATTGGCCGATCAATCGGCCAATGGCTATCCCGGACGCGCGCTAGCGTGATCCGGGATCTCCGACCGAGCCTGTCTCGAGGGTTGCGTCTGCCACGGCAGGAGGCCCCGGATAGGCCTTTGGCCTTCCGGGGAAGCCGCACAATTCCATGCTGACCGACCCCAGTTTTTGGCTGGTGCAGGGCCTTAACAGCCTGCAACTGGCGATGTTGCTGTTCCTGCTGTCGGTGGGGCTGACGGTGATCTTTGGCCTGATGAACTTCGTCAATCTGGCGCACGGGTCGCTGTACGCCTTAGGCGCGCTGATTGGCTATTCCATCGCTGAGGCATCGGGCAGCGTGTTTCTGGCCTTTTTGCTGGCGCCGCTGGCGGTGACGGCGGTGGGAGCGCTCCTCTACATCACATTGATCGAGCGGTTGCGCAGCGCCGGGCCGCTGCCGCAGGTGCTAGTGACATTCGGCCTGATCTTTGTGCTGATGGATGCGCAGCGCTATTTATGGGGTAGTGACGCGCTGGGTGTGACCGGCGATGTGCCATTTAGCGGCACGATCCACATTGGCTCCGAGCCCTACCCGGCCTATCGGCTGTTTATTATTGCCGTGGGGATCGCGGTGTTCGCTGGCCTCTATCTGCTGCTAAACCGCACCCGCCTGGGCGCGGAAGTGAGGGCCGGAGTGGACGACGCCGAGACCGCAGCGGCGTTGGGCGTGAATGTGGAACGCACGTTCTTTCTGGTATTCCTGCTGGGCTGCGGGCTAGCAGGGCTAGCCGGCGCCGTGGCCATGCCTGCCTTCAGCGCAGAGGCCGGCATGGGCGTTGAGATCCTGGTGCCGACGTTGGTCGTGGTTGTGGTCGGCGGCCTGGGCAGCCTTTCTGGGGCTTTTGTCGGGTCGTTGGTGATAGGTGTGACGCTGACCTTTGGCACGGCGCTGTTCCCGGACTTTGCCGGGATTGCCATGTATGCGGCGCTGGTTGCTGTCCTTTTGCTGCGGCCGCAGGGCCTGCTACCGGCCAGGAGTTAGGCAATGACCCGCCATCTCCTCGCCCTCGCCCTGTTCGCGGCGCTCTTCGCCTGGCATTCCCAGGCGGAATATTATGGTTTCGAGTTGCTGGCAGAGATCGCGGTGTTCGCCATCCTGGCTATGAGCCTTGACCTGCTCGCGGGCTATGGCGGCATGGTCAGTCTGGGGCATGCGGCACTATTTGGGCTGGGCGCGTATCTGTATTCCTGGCTGGGCAGCGACATGGTTGGACTATCGGCGCCGCTAGCGATACTGGGCGCGGCGTTCGGCACTGGCGTGATCGCTCTTGCGGTGGGCGCCGTCGCAGTCCGGGTGGAAGGGATTTTCTTTATCATGATCACCCTTGGCTTTGGCCAAATGGGGCATGAATTCTTTTTCCAAAACAAGGCGCTGGGTGGCGATGACGGTTTATTCGGTATCCAACGGTTGGACCTGTCTGGCATAGGCATAGACCTTAGTGACCCCGGCAGTTTTGCTCTGGCGGCGCTGGTGAGCGCGGCCCTGGTCTATGTGCTGCTGGCCTGGGTGCTGGCGACGCCGTTCGGCGCGGTGCTGAAGGGCTTGCACGCCAACCCGAACCGGCTGAGAGCGCTGGGATTGCGGGTGCTGACCTATCGGGCCGCCGCATTTGCCTTTTCCGGTACGGTCGCCGGATTTGCCGGCAGCATCTCTGCGCAGCACACGCAATTCATCACGCCGCACCTGCTGAACTGGACCACCTCTGGTGAGGTGTTGATCATGGTCATTCTGGGCGGCCTCGGCACGCTGGTTGGGCCGGTAGTCGGCGCGGTGGTGCTGGTGTTGTTGCGGCATGAGCTATCGAGCATCACCGACTATTGGGGCGCGATCATGGGCGGGTTCCTGATCCTGGTGGTCCTCAGCCGTCAGAACGGGCTGGTCGGACTGGTGGAACGGCTGCTGCCTGGGAGGCGCGGCTAGATGCTGGAAGCAGTCGGCCTCTGCAAACGCTTCGGCGCGCTGGATGCGACGCACAATGTCTCGCTGCGGCTGGAGGCAGGCGCGCGCCACGCGATTATTGGGCCGAACGGAGCAGGCAAGACGACACTGTTCAACCTCCTGGCCGGTGAGATCCGCCCCGATTCCGGGCGCATCCTGCTGGACGGTCGCGAGGTGACCCGTGCCTCGCCGGATGCTAGGGCGCGGGCCGGTCTGGGGCGCAGCTTCCAGCGCAATAACCTGTTCGAGAGCGAGACCGTTGCCCTCAATCTGGCCCTGGCCGACATCGCCCGGCGCGGCACCGGCTGGCAGGTCTGGCGACGGCTGGCGAGCGATCGCGCCGCGCGCGCGCGGGCTGAGGCTGTGGCCGCGCAGGTAGGGCTGGGCGATGATTTGGCCAGCCCAGTTGCCAGCCTCTCCTATGGTGCGCGGAGGCAGTTGGAGGTGGCGTTGGCGCTGATGGGCGAGCCCAAGGTCTTGCTGCTGGACGAGCCCACCGCCGGCATGTCGCCGGAAGAGACCGGGCGTATGTTGGGCCTGATCGACTCGCTGCCGGCTGGTCTGGCGGTGCTGATTGTCGAGCATGACATGGATTTGGTGTTCGCTCACGCCCACCGCATCACCGTCCTCAATTATGGCGAGGTGCTGTTCGAGGGCACACCCGACGAGGTCCGCGCGTCTGCCCTGGTTCAGGATACCTATCTGGGCGAGGACGCAGAGGCATGTTGAGGCTGGAGGGCATTACGGCGGGCTATGGCGAAACCCAGGTGCTGCACGGCGTCTCTCTGGAGGTTGCAGTAGGGGAGGTGGTGGCTTTGCTGGGCCGAAACGGGGCCGGCAAGACCACGACACTGCGCAGCATTATCGGGCTGACGCCGGTATGGAATGGCTCCGTGGTTTTTGATGGCCAGGACATCACTCGCCGCAAACCGCACACACTGGCGCTGGCCGGCATAGGCTATCTGCCGGAGCATCGCGGCGTGTTTCCCTCGCTCAGCGTGCACGAGAACTTGACCCTGGTGGAGGGGCGCAGGCCTGGCGCCTGGACCATCGCCCGCGTCTATGAGCTGTTTCCGCGGCTGGCGGAGCGAAGGCAGAATGGCGGCGCGCAACTCTCTGGCGGTGAGCAGCAAATGCTGGCCATCGCGCGGGCATTGCTGCTGAACCCAAAGCTGCTGCTGTTAGACGAGCCAACCGAAGGCCTGGCGCCGCTGATCGTGCGCGAGATTTACGCCCGGCTGGCCGACATCAAAGCGGAGGGTGCGACTGTGCTGCTGGTGGAGCAGAGCGTGCGCTTCGCCCTCAGCCTCGCCGACCGCGCCTATGTGCTAGGCCGCGGGCAGGTGGAGTGGCAAGGGGATGCAGCGGCTCTGGCTGGTGATGCCGAGGCGCAGAAGACCTGGTTGGGGGTTTGAGGCTCGCGCTCAAACCTTACCCTCACCTTTTCCCGAACTCGTTTCGGGATCCATGCTTGATCGTTTCCTACCAAGACAGGAGTCTGTGGTTGTCTCTCAGGCACGGGCCCTGAAACACGTTCAGGGCAAGGTGAGAGAGTGAAGAAGGCGGCGGAGGCCTACTCCATCCGTTCAGTCGGTTCGTTCAAGCGCACGATAATCGGGGGCTCGGACGCCTTGCAGAAATCTTGGATATCGGCGGCATACTCATTGAGGCGTTGGGCGCAAGCCGGCTCATCTTTCGGGTCTTCCAGGCCAAATACCCAGACGGTATGGCGATTGCACAGCACATCGCGGATATGTGGAAGGCCTTGCATAAGGAACGATCCCTCGTCCGTTGCGGAAACGCTTTTGATTCCAGCGCCGACCACCTGACTGACATTGTCAATCAAAAGCACCTGCGCCTCAAACCATGGCCAGTAGAAGATATTTTTTGGCCCCCAAGCGCCGATCGGCGGCATGGTCTGGCCCGGCTCGCACTGGTCGTTGATTTCGAGCAATGCATCGAAAGCGATATAGCGGACCTTGTTGCCCTTAAACGCCAGATCGGTGCCGAGACCAGTCAGCATCGGCGTGCGGCCGGAGCCGACAGGGCCGGCCAGAATAATCTGCCGCCAGGGCGGGGAGCCTGGGTGGGAGTCGACCAGGTCTTGAACCTCTGTAGCCACATTCTGCGCAATTTTAGCCTTAACATCGGCCAAGCGCGAGAGATACGGCAATGCTGCCTTCTGCCAGATGATCTTTTGGCGCAGCCAATACGGGGCATAGTAGATCGACAACGCCATCGCAACGAGGAAGACCACGGCGCCCCACCATCCAACCAGATGGAAGGCATAGCCAGCCAGAACGCCGAATATCATATAGGCGGCGGCAATCACGGCGTTGTCGCGCAACAACGTTCTGTCCAGCGGGAAAATCCCCGCCTCTGCATCTGCCGCTGCAACGGAATAGGCGCGGTATTCCCAGAATGAAACGACGGCGCTAATGCCCAATAGCGCAACACCGCTTGCCAGCGCATCCGACAGGCCGAAACCGTACTGGAACACGAAGGTCAGCGCGAATTGCAGGATGATACCGAGGGCGACGTGGCCCATCTGGTCCGCAATCCAGAGGTAGGAGTATGTGGCGGCGCTCTGCACCTCCTTGCCGAATATATCGCGCCAGAACTGCTCTAATAAGAACGATGTTGGCACGTTTGGCGGGGTCGGTGCACATCCGGAAGGCTCTTCAAAAGCAGTGGGTTTGGCAACAGCAGCAGTCTTGGCCATCGGAGTGTCCTTTCTAGTCAGGGTCGCGCAAATAGAGTGCGGCGAGCCACACCACCAGGATGACCGCGCCGCCATAGGGGGAGATATCGCGGCCGAAAACCAGGCTAGCGACTAACGTGGAGACGATGAACACCAGCGCGGTCAGGCCATGCAGCCAGGTGCCTGGCCAGCCGGCATAAGCCCAGATGACACTGGCGGCCCACAGGAACAGCAGCGCGAAGTTGGCCGTGGCGACCACGGCGCCTTGCCCGGCATAGACCGCATTCAGATCGCCGCCATAGACCAGGCCAAAGCCCCAATAGAGGTGGATGGCGTAGGCGAACAGGCCCCAGGCCCACCACAACCGCCAGGAGGTCTCCGCCAGCGCCTCGCCTGGGCCATAGCACAGCATCAGGGCAATGGCCCAGCCGCCGAGGGCTACACTGGGCCAAATGGTGTATTTTGCGCGGGCGTAGTCTGCGTCATCTGCCAGCAGTCCGACAAAGATGGCAATGGCGAAGCCCAGCGAGAACACCAAAAACGCGGCGGCGCGCGCGTCCAGGACTGGCGTGATGGCGGTGCCTCTGAAGTCGGTCATAGGGATTGTTCCCGCTCGTTCCAACGCAACAGGAAGGCGGCAATCACCACGGCGGTCTGCAACAGGCCGATCACCAGGCTTTCTGTGTCATTGCGGAAGATCACCATGGCGACAAAGAAGTTTGCGAATACGAACACGGCCATAAAGCCTTGCCAGTATTTGTAGACCCCTGTCGGCCACGCCCAATCAAACCGGGTCCAGGACATGGCGATGTCGATCAGCCAGAGACCTTGCAGTAGGAAGATCGGGAAGGCGATCCAGAAGCCCTGACGCTCAAACACGGTCAGCGGTCGCCAGTCGTGTTCCAGCCCTAAGCCCCAGATCAGATGCACCGCAATCATCACCCAGGCAAAGGTCCAGAACAGCCGCCACCAGTGGGTGAGCGGTGCCATGTCATAACGGCGAATGAAGATGTAGAGGGCTGGCGTCACCAGCAGCGCCGACGACCACGCGAATGCATGGGTGCGGAAAAATGTGATGTCTGGCTGGGTCAACCCGAACAGCGTCGAGAACGCGAACAGCAGCGAGAATGCCAGCAGCGATATCGCGAATTGCTCACGCCGAAAGGGGGGTGGGGGTAGGGTGTTGAGATCGGCCATGACCTTGCCCGCCCTAAATCGTCTTCAGATAGGCGAGCAGCGCCTGCAGGTCGGCGCGCTGTTGATCGGTCAGCGCATCCGGGTCCCAGGCCGGGTAGTTGTGACCCCCATTGCCATTGCCGCGGACCCCAGTATCGAACAGGAACGCCTGCCGCGGGTCGGTGCATTTGCCATCCACTGGCGGCGGTGCCGTATACCCGAGCATCTCCGGATCATAGACATTCTGGCCGCGACAGAACTGGTCTGGGCGTTTTTCCAGGTTGATCAGCTGCGCCATGGTCGGCACTGAGCCGTTGTGAAGGTAGGGCGCACGCAGGAAAGCGTAGGGGATCGGGTTGTTCACGAACGCCTCAAACGCCGTGATCTCACAGGTCTGCGGGTCGGCATTGACGTCGAGCGAACAGGGCGGCGCGCGGTCCAGCAGGCTTTCGTCTGTGCAGGTCTCGTCACCCTCCTTGCAGGCCGGGAAGTAGAGTGGGTGGCCCAGACGGTATTGCCGTTTGGTCAATAGGAATTTTTCTTTCTGCTTTTGCCAAAAATACGCCAGCGCCGGCGCTTTGGCGTCCTGGGCATCAATAATGGCCTTATCCAAGCGCTTTTCCTGCACGGCGGCGATCTTGGGATTGCCTGGCAGGGTCGTCCAGATTGCCAGCGGCAGGTCGTGGGCATAGCGGAAGGTTACGCGCTCTGCATCGACGCCAAGGCCGCCATCCGCTGGGGCCAACGGGCCAACACCCTCCATCTTGTGCAGGTATTTGCCCTCGGCAACCCAGGGCTCCACCTTGGTTGGGTCGGAGGCGATAGGGCGATGGCCGTGGCAGTCGGCGCAGTGCTCTTGGAACACCGTCAGGCCGCGTTCCACGTCCGCAGCTGCGGGCGCATGGTCGGGGAAATGGGCGGCGAAGGGCTTCACCGGAATGGCGATGCCCAATTGCTCCGTATAGGCCGCGGCAGCTTTAATGTTGTGCACGATCTCTGGCTTGGACAGCGCCTTGATGCTGGCGCCACTGGCATAGGCCGCGATAAAGCTGCGGGTCACCGGATCGCCCAGCGAGCCATCAAATTGCGCGCGCGGTCGCAAGTCCTGGTTCTGCTCGAACACCACCGGGATTTTCGAATAGGCGTAGTTGTCGTCGCCGGGCAGATCCATGGCGACGCGAACGATGGAGCAGAACGGGCGGGTGCGGCCGGGGCCGGCGGGAATGTCACTGGCCTGTTTCATCTGAATGCCGTGATAGGGCAGGCCGTACTTAGCAGTGTCGCCCCCCATGGACTCCCGGACGCCAGAGAGCCAACCGCCCAGCATGATTTTCTCGACTATACCGTCAATCAGACCCGTGGATTCATCCGGGCAGACTTTGGCATAAGCATCCAGGATTTTGTCGGCAGTCAGGTCTGGGTCCATGACGGCGTTGCGCACCGCATCGGTGAACGCGATCACGTCGAGATCCATATTGCCCATGCCGGAAATTGGCTGGGAGAGCGTGCCATCCGCATGGCGCAACTGGCCGGAATGGCAGGAGGAACAGGTGAGGCCGGCGAATTTCAGGGAGGTCTGCACCGCGGTCATCGGCACGTAATTGGTAACCGCAAAGCCGTATGGCAGCCATTGATCGGCATTGCTCTCACACAGCGGCTCTTTCAGGGCAGCAGCCTTGCTGTTAGGCAGAAAGCCATAGGTCTCCCAGAGTGAGCGACCATCTTCCACCGTCGTCGTGAACGCGGCGGATGATACCCGGCCGGCGACCACGGCGTATTTTAGCGGGAAGGCTTCCAGCCCGAAGGCGCCTTTGGTGAAGGCGTCATAGCCAACCTCTGCAACATCTCCCTGCGGCGGCGACCATGCGCTCCAGCGGCCCTCCAGCCACAACCAACCGAGCGAAGCGACCAGCGCCAGACAGCTGACGACGATAGCGATAATGTTGACGACCTTGCGTATCACGCCAGTCCCCTTCCCAAAAGGCGGCATAAGTTAGACATCTATGGTCTAACTCATTCTGGGAGAGGTCAAGCGTGTCTTAGTTCACACGTTGCAAAAATTGCAGAGAGACGCCCTTAAGCGTGGATCGCGCGCCCGGCGACAGCCATGGCTGCCTCTTTCAACGCTTCGTTCAGCGTTGGGTGAGCGTGGCTGGTGCGGGCGATGTCCTCGGCACTGGCTTTGAACTCCATGGCCAATACGGCCTCCGCGATCATCGTGCCGGCGTCGGCGCCGATGATGTGGACGCCCAGGATCTCATCGGTTTCAGCATCGGCCAGGACTTTGACGAAGCCCTCTGAGTCACCCACCGCGCGGGCGCGGCTGTTGGCCATGAAGGGGAATTTGCCAGCTTTGTAAGCGCGGCCTGCCTTCTTCAAATCCTCTTCAGTCTGGCCAACCCAGGCGATTTCTGGGTGGGTGTAGACCACGCCGGGGATGCAGTTGTAGTCGATGTGCGGGTGCTGGCCGGCCATCATCTCAGCGCAAGCCACGCCCTCTTCCTCAGCCTTATGGGCTAGCATCGGGCCGGCGATGACGTCGCCGATAGCGTAGATGCCGGCGATGTTGGTCTGGAACTGGCCGTTGACGGCGATGCGGCCGCGCTGGTCAACTTCGACACCAGCTTCAGCCAACCCAAGCGACTGGGTGAACGGACGGCGGCCGATGGCCAGTAGGACCGTATCGCACTCCAGAACGTCGGTCTCGCCGCCAGCAGCCGGCTCCAGCGACAGGCGGACGCCTTCGGTGGTGCGTTCGGCCTTGGTGACTTTGGTGGACAGGCGGAAATCAAAGCCCTGCTTTTTCAAAAGCTTCTGCATCTCCTTGGCGACTTCCAGATCGACGCCGGGCACGATGCGGTCGAGGAATTCGACAACGGTGACTTTGGCGCCCAAGCGGTGCCAGACCACGCCCATTTCCAGGCCGATAATGCCGCCGCCGATCAGCACCAGATGCTTTGGCACCTCTGCCAGGGTCAGCGCACCGGTGGAGGTGACAATGGTCTCTTCGTCCACGTCAACGCCAGGCAATGGCATCGCCTCGGACCCGGTGGCGAGGATGATGTTTTTGGTTTCCAACGTCTGTTCGCTGCCATCAGCGCCGGTCACGGCCACTTTGCCAGCGGCGAGGATGCGGCCCATGCCCTTGACGTAGTCGACCTTGTTTTTTTTGAATAAAAACTCAATGCCCTTGGTCAGGCCGGTGACCACCTGGGTCTTGGCCTTCATCATCCGGGGGAGGTCGAGCGAGACGCCCTCCACCTTGATACCAAGCTTGGCAAAGCCACCCTGCGCCTGCTCATACAGGTGCGAGGCGTGCAGCAATTCCTTGGAGGGGATGCAACCGACATTCAGGCACGTGCCGCCCAGGCTGCCCCGGATCTCCACACAGGCAACCTTCATGCCCAGTTGGGCAGCACGGATAGCAGCGACATAGCCACCGGGGCCGCCGCCAATGACGATTACATCATACATGGGGGAAGTTCCTTCCGCCGGAGAACCAGGCATTGAATTGCGTGCAGGGCCGGACAAATGCCCGACCCGGCTCGGGTCATAGGTCCATCAACAGACGGCGCGGGTCTTCTATGCCCTCTTTGATCCGCACCAGACAGGTCACGGCCTCCGAGCCATCGATGATACGGTGGTCGTAGGACATGGCCAGATACATCATCGGCCGGGCCTGGATGGAGCCATCCGGCATCACCATCGGGCGCTGCTGGATTTTGTGCATGCCCATGATGCCCGACTGCGGCGGATTCAAAATTGGCGTGGACATCAGCGAACCATAGACACCGCCGTTGGAGATGGTGAACGTACCGCCGGAGAGTTCCTCCAGCTTCAGCTTGCCATCGCGGGCGCGGCGGCCGAAATCGCCAATGGTTTGCTCAACCTCGGCAAAGCTCATGGCGTCGGCATCACGGATCACTGGTACGACCAGGCCGCTTTCGGTGCCGACCGCAACGCCGATGTCGTAGTGGTTCTTGTAGATAATGTCGTCGCCATCGATCTCTGCATTCACCGCCGGCACTTCGCGCAGACCAGCGATAGCGGCTTTGACGAAGAACGACATGAAGCCCAACTTGACGCCGTGGCGCTTTTCGAAATTGCCCTTGTACTCCTCGCGGATCGCCATGACCTCCGTCATGTCCACCTCGTTAAAGGTGGTGAGCATGGCGGCGGTGTTCTGCGCCTCCTTCAGGCGTTCAGCGATGCGCTTGCGCAGGCGAGACATGCGCACGCGTTCTTCGCGCGGGCCAACCTCGCGCGGCGCGGCGGGGGCGGCGGGAGCCGGCGCAGGGCGCGCAGCGGCGGCTTGCACGTCAGCTTTTGTGGCGCGGCCATCACGTCCGGTCGGCTGAATTTGAGCGCCGGAGATACCGGCCTCAGCCGCAGCTTTCTTGGCGGCAGGGCCGGCGGCGGCCAATGGGTCACCTTTGGCAGCGGGGGCTGGGGCCGGAGTAGGAGCGGGCGTCGGGGCAGGTGCAGCAGCAGGTTTGGCAGCAGCGGGTGCAGTTGCAGCGCCATTGCCCTCACCGATCCGACCGAGAACGGCGCCAACATTGACGGTTTCATCCTCGGCAACCAGCACGTCGCTTAGAAAACCAGCGTGAGGTGCGGGAATTTCCACCGTCACCTTGTCGGTTTCCAGCTCTACCAACGGCTCGTCCGCTGCCACAGCGTCGCCGGGCTGTTTCAGCCAGCGGGCCACCGTCGCCTCGGTTACCGACTCACCCAAGGTCGGCACGACTATATCAACGCTCATCGGATCTCCCGGAGATTCCTGTCATTGCTCTCGGCACTGGCATCAGGCCAGCAGGAGAGCTTCGTCTACCAAAGTTGCTTGTTCTTTCAGATGCCGCTTGAGCAGACCGGTCGCCGATGCGGCGCTATCAATCCGACCCACATAGCGTGGCCGCGAGGCCCGCATCTCGACATCCTCAATGGCTGCCAATAACTCTTCAATGCGGCGGTCGACGAAATGCCAGGCGCCCATGTTGCGGGACTCCTCCTGGCCCCAGACGACCTCTGCATTCGGATATTTCGTCAATTCCGCCGTTAACGAGCGCTGTGGGAACGGATAAATTTGCTCCACCCGTACCAGCGCCACGTCATTGACGCCAGCTTCTTCCGCCCGCGCCAGCAGGTCATAGTAGACCTTGCCGCTGCACAGGACGACGCGCTTGATTTCATCCGCGGGCACCAAATCGCGGTGTTCGCCATACACGCGATGGAACGAGGTGCCCGGACCGAAATCTTCAGTCTTGGACACACAGCCCTTGTGGCGCAGCAGCGACTTAGGCGTCATCACGATCAGCGGCTTACGGAAATTGCGGCGCACCTGGCGGCGCAGCATGTGGAAATAATTGGCAGGCGTGGACGGCACGCAGACCTGAATGTTGTCTTCGGCACACAATTGCAGATACCGCTCCAGACGCGCCGACGAGTGCTCTGGCCCTTGGCCTTCATAGCCATGGGGTAGCAGCAACACGATGCCGGACATGCGCAGCCATTTGGTCTCTGCCGCAGCGATGTAGGTGTCGATCATCACCTGGGCGCCGTTGGCGAAGTCACCGAACTGCGCCTCCCACATCACCAGGGCGTGCGGCTCTGACTGGGTGTAGCCGTACTCGAAACCAAGCACCGAGTATTCGGCCAACGGCGAGTCGATCAACTCAAACCGTGCCTGACCCTCCTGCAGGTGGGCTAGGGGGATGTATTTCTCTTCGGTTTCCTGGTCGGTCAGCGCCGCGTGACGTTGGCTAAAGGTGCCACGGCCGCAATCCTGGCCCGACATGCGCACCGGCGTGCCCTCAACCATTAACGAGCCAAATGCCAAAGCCTCGCCCGTGGCCCAGTCGATGCCTTCGCCGGCGGTTACCACGGCATTGCGCCGTGCGTCGTACTGGCGGACGATTTTGCGGTTCATCTTGAAAGTATCGGGGACCGTCGTCATCTTGGTTGCGATCTCGCGCAACGTGTCCAGATCGACGGCAGTTTCACCGCGCCGTTCGTCGCCGCGGGCGACATCCAGCCCGCTCCATGCGCCTTCCAAAAAGTCGGCTTTGTTCGGCTTGTAGTTTTTAGCGGTCTCGAAGTCTTTTTCCAGCCGGTTGCGGAAATTCTCGACCATGGTGTCGGATTCAGCCTGGGTCATCAGCCCGTCATCGACCAGCCGCTTGGCATAGACCGTGCGCGTTGTCGAATGTTTGGCAATGGTTTTGTACATTTGCGGCTGTGTAAAGGCCGGCTCGTCCGCCTCGTTATGGCCTTGGCGGCGATAGCAATACATGTCGAGTACGACGTCTTTTTTAAAGCGATAGCGGAATTCGGTGCAGATGCGCGCTGCATGCACCACCGCCTCCGGATCATCGCCATTTACGTGCAGGATCGGCGCCATGACGCTGCGGGCCAAGTCCGTGCAATAGAGGCCGCCGCGGCTATCGGTTGGCGAGGTGGTGAAGCCGATCTGGTTGTTGATGACCACGTGAATGGTGCCGCCGACGCGGTAGCCTTTCAGATCAGACAACAAGAATGTTTCAGCGACAACGCCCTGGCCGATGAATGCGGCATCGCCATGTAGCAGGCAGGCCACCACTTTCTCGCGGGCGAAATCCTGCTTCTGTTCCTGCTTGGCCCGCACCTTGCCGATCACCACCGGATCAACGGTTTCAAGGTGTGAGGGGTTCGGTGTCAGCGACAGGTGCACGACCTTGCCGTCAAACTCACGATCAGACGAGGTGCCCAGATGGTATTTGACGTCGCCGGAGCCCTGCACGTCTTCGGGGTTGGCTGAAGTCCCTTGGAATTCTGAGAAAATATTGGTGAAGGGCTTGCCCATCACATTGGCCAGCACGGTCAGGCGGCC
>CALKDI010000104.1 GCA_938084065.1 uncultured Alphaproteobacteria bacterium
GTCATGCCAGGCGACAACATCGCCATGGTTGTGAACCTGATTGCGCCGATCGCTATGGACGAAGGTCTCCGCTTTGCGATCCGCGAAGGCGGCCGCACTGTCGGCGCCGGCGTCGTCGCGAGCATTGTTGAGTAAGAAACGTTAGGGCGGAGGCAATCTCCGCCCTTGCTTGGCTGTGGCTGCACCTGTAGTTTGCCGCAGCTTGTAGGAGTGTAGCTCAATTGGTAGAGCATCGGTCTCCAAAACCGAGGGCTGGGGGTTCGAGTCCCTCCACTCCTGCCAACATCAAATCTTGAGAATTGCCGGCTATTACCGGAATCAGGGTTGACAAAACACTGGCGGTTGTCTTTATGGGCCGCTTCGTGTTCAGGCTCGCCTTTGGGTGGGTGGCTGCGTGTTTGGCAAGCTTGTCCAAGGCGATTGGATGACGTTGGTCAGATGCAGATAATGAATGTGTTCCGTAGCTAGGCGCTGGCGAATATGGCAAATCCAGGCGAATTTATCCGCCAGGTACGACAGGAAGCGTCCAAGGTCACTTGGCCGACGCGCAAGGAAACTGGCATCACCACGATGATGGTGTTTGTCATGGTGTTCTTGGCTGCGATTTTCTTTTTTCTTGTCGACCAGATCTTGGCCGTCGGCGTGCGCCTGATCCTCGGGCTTGGGGCCTGATACATGACAATGCGTTGGTACGTTCTCCACGTCTATTCTGGCTTTGAAAAGAAAGTTGCGGCCTCAATCCGCGAGCAAGCGGACAAGTTGGGTATTGGTGAGCAGATCGAAGAGGTTCTGGTCCCAACCGAAGAGGTGACCCAGGTTCGTCGCGGTCAGAAATTTAAGGCGGAAAGCAAGTTTTTCCCCGGCTATGTCTTGGTCAAGATGGCCATGACCGATCACGCCTGGAACCTGGTGAAGAATACACCGAAAGTGACCGGTTTCCTCGGCGGCGGTAATCGCCCGGTGCCGATCAGCGAAGCCGAGGCAATGCGGATCATCAATCAGGTGTCTGAGGGCGTTGAGCGCACAGGCCCGACGATTCTTTACGAAGTTGGTGAGCAGGTGCGGGTCTGTGACGGCCCGTTTGCATCCTTCAACGGCTTGGTTGAGGAGGTCGACTCCGAGCGATCTCGTCTCAAAGTTTCTGTGTCGATTTTCGGCCGGGCAACGCCGGTCGATCTCGAATACTCACAGGTCGAAAAGACCGTCTAACACAATCGTTTCGTGTGGAAGGGCTCGTCTCCGCCCGTACCACACACCGGCGGCTGTTGTGCAGCCGTACGGCCACTTGAGGAGCAGACAGTATGGCTAAAAAGATTACGGGTTACATCAAGCTGCAGGTTCCGGCCGGCAAGGCGAACCCTTCGCCCCCGATCGGCCCGGCACTGGGTCAACGCGGCGTGAACATCATGGAATTCTGTAAGGCGTTCAATGCGTCGACGCAGCAGATGGAAGCTGGCATGCCAATCCCGACGGTGATCACCGTCTATGCGGATCGCAGCTTTACCTTCATCACCAAGTCTCCGCCTGCATCCTATTTTCTGAAGCGTGCCGCTGGCATCCAGAAGGGTGCGCAGGACGTGAAGAAGGATCGCGCCGGTGAGGTTACTCTGACTCAGCTGCGTGAGATCGCTGAGGCAAAGATGAAAGACTTGAACGCGAACGATGTCGACGCCGCGGTGCAGATGCTGCGCGGCTCCGCCCGTTCCATGGGCCTAGCCGTGGTGGAGAATTAAGGCGATGACAACTGGAAAACGCGTTCGCAAGAACCTCGAAGGCATTGATCGTAACAAGGCCTATGGCCTGGACGAAGCCGTTTCTCTCCTCAAGAACCGCGCACCGACGAAATTCGATGAGACCATCGAAATCGCCATGAATTTGGGTGTTGACCCGCGCCACGCTGACCAGCAGGTCCGCGGCGTTGTCAATCTTCCCCACGGCACTGGTAAGACTCTGCGGGTCGCTGTGTTCGCCCGTGGTGCTAAGGCTGAAGAGGCGCAGGCTGCTGGTGCTGATGTGGTTGGTGCCGAAGATCTGGCCGAGACCATTCAAGCCGGCACCATCGAATTTGACCGCGCTATCGCAACGCCGGACATGATGGCCGTTGTCGGTCGTTTGGGTCGTGTGTTGGGCCCGCGCGGTCTGATGCCAAACCCGCGCCTTGGCACTGTCACCAATGATGTGGCGGAAGCTGTGCAGGCGGCAAAGGGCGGCCAAGTGCAATTCCGGGTGGAGCGCGCTGGCGTTGTCCATGCGGGTATTGGCAAGATCTCGTTCGATGCAGAGCAAATTGCCGGCAACATTCGGGCGTTTGTTGACGCCATCAACCGTGCAAAGCCGGCCGGCGCCAAGGGCGTTTACCTGAAGAAGGTGGCGGTCAGCTCCACAATGGGGCCGGGCGTCATGGTTGATGTTTCGGATTTCCGCGCGGCGGAGCGGGCTGAGGCCTAACTCGCTGTTGCGGTATCGCGGTTCTGCCGCTTTGGTTCATTACGATGAGACAGAGCGGCGGTCCAGGCCATGGCGATCCTCTCGGATCGAAATGGCCGACCTGTCCAAGACTGTCGGCGCTGCTTAGCAGCTTAAAAATCGCCGGCATGAGATAGGGGCTAGATCGGTTGGCTACTGGCGCACCTGCGTTATCGGTTCGGCCATCGTTAAGCCTCGCCTCGGCACTCCAGCAATGGAGGGCTGGCTTGAGGGACAGGACGAACCTCCGGGTTTTGGCTACGGCCAAGGCTCGGTCCGTTGGGTTCGCGGCTGCTTTCGCAGTCTCGGGCCTTGGTGCAACCGGCGCACTGGAGTGGTTTTCCCACTCTGATGCGCCTTGGATGGAGTGATGACCAGTGCTGCGTAAGCAGAAAGAAGAACTGGTCGAGCAGTTCACTGAGCAACTCAACGATATGGGTGTGCTCATTGTGGTGCAACAGTCCGGCATGACGGTTGCGGAGATGACAACTCTCCGTGCCCAAATGCGCGAGACTGGGACAATGTTCCGCGTCACGAAGAACCGGCTTGCCAAGATCGCACTCGAAGGCACGTCGTTCGAAGGTGCCAAAGACCTGTTCCAGGGACCATCAGCGGTGGCCTTTTCGGTCGACCCTGTGGCAGCAGCAAAGGCGTGCGTCGCCTATGCTAAGGAGAACTCAAAGTTCTCCGTCGTCGGTGGAGTCATCGGCGATGTTGTCATGGATGCCGCTGCGGTTGAGCAGCTTTCAAAGCTGCCTTCGTTGGACGAATTCCGGGCCAAAATCGTCGGGCTACTCAATGCCCCGGCGACGAAGCTGGTCACTATATTGCCACAACCGGCAACACAGTTGGTCACGCTTATGGGTGCGCCGCAGGCAAAGCTTGCGCGCGTATTCGGGGCCTACGGAGCCACCGGCGCTTAAGCCGGCGGTACGCTGTATCACAAATGCGAATGTTCGACCCATCCCTTATACAACCAACTCTAACCGATCTAATGAGGACTCAAAACCATGGCTGACCTAGAAAAGCTGGTTGACGACCTTTCCAACCTGACCGTTCTCGAAGCCGCCGACCTGGCGAAATTGCTGGAAGACAAGTGGGGCGTTTCCGCCGCCGCTGCTCCGATGGCAATGCCGATGATGGCTGCTGCTGGCGGCGATGCCGGCGGCGCTGCTGCTGCTGAAGAGAAAGACGAATTTGACGTGATCTTGGCCGCCGCTGGCGACAAAAAGATCAACGTCATTAAAGAAGTCCGTGCCATCACCGGTCTGGGCTTGAAAGAAGCTAAAGACCTGGTCGAGGCAGCGCCGAAGCCTGTGAAGGAAGGCGTTAACAAAGCCGAGGCCGACGAGCTGAAGAAAAAGCTCGAGGACGTGGGCGCAACCGTCGAGCTGAAATAGCTTTGATGGATGCCGCGTATAGCGGCCCAGCGTTAAGCGGCAGCCTGGGGCTTCTCTTGCCCCAGGCCGTCGCTGCCACCACATCTCTAAGGGTGTGTATGGCGAATAGGAGTAGAGGCGCAACGCCTCGGTCCCAGTACGGGATCGAGTCAGTGCGCCGTTTTGCGTTGCGAAATATTGCCAGCAACTCAAAAGAGTTGCACCATGGCGCGAAGTGTTCGGTGAAGGAGTGACAGGCATGGCGGGTGCAAACGGTGCGATTACTGACGGCGGAGCCGCAGGCAGCGAGGTCACGACCAACACAATCCGGACCAGCGTGCTGCGTGGATTGGGTGGTGTAAACCGTTTGCGCCGGACCTTTGGTAAGATTACCGAAGTCGCAGAACTGCCGAATTTGATCGAAGTGCAGAAGGCGTCCTATGACGGTTTCTTGCAGTACGGTGCCACTTCTGCGGAAGAGCGTAAAAACGGCGGTATCTGGGAAGCGTTGACCAGCGTCTTCCCGATCAAGGATTTTGCCGAGAAATCACAGCTCGAATTCGTCGATTATGAATTTGAAGAGCCGAAATACGATACTGAAGAATGCATGCAGCGGGGCATCACTTATGCTGCACCGCTGAAGCTAACACTGCGTCTGGTGGTTTGGGATATCGACGAGGACACCGGTGCACGCTCGGTTCGCGATATTAAGGAACAGGACGTCTACATGGGCGACATGCCGCTCATGACCGACAAGGGTACGTTTATCGTTAACGGCACCGAGCGGGTGATCGTCAGCCAGATGCACCGGTCGCCGGGCGTGTTCTTTGATCACGATCGCGGCAAGACTCACGTATCCGGCAAATACCTGTATTCGGCCCGGGTTATCCCGTACCGCGGCTCCTGGTTGGATTTTGAGTTTGATGCCAAGGACATCCTTTATGTCCGCATCGACCGTCGCCGCAAGCTGCCGGTGACGACCCTGCTGATGGCGCTGGACAGTGCCAACACCGAAAATCGACGCCAGCAATATACGGACGATGGCGACAAGATGCCGTTAGAAGAAGTCCAGGGCATGTCGCCGGAGGAAATCCTCGAATTCTTCTACGACGTCGAAACCTTCACCCGTGAGCCTGAAGGGTGGAGCACAGCTCTGGATGTGGAGAAGCTGCGCGGCGTGAAGTTGACGGCTGATCTGCGCGACGCTCGTGATGGCGCTGTGTTGGCCAAAGAAGGCACCAAGGTCACCGTGCGTGCACTTCGCAAGATCGAGGAAGTGGGTGCGACGCGCTACCTGCTCGACGATGAAGAGCTGCTTGGCCGTTTCGTCGCCTATGACATCGTCGAGATGGATACCGGCGCGATCTATGCGGAGGCTGGCGAGGAAATCACCACAGAAGTGCTAGAGACGCTGCATGGTGCAGGCATTACCGTGTTGGAGACGCTGGCAATCGATTCGATCAACGTAGGTCCGTACGTCCGCAATACGTTGATGCTCGACAAGAACAACGAGCGTGAAGACGCGCTGAACGATATCTACCGCGTCATGCGTCCGGGCGAGCCGCCGACGCCGGAATCGGCCGACGCCATGTTCAAGTCGCTGTTCTTCGATAGCGAACGTTATGACCTGTCGGCTGTTGGCCGGGTGAAAATGAACGCCCGCCTCGATCTGGATGCACCGGATACCATGCGCGTGCTGCGCAAGGCAGACGTGCTGGCGATCGTTAAGACCCTGCATGGTCTCAAGGATGGCCACGGCGAGATCGACGATATCGATCACCTCGGCAACCGTCGTGTGCGGTCGGTCGGCGAGTTGTTGGAGAACCAATACCGCGTTGGCCTGTTGCGCATGGAACGTGCGATCCGGGAACGGATGAGCGCTGTCGAAATCGACGCCGTCATGCCGCAGGATCTGATCAATGCCAAGCCGGCTGCTGCCGCAGTGCGGGAGTTCTTCGGCTCTTCACAGCTCTCGCAGTTTATGGATCAAACCAATCCGCTGTCGGAAATCACGCACAAACGTCGTCTCTCGGCCCTCGGCCCAGGCGGTCTAACCCGTGAGCGTGCTGGCTTTGAGGTGCGTGACGTGCACCCGACGCATTACGGCCGTATCTGCCCGATTGAGACGCCGGAAGGTCCGAACATTGGCCTGATCAACTCGCTGGCGACGTTCGCACGGATCAACCAGTACGGTTTCATCGAAAGCCCCTACCGCAAAGTGGTGGATGGTCAGGTGACCGATGAGGTCGTCTATATGTCGGCCATGGAGGAAGGCAAATACGCCGTCGCCCAGGCCAACGTACCAGTGGACGCAGAAGGCCGCTTTGCCGACGATCTGGTGACCTGCCGTAAGGCTGGCAACCCGCTGTTGCTGCCGCGGATGCAGGTTGACTTGATCGACGTTTCGCCAAAACAGCTGGTCTCAGTCGCAGCCGCGCTCATTCCATTCTTGGAGAATGATGACGCCAACCGCGCGCTTATGGGCTCGAACATGCAACGGCAGGCGGTGCCTTTGGTGCAGTCCGATGCACCGTTTGTCGGCACCGGTATGGAAGTGCATGTGGCGCGGGATTCCGGCGCTGCTGTTACCGCGCGGCGCGGTGGCATCATCGACCAGATGGATGCCAGGCGCGTCGTGATCCGCGCCAACGAAGATGAGGCGGTCAACGATACCGGCGTCGATATCTACAACCTGCAGAAGTTCCAGCGCTCGAACCAATCCACCAGTATTACGCAAAAGCCGTTGGTGCGGGTTGGACAGCGGGTGCGGAAGGGCGAGATCATCGCCGACGGCCCGTCGACAGATCGGGGCGAGCTGGCTCTCGGTCGCAACGCGCTGGTCGCGTTCATGCCGTGGAATGGCTACAACTTTGAAGATTCGATTGTGATTTCAGAGCGCATTGTGCGTGATGATGTCTTTACCTCGATCCATATCGAGGAATTCGAGGTGATGGCCCGCGATACCAAGCTGGGTCAGGAAGAAATCACCCGGGACATCCCCAATGTCGGCGAGGAAGCCCTGCGCAATCTCGACGAGGCCGGCATTGTTTATGTCGGTGCGGAAATCAAGCCGGGCGACCTTCTGGTTGGTAAGGTGACGCCGAAAGGTGAGTCACCAATGACGCCGGAGGAAAAATTGCTCCGTGCGATCTTCGGCGAAAAGGCCTCTGACGTTCGCGATACATCGCTGAAGGTGCCGCCAGGCGTTGGCGGAACCGTTGTTGAGGTACGGGTGTTCTCGCGCCGTGGCATCGAAAAGGACGAGCGCGCCCGTCAGATCGATCAGCACGAGATTGAGCGTCTGTCCAAGGATCGCGACGATGAACGCGGCATTCTCACCCGGTCGTACAACGCACGCTTGCGTGAGTTGCTGATCGGCCAGACGGTGTCCAAAGGCATCGAGTCGGCGCGAGCGGGTCTGGAGATTGACGAGGGTGTGCTGGAGCGGCTGTCCACCGGCGAATGGCGTCGCTTGATCGTCGGCGATGATGCGGTCATGGGCGAGATTGAACGGTTGACGCTGCGTTTCGATGAAAGTGTCAAGGAACTCACCGCACGATTCGACAACAAGATCGAGAAGCTTGAGCGTGGTGACGAGCTGCCGCCGGGCGTGATGAAGATGGTTAAGGTCTTCATTGCCGTGAAGCGTAAGCTGCAACCGGGCGATAAAATGGCCGGTCGCCATGG
>CALKDI010000105.1 GCA_938084065.1 uncultured Alphaproteobacteria bacterium
CTCTTCCTCGTCGGCGGCTTGGCAAAATGCCAGCCGCCGCGCTGCCCGCTGCTCTGTCGGAGGCTCCTCATGGCCCGCATGAAATTTGGCGCATTCCTCGCCCCGCATCACCCCATCGGTGAGCACCCAAGGCTGCAATTCCGCTCCGACCTGGATCTGGTCGAGAAGCTCGACAAGCTTGGCTTTGATGAGTTCTGGTGCGGCGAGCACCACTCCACTGGCTGGGAGGTGATCGCCTCGCCAGAGATGTTCCTGGCCGCCGCCGGTGAGCGCACGCACACTATCCGCCTAGGCACCGGCGTTGTCTCCCTGCCCTACCACCACCCGTTCATCGTGGCGCAGCGCATGGTGCAGCTGGACCACATGACCGGCGGTCGCGCGATGTTCGGCTCTGGCCCCGGCGCTTTGCCGTCGGACGCTTATGTGCTGGGCATCGACCCCGTCACCCAGCGCGACCGGCAGGACGAGGCTTTGGGCGTCATCCAGCGCCTGTTGGCCGGCGAGGAGCGCTTCAGCCACAAGTCCGACTGGTTCACTCTGAACGACGCTCGCCTCCACCTGCTGCCATTGCAGGAGCGGATGGAGTATGCCGTCGCCTCCATGGTTAGTCCGTCCGGCATGACCTTGGCCGGCAAGTATGACACCGGCGTGCTCTCCATCGGCTCGATGTCATCAGAGGGCCTGAACGCCCTGCCAACACAATGGTCGTTTGCGGAAGAGGCGGGGCTGAAGCACGGCAATGTCGTGGACCGCAAAAACTGGCGCATCGTCCTGCAATGGCACATCGCCGAGACCCGCGAGGAGGCCATCGCCCAGTGCAAGGACGGCCTGTTCCACTGGCACAACGAATACAGCGTCGGCACGCTGCAGCGCCCGGGCGTCAGCGCCTTCAAGACCCCGAATGAGGGCGTCGAGAAGATGGCCTTCTCCGACGGCGCAACCGCGGTCATCGGCACGCCGGACGATCTAGTCGCCCGCCTGCGCAGCCTTATAGAGCTGACCGGCGGCTATGGCGTCACCATCGGATTTGTCCATGACTGGGCCAACCGTGAGAACACCATGCGCAGCTGGGATCTCGTGATGCGCTATGTGGTGCCAGAGCTGAATGGCATGTTGGATGCCTACCGCGAATCCCGTGCTCATGTTGTTGCACACCGCGATTCGTTCGCTCAGGCGCAGCAAGGCATCCTGAACAAGATCATGGAGAACCCGCGCGCGGCAGAGGCCTTGAAGAAAACCAAGGTCGGCGTCTCAGCCGCCCTCGGCCCCCACGCAGGGCCGGATTTGGCCGCCGCCAGCGACACGGCGAACGCCAAAAAGTAGAACCGGCCAATATTGACAACCACGGGTAGGCCCATAAATGTCCGGTCTACCCGAAAAGCCGCGATCACAAGCGGCCACGACCCAAAAGAGGAAACGCCAGACCATGGCCTTGCACCCCCAAATCGTCAAAGGGCTCGAAGCCCTCGCCAAGGCAAATCTGCCGGCGCTGCACACGCTGTCCGCACCAGAAGCGCGCGATCAGATGGCCGCCATGAGCGCCGCCCGCGGCGGTGAACCGACGCCGGTGCGCAAGCTCGAAAACCGCACCATTCCGGGCCCTGGTGGCGAGATCCCTGTACGGATTTACTGGCCCCACGCGGAAGGCACCCGCGGTGCCCTGGTCTATTACCACGGCGGTGGCCATGTCATCGGCAGCCTGGACACCCACGACAAGGTCGCGCGCAATATGTGCGAGGGCGCGGGCTGCGTTGTCGTCTCTGTCGACTACCGCATGGGCCCCGAGGAGAAATTCCCAGCTGCCGTTGACGATAGCTGGGCGGCGCTGCTGTGGACGGCGGAGAACGCGGCCAGTCTTGGCGTCGACCCCAACCGCCTGGCAGTCGGCGGCGATAGCGCTGGCGGCAATCTGGCTGGTGTCGTGGCGTTAATGGCTCGGGATGCCGGCGCGCCTAAGCTGGTGCTGCAATCGCTGGTCTACCCCGTCGGCGACTACCGTCTGATCGCCGAAAGCTACAAGACCTATGGCGAGGGCTATGGTGTTCTGACCGACAAGGCGATGGTCTGGTTCCAGAACCACTACCTGCGCAATCTGGACGACGCCAACGACTGGCGCGCCTCGCCCCTGCTCGCAAAAAGCCTGAAGGGTGTCGCCCCCGCCGTCATTACCGCCGCCGAGTGCGACGTGCTCTATGACGACGGTGTGCAATACCGGGAAGCATTGGAGGCCGCCGGTGTGCCGGTGCAATACACGCTCTACCCCGGCGTCATCCACGGCTTCTTCAGCATGGCTCCGGATTTGGACCTGGCGGTTGAGGCCCAGCGCGATGTCGCCGCCGCACTGAAGGCCGCCTTCGAGGGCTAACCCCTTAAGCCCGCCGCTGTGCGCGCGGGCTTTCGTCCATCAGGTCAGCCAGGCAATGGTTCAGGCGGAGCGATAGGTCCGCTTTGATCCCCGCATACGCCGGATCATCCCACCGGTTGTGCGTCTCGCCCGGATCTTCGGCCAGATCATAGAGCTCGCCCCAGTCCTCACCCTTGTAGATGGTGAAGCGATAGCGGTCAGTCACCACCGCCTTAACCCGCGACGGCGTCTCAAAACCCAGTCGCGGACCGCCATCATTGTATTCGATGAACAGGTCGTCCCGATGGCTGTCCTGTCCGCCAGTCACCACATCCAGGAAGCTCTCCGCCTGCATGCCGTGATAGGGCTTCAGGCCGGCACGCTCTAGGATGGTCGCCGGAAGGTCAATCGTGGCAGCCAGCGCATCGGTCGTCCGCCCCGCACGGTCAGAGGGGTCTGACCAGATCATCGGCACGCGGGTGATGGAGCGGAACGGCATTGCGCCCTTCAGCAACATATTGAAATCACCCAAATAATCGCCGTGATCGGCGTTGAAGCAAATCACCGTATTCTCATAGAGCCCCGCCGCCTTCAGGCTGGCCACGATCTCACCCACCGCGTCATCAATCATCGCCAGCATACCGGCGGACAGCGCCATGGCCTCTTTCAACTGCTGCTCGCTGGCCATCGTCGCGGTCTGCGGAGAGAACTGCCCGGCACCGCTCTGCCACGCCTCATGGATAAAGCGCATCGGCGGTGTCGGGTTCTGGTGCGCCTCATATGGCAGGTCGAGCGAGAACTGATCCGGCTGGTACAAGTCCCAATATTTGCCGGGCGGGTTGAACGGATGGTGCGGGTCGGGGAAGGAGACGAACGCGAAAAACGGATCGGCCTCATCCTTCCGCCCCTGCAGATACTCAATCGTCCGCTCCTTCACAAAAGACGTCGGATACAACTCCTCCGGCACCGGCGTGCGATAGGCCTGCGGGCAGGTGTAGTTGTGCGGCAGCTGGTTGGCCTTGTCGTGGAGGTCCTGCCAGTTCGGTGCCCGTTGCTTGAACCATTGACGGTAGTGGCCGCCGCACTTGTCGCCATGCTCCGTCACCATATCCACATGCTGATAGCCGTAGTACGGCGTTTGGAAATCGTACCAATCATCATCTTGGTACCGTCCAGGCTCCTCCTGCTCGTAATAGCCGCCATCATCGCGCCAGGCCTCCGCTATCGGCCCTGTCTCGGCGGCGTCTGGGTTGAGCGGCGGGTAGGCCGTCATCGGCTGCAAATGGCTCTTGCCAATCGCCGCTGTGTGATAGCCACCTGCTGCCAGTACATCGACAAAGGTGTTGGCCCGCGTGGAAAGCGTACAGCCGTTGTAGCGCAACCCATGCGTCGTCGGGTACCGCCCCGTCATGAACGTCGCCCGATTCGGCATGCACACGGGGGAGGTCGCATGAAAGTTCCGAAACCGCGTCCCCTTCGCCGCAATCGCATC
>CALKDI010000106.1 GCA_938084065.1 uncultured Alphaproteobacteria bacterium
CGCCCTCCCTACGATCCTCCAACCCCGCGTTCTCATCTTGATTGACGCTGGATTCTCATCCTGTTTGTCGCGCTGCACTTCGTCCTCCACCAGGAGAATGGAGCCATCACCGGTGAGGTCCGCGCGCTGCGGTAGAGCATCGGAGACTACGGCGGAGGCCGCATGCGCAGGCAGGTAGATGCTGAACATTGCGCCGCCTGTTGGCAGGTTTTCTGCGTAGATAAAGCCATCGGTCTGCTTGACGATGCCGTAGACGGTTGAAAGACCCAGGCCGGTCCCCTCGCCGACCTTTTTGGTGGTAAAGAAGGGCTCGAATATGCGGTCCAGATGAACTTTTGGAATGCCTAACCCTGTGTCCTGAACCTGGATTAACACCCAGTGCCCGGCTAGTAGTGGTGGGTCGCGCAATTGTTGGCTGACCTGGCTGGGCAGCACATCGCTGCTGCGGATGACGAGCTTGCCATTGCCGTCCATCGCGTCGCGGCTGTTTACCGCCAGATTGATCAGCACCTGCTCCAGTTGTACCCGGTCGACCCGCACTGGCGAGACATCGGCGCCATGCTCCACCTCCAACGCAATGCCCGCGCCCAGTAGCCGATGCAGCAGGTTGGAGAGGTCGGCGATGACATCGGCTAGGTTCATGACCCGCGGTTGTAATGTCTGCTGGCGTGAGAATGCCAGGAGTTGGCGTACCAGGTTGGCCGCGCGGTTGGAATTCTGCTTTATCTGCATAATGTCGGCAAAAGACGGATCGCCTGGCTGGTGTCGCATCAAAAGCAGATCGCAAAATCCGATCATTGCGGTTAGCAAATTGTTGAAATCATGAGCGATGCCGCCCGCCAACGTGCCGACGGCAAGCATTTTTTGTGATTGGGCGAATTGCAGTTCCAGTGTCTTTTGGTGACTGGTATCGATCAGATAAACGATCGTGCGGCTATCGCCGGTAAACCGCACGTGCAGCGTGCCGCTCTGTTCTGCCGAGGTGCCAAAGGTCACCTCATAACCTGCGGGGTGGCAGGGAGCGGTTAGGTCAGGCCATGCTTCGCTGTCCGCGCGTGCCAGTATTGTGGAAATGGACTGGCCGGCTATGTCTGGGCTTGCGGCGTCTCTGTCGAACAATTGTTGAAATGCTGGATTTGCACGCTCAACCCGGCCTTCGCAGTCGAGGATTGCGATGCCTACCGGACTGGATTCGAACAGAGCGGGTTGGTCGGAAATTTGATCCTCTGCCGGAGAGGTGGGCGTCGGCTGGTGCTCGGCTTGCGCTGTCGGTGGCTCTAGGATGGCGGTTGAGCGCCGGGGCTTTAACATGGACATCAAAATGGCAAAGCCACACAGGACCGGTATCGCCGCGCTCCATATTGGCGCTAGAACGTCTGCCGCGACTGTGATTGACAGGCTTGATGCCAGAACGGCGGTGGTTAGCAAGCAAATCAGCCGGAGCGGTTGGCTGCGCCTGATTTCCAGCCCCTCGGTGATGGGAGGCTGGGGCTCCGCGATTGTGCGCATGGCAGAATCCTCAACCCGTTAGACAGATACGGTGTAACCACCGTAAACTTACCCGTTATGGTTGACAATTTCTTAACTTTAGCGCACGCAAAATGGCTTGGTTCGATAGAGTTTAGGTCATTCGTCGCGGTGGGAGCGTTCCATACGCTCGTGCCGTTCCTGGGCTTCGATGCTGAGGGTCGCAATTGGACGTGCCATCAGGCGGCGGATGCCAATAGGTTGTGCGGTTTCCTCGCAATAGCCATAAGATCCGTCTTCAACACGGGTCAGCGCTTCGTTGATCTTGACGATCAACTTGCGGGCACGGTCACGTGTGCGCAATTCCAGTGCACGATCAGTTTCCATCGATGCGCGGTCGGTCCAATCTGGTTGTGCCAAGTTGTCCGATTGTAACGCATGGAGTGTATGCTCTGCGTCGCCGATCAATTGGTCGCGCCATGTCAGCAATTGTTGACGAAAAAATTCCACCTGAAGTGGATTCATGAACTCTTCCTGCTCGGACGGTTGATAGTCCGGCGGTAGGTCGATTTTCATGCGGCCATCCCCTAGCCGAGAGTGCAAGTTGAGGCGGCTGTTAGCGCGTTACGGGCAGCAGGTCAATACTTTGGTCGAACGTTGCGGTCCGATTTTCCGCGACTTGGCAGGGGGGTGAGGCGTCTCAGTGGGGGTGAATTTTGCGCTTAGGAAATATCGACAAACTATCGATTTCTAAGGTCAGAAAATTCGACTAATTCTATTAGGATTTCCGCAATGCTGGGACAGTATTGTTTATTTTGCGGAATGGAGAAGCCGGGGCGGCAGCCACCGTCAACTGAGTTAAATATACCATGAATGAGAATTTGAGCGGTCACCACGCCCGTATCATTGGCCCGTCTGGCGCGCCATTGACGCTGGACAGCTTGCCACCAGCCAATACAAAGCGTTGGGTGATCCGACGTAAAGCGGAGGTCGTAGCGGCGGTTCGGGGAGGACTGCTATCGCGCACCGATGCCTGTGCCCGCTATGGCCTGAGCGACGAGGAGTTGCAGATATGGCAACGGCTTGTGGAGGCGCATGGGCTGATGGGGCTGCGAACGACGCGGGTGAATCAGTATCGAATTTCCGAGGATAGCTGATCGATGATACTCTACTATAAGTAGTGTAAAATTCGACGTAGCTCCAGCATGCCTGGTTTGCGGGCGGATTGCGAGTAGGCGATTTGAAGAACAGTATACTCAAAATACAACCAAAAATTTATTCCTTGTTAATTATGCACGGTTAGGGTGATATTGAGATTGACCGCTGCACAAATCGATTCGAAATGAGGTTCGGCATATGCGAGTCCTAATCGTCGAAGACGACAGCGCCACGGCGCGAACAGTCGAGGCTATCCTAAAGGCAGAAGGCTTTGTCTGCGATACAACCGATCTGGGCGAAGATGGCCTCGAGATCGGGAAATTGTACGACTATGACCTGATCGTGTTGGATATCTTGTTGCCAGATATTGATGGCTATGAGGTGTTGCGCCGATTAAGGGCGGCGAAAGTTGAGACGCCGACATTGATTTTGTCCGGCCTCTCGGAGCCGGATAGCAAGATCAAGGGCTTTGGCATTGGTGCCGATGATTATCTGACCAAGCCATTCGACCGGCGGGAGTTGGTGGCGCGCGTTCATGCCATTATCCGACGGGCGCGAGGCCATGCGGAATCGGTCATTCGCACCGGTCGGCTGGCGGTAAACCTGGATACCCGCACGGCGGAGGTAGACAACCAGCCGTTGCACCTGACGGGCAAGGAATACCAGATCCTGGAGCTACTATCGATCCGCAAAGGCACGACCCTGACCAAGGAGATGTTTTTGAACCATCTCTATGGCGGCATTGATGAACCGGAAGTGAAAATCATCGACGTGTTCATCTGCAAGCTGCGCAAGAAGCTGGGTATGGCGACCGGTGGCGACAATTACATCGAAACCGTGTGGGGCCGCGGCTACGTCTTGCGCGATCCACCGCCGCAGGTTGCCCAGGCCGATGCCGGCGAAGCGGCAACTCAAGCGGCGGCTTGATCACGGACGGCGATTTGCTATCGGGCTTCTCGCCACCACGTAAACGTCAACAGAGCAGCGCTCAGCAGTAGCGACAGCCATGTGGGCAGTAGTGGGGTCTGTGTTAGCCCCACCACATTGTGAGCGCCGTTTTGTCGCAATCCCAGCCAGCCGCGTCCGGCGGCTAAGCGGTTCGGTTGAATCTGTCTCAAGGCTGGCAAACCATCCGCCAGCCAATGGGTGCTGCCGGCATGGGTAGCCACGGTCTCTGCGAGCGGGGCGGCGCTGGCGCGCGGGTCTTCCAGCTCGCGGGCGTCCAGCACACCAACCGGAACGACGACTGTGTGCTGTCCATCCTCGACCTGATAGAGGCCGTCCGCCGCAACCGTCAGGCTTGCGCCGAAACGGCCAGGCTCCAGAACCTCCAACGGCACCGGTAAGACCGCCCCATCAGGTCCAGTCACCCGGATTATCGGTGGAGTCTCCAGCAGGCTGTGGCGGGAGATTGTTAAGCGACTGCCGTTGGCTTCGGCCAACAGCGCCTCCTCCTCCAGCTCTGGTTCTTTCATCAGCCAATGGGCGAGGCGCCGCAGCAACTCGCCATGCGGCCCGCCACCCTCAAAGCCGCGCGCCCAGAGCCAGATGTGATCGGACAGGAATTGCGCGACGCGTCCCTGATTGCTGGGATTGCCGACTCGGTTGAGCACCAGTAGGGGAGAATTTTCCACTCCGGCCATTAGCACCTGTCCGTCGGTAACAGACGCCTCGATCTGGCGAAACCATCGGCCCCACTCGTCCGTGCCGGCAAGGTTGCGGGTTACGGGATGGCGCTGGCCGAGGCTGGTGACCGTTGGCCGGAAGCCTTGCTCTATGATCCGTTGCGTCGGCGCGGTCGGCATGATGTCGCCGATCGGGCTGTTGTGGACGGAGGCATAGCGGTCAGCGTAGGTCGGGCCGACGGCCACCAGAACAGCGCCGCCGTTGCGGGCGAAATCGGCGACATTCGTCAGATACGCAGGCGAGATCAGGCCGCGCAGGGTATAGCGGTCAAAGACGATCAGATCGAATTCGTCGAGCTTTTCCTGAAATAACTGCCGGACCGGAAACGCGATCAGCGACAATTCCTCAACCGGCGTCAGGTCCTGCTTGGTCGGTGGGCGCAGGATGGTGAAGTGGACGAGGTCGACCGAGGGATCGGACTTCAACAGATTGCGCCACACGCGGCCGCCCGCATGCGGCGAGCCAGAGATCAGCAGCACACGCAGCCGGTCGCGTACCGCATTGACCGAGGCGATCACACGGTTGTTCTGCCGGGTCAATTCGGCAGGCCCATCCGCAACGACGACCTCAACCAGGGCAGAGCCGGCGCGGACCAGAGGCACTTTGAGCAGCGCTGGCGTTCCGGTCTCAACCTGGGTGCGGAGAATATCCTGGCCATCGCGGCGCACGCGAATGTCGGCCAGGGCCGGGGGGTCGCTGACACCGAGGTCATCCACCTGCACGGTGAGCATCACATCTTCGCCAACAATGCCATAGCGTGGCGCTTGCTGGAGGCTCAAACGTCGGTCGCGTTCATTTTTTTGGCCGGTCAGCAGCAGGTGCAGCGGCCCGGTTGCCTCGTTATCGCCAGGCAAATCGTGCACCTGGCCATCGCTGAGGATGATTACCCCCGCCCGACGGCTGGGCGGCACATCGGCGACTGCGCGGCGCCAGGCTTCGAACAGGCGGGTGCCTGGCACGCGAGGATCGGGAGCGCCCGCTTCGACTTCTCGCCATTCCAGGTTGGGCAGGGCTTTGGCGGCGGCGCGCAATTCGGCCAATGCAGTGTCCCGTTGAGCCGCCCGCGCGCCTATCTTCTGACTGGGAGATACGTCGACGATGGCGATGGCAACGTCCCTGTGCGGCTCGCGTTGTTCCTCCAGCCATTGCGGGCGGGCCAAGGCCAGCAGCAAAAAGCCAAACGCCAATGCCCGCCACAGCGTACCGCGCGCGTGCCGCCAGCCCGAGAACGCGGTCAAAGCCGCCGCCGCCGCTGCTATCACGGCAATCGCCAGCCAGGGCACGAGCGGGGCGAAGGCAAAGCTCCAATCGGTCATTGGGCGCGCCTCACTGGCCCAGCCTTTTGAGGATATCGGGAATGTGCACCTGATCGCCTTTGTAATTCCCGGTCAGCACATGCATCACCAGATTGACGCCAAAGCGGTAGGCGAACTCCCGCTGACGCTGGCCGCCTGGGTAGACCGGATAGATTGGCCGCCAGTCCGCATCCATCGCCCAGGCTGCGGCCCAGTCATGCCGACCGATTAGGACGCTGGTAACGCCATCCCGACTGGCGGAGGCACCGGACTCAACCCAAAGCGGCGCGCCTTCCCAGCGACCTGGAAAGTCACTGAGCAGGTAGAAGGCGCGGGTCAGGACGTGATCGGGCCGAATAGGTTGCAGCGGCGGGATGCGCACGCCCTTCAGCAGAGATTGCAGACGAATGCTGCCTGGTCCATTGGGCCCGCCGGCATCCAGGTCGCGCGTGTCAAACAGAATGGTGCCGCCGTGCTCCAAAAACGCAGAGACTCGCTCTCGCGCAGCCGGAGAGAGATCGGGCTGTGAGGGCACGATGGGCCAGTACAACAGGGGAAAGAAGGCCAGTTCTGTGGTCTCAATCTGCACGGCGACGGGCGTTGCTGGCTCGATAGAGGTGCGGGCCGCCAGAATGTGGCTCAATCCGGCAAGCCCGGCAGCGCTGATGCGGTCGACCGAGTCATCCCCGGTCACCACATAGGCCAAATGGGTTTCGAACGTTGCCTGCAGCGCCTGGTCGTCGGCGGCGTCTGCCGGCGCAGGCGACAGAGCTTGCAGGCTTGCCAGGGCAGCGAGAAACACAGTCGTCATGCCGCCACGCAGTCTCAGATGGCCGCGCAGGGCAAGTGAGGCGACAGTATCGGCGAGCAACAGCACCAGTGCTGTTAGCAGCAACCACGCGCTGATGTCCTGGCTGCGGCGTTCTCCGTAACTTTGGACGGTGACACCACTCGGCCATTCAGCAATCGGTGCTAATCCGTTATCGCCTAGTGCCGGCGCTAGGTTCCAGGCAAAACGCGATTGTTGAGCGCCGTAAAAGCCGGGCGGGTGTTGCGGGCCCAGTGGGGCTGTTGCGGGTGTTGGGCGCGGCGGTAGCGCACGCACCTGCGGTTCTGGGTCCTGCAGGTGGCCAAAGCCGTCCAACACTCTCTGCGGAGGCAATTGTTGGTCGCCGGTGGTGACTGCTGCCTCACCATGGCCCAGACGTACCAGCCGGTCGAGCATCTGCAGGAACAGGCCGGATAGCGGCAGGCTAGACCAGTCCGCGTCTGGGCTGACGTGTACCAGGACGATCCAGCCGTCTCCGCGCTTCTTGGCTGTTACCAGCGGTGTGCCATCGGCGAGCGAGGCCCAGGTCTTGTCGCGCAAATCTGGTGCCGGCTCTGCCAGAACCTGGCGGTTGACGGTAACATCGGTTGGGATTGAAAGGCCCCAGAAGGGTGAGTGTTCGGGGAAGGGCGCTAGCCCTTGCGGCGTTTCCCAGGAAAGCGCGCCGCCCAATGTGCGGCTGGCAGGGCGCAGGCGGACCGGCAACCACGCGTCTGGCTTCTCTGCCAATCCGGGGCTGGCGAAGCGCAGCAGTAGACCGCCTTTGGCCAGCCATGTCTCGATAGTGGCGGCGAGCCCTGGGGCCGGTTGTAACCGCTCGCGCATGACCAGAATGCTGGGGCTGGCCTCCAGCAGTGTGTCGAGACTGCCATGTTGGAACGTGGCAATGTCCGTGAAGGCTGCGCGCAAGTAGTGGGCTGGGTCGAGCAAGGGGTGGCCGGCGCGGTCGCCGCCAGCATCGACCAAGCCAACCAGGCGCCGCTGCCAGCGGTCATCCAGCAGAACGGTGCCGCCTGCGCCAGCTTGACCCGCCAATCGCAGCCGTTCCACTTGGTTGATCAGGTCGCGGGGTAGGGTCCATTCGGTGGCGGCGTGCGCCTCGCCGTCGGCAAAGGTCAGGGTAGTCGCAGCCAGCACTCGGCCGTCTGCGGCGATGGCTTGAACCTGCGCGGACCGCGGCCCAATTGCGGTCGCTCGACGGGTTGAAACACGCAACCCTCGCCCGGTGGTCTCCGGCTCGGCCAACAGCAGCGGTGGTTGGTCCGGCACGAAAACGGTGAGCCGGCCCAGGCGTTGCAGCCGTTCGGCCATGGCCTGACGGCCCGGCGTTTCCAACCCATCCGAAAGCCAGACAGCTTCGGCAGGGCTTACGAGCGGTTCGATGGATTGCAGCAGGGCCTCTCGGTCGGTTGGCCAGGGTTGCGGGTTTAATGCTCCGGCCGTGGACCGCGCGACGGTGGCAGACTGAACCGAAGCGGCGTCTTCCGCGGTGGCCTGCATGGCCGTCGGCAGCAGCATCACGGGTTGTTCTTGGCGATCTGCCTCATCGAGGATATTGGCGAGTGCCCGTTGGCGGGCCGGCCAATTGGTCGCCGACGCCCAGCTATTATCGACGACGATGACCACCGGCCCATTGCCCTGCAAACGCTGCTGTGGTGCTAGCACCGGGTCGGCAAGCGCCAGGATCACCAATGCCGCCAGCAGCAGCCGCAATGCCAACAGCCACCACGGCATGCGGGCAGCGCTTTCCTCTCGCGCCAGCAGGCCGGCGAGTAGGGCGATGGCGGGAAAGGCCTGACGCCGCGGCGGTGGTGGGATCAGGCGCAGCAGCCACCATAGGCCAGGCAGCGCCAAAAGCGCAGCGAGGACCCAGGGTTGGGCGAAGCCGATCAGACCGCCAATCTCAAGCATGAACAACCTCAAGCATAACCAACCTCAAGCATAAACCGTCCGCCGGTCCAGTGAGATCGCCTCGTAGAGCGACAGTAGCAATGGCAGAGGTGATTGGTCGGTCAGATGGCGGCGATAGCGCCAGCCGCGCCGCTGGCAGATGGTCTCCAACCCGCGGCAGTGGGCGGCAAAGCGTTCGGCATAGGCAACGTGCAAGTCTTCTGCGCGGCGGATCAGGTGTGGCGCTTCGCCTTCCATCCCCTCCAATATGACCCGCCCCTTGAGATCAAGTCGTTCCTCGCCGGGGTCAATCACCTGGATGATATGGCCGCGCGCACCGGGGCCGGACAACAGCGCCAGGTGCCGGTCCCATTGGTCGAGCGGAGCCCAGGTATCGCCAAACGCCAGGATGGCGGAATGCCGTGGCAGGCCAGCTGCTGGCGGCAGGCTCTGGTCCGCCTTTGGCTCCAACAGATGCTGAATCAGGCGATCCAGCGCGCGTGGGCCGGTGCCGATGGTGATAGGGCCGCTGCGGGACAGCAGGCCAACCCGCTCACCGGAACGCAGCAATAGTGCTGCCGTCGCCAAAAGCAACACAATGGCCCGCTCCAGCTTGGCCGGGCGGTCGCTGGCGCCGGCAAATTGCATGGACGGCGATTGATCGAGCCATAGCCAAAAGCTTTCGGCGGTCTGCCATTCCTGCTCTCGTACAAAATGGCGGTCGCTGCGGGCGGAGCGCCGCCAGTCGATGGACCGCACGGCATCGCCGGCGCGGTAAGGCCGAAACTGCCAAAAGCTATCGCCCGCGCCCGGCCGGCGGCGTCCGTGTGTTCCCATCGACACCGTTGCCGCGATGCGTAAGGCCTGGGCGCGCAGGTCGGGCAAGCGCGCGGCCCAATCTTCAGCAGCGCGGCGCTGGCGCCTCAGGGGAACGGGCGTAGTGGCTGTAGCGATCACCGTATCTCCCGGACCAGGGCGTCAATGACATCTTTGGCGGTAACGCCCTCGGCCCGTGCGACATAGGTCAGCGCGATACGATGGCGCAGCACTGGCTCAGCCAAAGCGATGACATCGTCAAGGGATGGCGCATAGCGGCCTTGCAATAGGGCGCGGGCTCGGCTGGCCAACATCAGCGCCTGTGCTGCGCGCGGGCCTGGGCCCCATTCCAAATGTTGGACCGCCTCTGGTTTGGCCTCCGCCTCACCGGGGCGTCCGGCACGGACCAGCCGAAGGATGCCGTCTAGCACCTGCTCGCCCACCGGCAATTGCCGAACCAGTTGCTGGGCCGCGGCAAGCTCAGCAGCGGTCATAGTCGCGACCGGCGACGGCTGCTCCACGCCGGTTGTGACGGTCAGGATCTTGGCTTCGGTTGCGCGGTCGGGATAGGGCACGCGAATATCGAACAAGAAGCGATCCAACTGCGCTTCTGGCAGGGGATAGGTGCCTTCCTGCTCAATCGGGTTTTGCGTCGCCAGCACGGTAAACGGGCTGGGCAGCGGGCGATCTTCGCCGGCTACAGCGACGCGCCTTTCCTGCATGGCCTGCAACAGGGCGGATTGGGTGCGGGGGCTGGCGCGGTTGATCTCGTCGGCCATCAGCAATTGCGTAAAGATGGGCCCTTCGACAAAGCGGAAATGCCGGGAGCCGTCGTCCGCCATATCCAGAACCTCTGCGCCCAGGATATCGGCTGGCATCAGGTCAGGCGTGAACTGAATCCGTTTCGACTGAAGGCCAAAAATCTGCCCCAGTGTTTCTACCAGCCGGGTTTTGCCTAGGCCCGGAACGCCGACCAACAAGGCATGACCGCCAGACAGCAGCGCGATCAACACCTGGTCAATCACATCATCCTGACCAAAGAACACCTCGCCAATAGCCTGTCGTGCGGACGCCAGTTGTGCCGTCAGTGCATCCACAGACGCGATGACCTTGTCGGCGGTGGCCTCTGTACTGTCATCCATTCCGATTTCCGTTCCGCTCCAGAAGCCAAAGGCGCGAGTATGCCGGGATTGCCTGAGTCTGGCGAGTGGCGAGTCACTCTGTTGGCGCAATGGTGATCGCCCGCACTCGCACCGGCCTTCGCGCTAGAGCGGCTATGCCTTTCCGCACGCGGCGAACATCCCTATATAGGGGGCAGCCTCCCCACACAGAGAAGGGCGTTGTCGTTGAGCAAGCCCACACCGGACCTATCCATGCTGAAAGGCAGTGCCCCGCCACCACGCCGTATCCCAACGGATGACCTGCCGTGCGGTGACTTTGGTATCCGAATCGCTAAAGACGGCACGTGGTTTCACAACGGCCTGCCGTTCCAGCGGATGGCGTTGGTCAAGCTGTTTTCTACCATTATGCAGCGGGCGGAGAACGGCGATTATTTGCTGGTAACGCCGGTTGAGCGCGGCACGATAGACGTCGAAGATGCCCCATTTGTTGCCGTGGAAATGGATGTGGTCGGCCAGGGCAAGTCCCAGGTGCTGCGATTCCGTACCAATATTGATGAATGGGTGACAGTGGATGCGGATCACCCGGTCTGGCTTGTTATCGGTTCATATAACGAAGAACCTCGGCCCTACATTATGGTGCGGCCCGGCCTGGAGGCGTTGATTGTGCGATCTGTGTTTTATGACCTGATTGAACTGGCAGCCGAACAGCCGGATGGCCGTTTGGCGGTCTGGTCCGGCGGTATTTTGCATCACTTGGGGCAGGCAGACGCGTGAGACGGGATATCATTCTGGAACGCCTGGCAGCCGGCGGCTTGCCCGTAGGCTCTGAGGCCTCGCGGGCGGAGGCCACAACGGGCGCGCGCAGCGATTTCGACCTGCATCCGCACGGGCGCCCTGGCTATGTGGGTGAGCGGCGGCTGAAGCCAGCTGGCGTGCTAGTCGGTATCGTCAACCACGCGACAGGCCCGACCATCCTGCTAACCCAACGCACCGCCCATCTAAAAAAGCATGCGGGCCAGATCAGCTTCCCCGGCGGTGGCTGGGAGGAGCAGGACCCGCATTTGGAAGCCACGGCCCTGCGCGAAACTGAGGAAGAAATCGGCCTGCACCAGCGCCATATCGAGGTGCTGGGCCAGTTATCGCTCTATGAAACATCGACGGCCTATGGCGTCACGCCAGTGGTGGGATGGGTTGAGCCGCCGTTCGAACTAACCGCCGATCCGTTCGAGGTGGCAGAGGTGTTCGAGGTACCGCTGGGCTGGATTATGGACCGCGATAACCACAAACAGGAAAGCCGGGTGCGGAACGGTCGCCGCAGCCATTATTACGTATTGCCCTATGAAAACCGTTTCATCTGGGGCGCTACAGCCGGCATGCTCGTCAATCTGGTTGACGTGCTGACCGGCAAAACGGGGTAGAGTGATATGAGCCGCGCGTTGTTGATGACTCTGCTGCCATTGTTGCTGCCGCTGGCAATCTATTTCGCCTGGCGCGTTGTCTACGGCAACGAACGTCTGCCGGAATGGGCACAGAACGTGCCATGGATCTCGCTCGGCATTATCGGATTGGTGCTGACGGCCCTGACATTGGGCACTTGGAGCTTGATGAATGGCGCCCCGCCGGGCAGCGAGTATGTCTCGCCGCACTATGAAGATGGCCGCTTTGTTCCGGGGCATTTTAAGTGACAGGTCAAATGCCAGAACCTTTCACTGAACCCTTGCTCCTGCAAACCGATGCCCCGGTCCGCACGTTACCGCATGTGCCATGGATGGATATCGCTGGCGTTCGGGCCGTGGTGTGGGCATTGGGGCGCGAGCACGTGCGCTTTGTCGGCGGCTGCGTGCGAGACCTGTTGCTGGGGCGGACCAGCCTCGACGTCGATATGGCAACGGACCTGCCGCCAACCGAAAGCCTGTTGCGGCTGACCAACGCTAGTATCCGGGTCAAACCGATCGGCATTGAGCACGGCACTGTTATCGCCTTCACCAGCACCGGGCAATTCGAGATCACTACGCTTCGGCGGGATGTGGAGACCGATGGCCGGCATGCGACCGTCGCCTTCACCGATGATTGGGTGGAGGACGCACAGCGACGCGACTTCACCATGAACGCCCTATCCGTCGATCCCGACGGCAACTTGTTCGACCCGTGCGGCGGCCTTACCGACCTGGAAGCGGGCCTGGTCCGGTTCATTGGCGATCCAGATCAGCGCATTGCAGAAGATGCGCTGCGCCTGCTGCGTTTCTTTCGCTTTTCCGCCTGGTATTCCCGCGCTGGGTTGGATCGGGAAGGTTTGGCTGCTGCTGCCTGTAACGCTGACAAGCTAGAAATTCTCTCTGGCGAGCGGTTGTCGGCGGAATTGCAACGGCTATTGCAAGCGCCAGACCCGACCGTGGCGGTTGAGGCCATGGGACGCCACAACATCTTGCAGGCACTAACCTCGTTGGCCATCCAGCCCCGGCCATTGCGCCGGCTGGTGGCGCTGGAGCAATCGCACGGGATGCCGCCAGCGCCTCTAACCCGGCTGGCCGCTATGCTGCCAGGGGCTGAGACTGACTATACTGTTTTGGCAGAGCGGCTGCGGTTTTCCAAGGCAGAGACAGCCAAATTTAAGACCCTTGCCCGGCCTTTGCCGGATTTAGGGGCGGATGCCGCCGGGATCAGGCGGGCCCTCTACAGCACCGGCGATCGGGATCGGTATCGCCAGCTTGCGCTGCTAGCGCTAGCTGACGGAGAACCCGGGCATCTGGATCAGCGCTTGCAGATCGCGGCGGACTGGCCCTGGCCGAAATTCCCCGTCGGCGGGTTCGACCTGGTGGAGATCGGCGTTAAGCCAGGCCCGCATATCGGCCAAATTCTGCGTGTGGTCGAGGATTGGTGGATCCGTCGGGACTTTGCGCCAGATCGTGCCGCCTGTCTGGCCGCAGTGCAAAAATCGCTGGATCCCACAACATGATCCCCACCACATGAACCTGGACCGCTCTCATCAGGACAGATCTGCAATATGAGCCAAGGCCCCGATAAGATCACCGCGGAGTTGGTCGCCGCCAACGAAGCGTTTTACGACGCTTTTGATACCGGTGATATGGACGCCATGGCCGAGGTGTGGGCGGCTGAACTGCCGGTAGCCTGCATTCATCCGGGCGGCGGCGCGATCACCGGCCGTGAAGAGGTCTTACAAAGCTGGCGGGAGATTTTGTCCGCGTCCGGCCGACCGGCCATCCAGTGCCTGGAGCCGGAACCGCTGGTCTTCAACGATTCCGGTCTGGTAATCTGCACAGAGGCACTGGCCGGTGGCCGTCTGGTAGCCAGCAACCTATTTGCGCTGGAGAACGGTGTCTGGCGCATGGTGCACCATCAGGCCGGCCCCATGAACACGCCTATGCCGCGCCGCAGCAGCGGCCCCAGCCTTCACTGACAGTCCAACAATTCCAAAACACAGGAGACCCACCATGGTTGAACACGCCGCCGTTAACGGCACGCGCATCGCCTACACGATTGATGGCCCAGCCAACGCACCAGTGCTCACCATGAGCCACTCGTTGAGCGCTGACCACAGCATGTGGGACCCGCAAATGTCGGCATTGACCGATGCCTATCGCGTGGTGCGCTTTGATACCCGCGGCCATGGAGCCAGTGATGTGCCGGCTGGCGAATATACGTTGGATCAACTGGCCAGCGACGTTATCAGCCTGTGGGATCACCTGGGGATCGAGAGCACACACTATTGCGGCCTGTCCATGGGCGGCATGATCGGCCAAACCCTGGCGCTGAAAGCGCCGGAACGGCTACGCACCTTGGTGCTCTGCGATACGGCCAGCAGCTATCCGCCAGAAGCGCAGGCCATGTGGCAGGAGCGGATCGTGGCGGCCAAGGCCAATGGGTTGGCGGCTGGCCTTGATGGCACCATCGATCGCTGGTTCTCACCCGGTTTTGTCGCTCGTGCGCCGGCAGTGATTGCCGGTGTTCGCAAGATGATCGCGGCGACGCCAGTGGACGGCTATTGCGGCTGCGGGGCGGCTATCTCCCGTCTGGCGCTGACTGACCGCCTGGGCGAGATCAAAATTCCGACGCTGGTGATTTGCGGCGAGGATGATCCAGGAACGCCTCTGGCGATGTCTGAGGTCATCCGCGATGGCATAGCTGGGGCCGAGTTGGTGGTCCTGCCAGAGGCGCGTCACCTGTCGAATATGGAAGACGTCGCCGGGTTCAATGCTGCGTTACGCGGCTTCCTCGACAAGCACTGATGCCACGAGCCAAGCGCTCCACCGTCTGGGGCGCTTGCCTTAACAATGCCGCAGGGCCGCATTATCTGCACCAATGCGCGTGCGAATCGGCGCATTTTGTGGCAATCACCCTCTGATCGCATTACCTGTGGCCTGCATCGGCGCGCGGTGGTGCGGTCGAACGACTTTTACCCAAGTTGGGATTGAATTGTAGATGGATGGCTTCGGCAGCGTAGGCCACTTGTTGGCAGACTCGGATTTGGTCATCCGCGCGGTGCTCGCGATCCTGGTGATCCAGTCGATCTATATCTGGTACGCGGTGATTAAGTACGTGCTGATATCGCAACGGGTGGCGGCGCAATGCGTTGATCTGCGTGCTGCGGTAGACACAATGGATATTGCCGGCATTCGCACGCAGTTGCAGCGTTTCTCTCACCTGCTGACGCGGGCCGGCAGTTCGTCGTTGGCGGAGGCCGAGAATCTGTCCGTGTCACCGCACGCGCTGGCGGAGGCTGCAGCGGCGAATGCCAACCATGCGTTGTTCGATGACGTCTGGAGCGAGGTGTACGAAGACCTGACCAAGGGTTGCCCGGGCCTGTCTACGATAGCCGCAACGGCGCCCTTTATTGGCCTGCTCGGAACTGTTTGGGGTATTTTGGTCGCGTTTTCGTCAATTCAAGCCGCAGAAACGATCACCTTCAGCGCCCTGGCACCGGCCATCGGTGAGGCATTGTTTGCAACCATGGCGGGCCTGTTCGTGGCTATTCCGGCGGTTATTGCCAACAACACGGTGTCGACCCGCGCGCAGCGCCTGTCCCGCCGCTTTACCCAGGCCTTTACGGGGCTGGTCGGTGAAGTGGCACGCATGGGTCGCGCACCTGCCAAGACAGACTGGTAGCGGCAGCAATCATGGCCCGTTATTCCCCGCGTTCCGGCCCGCAAAATCTGGTCTCGACCATCAACATCACACCGTTCGTCGACGTGTTGTTGGTGCTGTTGGCGCTGACCATCGTCTTTGCGTCAGACGCACCGGGCTCTAAGAACGCGGATACCGATCAGGTGGCCGGTGCGTTTGGGGCGGAATTTGACGAGAGTGAGACTGTGACGCTGGAGCTAGGCGATGACGGCACGATGGTTCTGGCGGGATTGGCCATAGAGCCAGCGGACCTGGCGCTGGCACTGGCGCAATTGCGGACCAATGCCGCCGGCGGCGTGGTGATCAACATCTCGGCTCACAATAACGTGAATTATACGTCGCTGTTCTCCGTGCTGCAGGTCGTCAACGCCTCTCAGGTAGCAGGCGTGACCTTCGCTATCGTTGAATAGCAATGAGCAGTATCACCGCCGATTTCAACCAAAGGGATGAGCTGCCGCTATTTCTGGCGCTGTTGCTGCACCTTTTGTTCGGCGCGGCAATCTATTGGTATGCGACGGCCACTCCATCGCAGCCGAAAATGATCAAGATCACGGACTTGCCATTGGCTATAGGCCAGATGCTAGCGCAACAGCAGCAGCCAGACGATCCACCGCCTGCGGCCAAGCGGATCACCGAGGCTGCGAAATCCGATCTGGCGACGGCGCAGACGGCCCAGCGCCAGCAGGCACAACCTAGCCTGCCGGCTCAACCCAGCGCCCGAGTACCGAATGCGGCAGCGACTACAGCCATCGCTCAGCCGCGACCCCAAACCCCGCAGTCGGTCACGCCGCGCCAACCGCCGCCGCCGCCGACTGCGGCGTCCAACACATCCCGTGAGGCCAACAAACCTAGCACGAGCGTTGCCAGCGCCTCAGCGCCCGCGCTCCGACTGGTGAGCCCGACAGCCCGGGACAGTGCACCGCCTCCGCCAGTACGTGCTCCCGCCGCCAAGGTATCGACCTCAACGGCCGCGCCACCAGCGGTCGTGGAAAAACCGGCAGAGGCAGTGGCGCAACCGCCGGAACGTCCCGTTGATACCAGCGTGCCGCCGCCGCCAGCCAAGATCGCACTCGCCGAGCCGCCAAAGCTGGTGTCTGAACCGAAAGCCACGGCACCGGTTGAAGCCATAGCCGCTGCGCCAGTGAAGCCGCCTGTTGAGACTGTAGCCGCTAAGCCAGTGGAGCCGCCGGTAAAAACCGTGCCGCCACCGACACCGCCGACCGCGGCGGTACCAAAGGCGGCTGCGGCTCCATCCATTCCGGCGATTGGTCCGACAGCCCGCATTGCTCTGCCACCCGCTGCGGCCCCGACACCCGAAACACCGGCTGTTGCGACAGCGCAGGCCACACCCGGCGCACCTGCAGCAAAGGCAGAAACCGACGCCCGCACGGCGGAGGTGTTGAGCGATACGCCTCTGCCGCCGCGCCGCAGCCCGCAACCGTACGTGCTTGAAAAGCCAACGTCTCCGGAACCTCCTCCGGCGCCAGCCCCGACCAAACCCAGTGGTCAGAGTGGGGGTAAGGATACTGGCTCAGCCCAAGCCAATGCCCTGTCCAAACTTGGCAAAATCGGCGGACTCGGGCGACGCGGGGCCGCAGACGGCACCGCGGACGGCAGTTCGACCGGAATCGTGGGCGGTCAGGAATCATTCGAGGCGCGTGGATCATCCCTGGCTCAGGCATGCCTGGACAAGGCGGGTACATTCCTGCCAATCGACAATTTCGCCGGCGTATTCCCGATGCGGCTCGATGCTATGGCGCGCAGGGTGACCATCACCAGCGCCCCGACGATGAGCCGTGGCTCTGTGCCAAACGCAACCCGCGGGCGCATCGAACGGGCGCTGAGTCAGTGCCCCGAATTTCAACGTTTCATGCTGACACAATCAAACCTGCGCGAGTTTAATTTCCTAATCACCACGTCCAGCCTCACCTCTGACCGGTAGGAGAGACCGACTATGCGAACCATCATGAGTAAAATTGCCTTAGCCCCGCTGGCCCTGTGCATGGCACTAACAGTGGGTTGCCTTACCCTATTCGCCATGAACACTGCTGCCTTGGCACAGGTTACGTTTAGCGTTGAAGGCAAGGGGGAAGGCACGATCCGCATCGACTTATTGCTGAGCCCAGCTGCGGGTGTTGATCGTGGTGAGTTGCTGACGATGGGCCGTTTGGTGCAGCGAGACCTGCATTCCAGCGGTTTCTTCTCCCTGGCCATCCTGCCGCCCGGCGCATCGTCGTCCCAAAATGGTTGGCAGCAAACGGCAGACACAAGCACCTATCGCGTTGCGGTGACGGCGGAGGCCTCTGGCGCCGGCGGCCGGACCATCGGCGTCGACGTTGCACCCAGTGGCTCTTCCAGTCAGGGTCTGCGACGCAAATTTCAGGTATCCGAGAACGATACGACCCTGATCGGGCACACGGTCAGTGACATTCTGTACGAATATTTTGTCGGTCGCGTCGGCTATTTCGCGACGAAGATTGCGTACGTTCGTCAGGTTAGCAAGGGTTCGCGGCAGCAGACGCAAATTGTTGCGGCCTATAGCGATGGCAGCGATCTGCGTGTTCTGGCTGAAAGCAGCGCGGAATTGGCCTCGCCGCATATTTCGGCTGATGGCAACACGCTTGTATACACCCGCTTCAGTGACAACCGCCCGCGCCTGTTCTTCCGCGATCTGCGCAGCAACCGCTCCGGCCCGATTTTTCGCGATAAGGCGATCCGTTTCGGCCCGGATATCGCGCCGGATGGCAGTATTTTCTATACCAAAACTGTAAACGGCAACGCCGACATCTATCGCGCCCGTATTGGTTCCGCGCGAGAGACAAGGCTAACGCTAAGCCCATCGATTGAGACGGAATCCGCAGTCAGCCCGATTGGCGACAAGCTGGTCTATATCACAGATGCGCAGCGCGGTTTGAGATTGGTTATTCACGACTTGGCCAGCGGCTCAACCCGTATTCTGGGCAGTGGCGGCAACTACGGGTCCCCATCTTGGTCGCCGGATGGCAAAATGGTAGCCTTTACCAAGCAGGCGGGCGGCACGTTCAGCATCGGCTATCTTAATCTGGAAACAGGGGAGGAGCGTCTGGTCTCCACCTCCTATTTTGAGGAACACCCGACCTGGGCCAAGAACGGACGGGTCATTCTATTCGAACGGGGCGCACGGAATGGTCGTGGCAAAGGCAACTCGTTGTGGCAGGTTGATTTGGATAGCGGACGCCTTGCGCGCTTGCCGCTAAATACCTCGGCCTTTGACCCTGTATGGCTGTCGCAATAGCCGATGCGGATTGTCACTCTGTTACCCAGCGCTACCGATATGGTGGTTGCGTTAGGCGCGAGCGCGGACCTAGTCGGCGTCAGTCATAGCTGTGGGGCAAATTGGTCCCATCTGCCTGCGCTCACCAGCACGATAGTCGACACCAGCGCCAGCGCTGCTGCGATTGATGCACAGGTTAAGCAAGCTGCGGCACCGCTCTATCACCTGGATATCAAATTGCTGGAGGTGTTGGCACCGGACGTGATCGTCAGCCAGTCTCTGTGCGATGTGTGTGCGGTTGCGTCTGGCGATGTGGAGGCTGCGGTAGCAGGCCTGTCGTCCAGGCCCCTGCTGGTCAATTTGGCGCCGTTTCGCCTGGACGACGTCCCACAAGGCTTTGTCGATATTGGTGAGGCTATTGGCCGACCGACCGAAACTGCCGCACTAGCGGATCGTTGGGCCACAAGCCTGGCGCAGTACCGGCAAGTGGCGAGCAAGCGCCTCAACCGGCCCCGGATCGCCTTCCTTGACTGGATCGATCCGCCGTTCGCCGCCGGCCATTGGATACCAGACATGCTGGATCTACTGGGTTGCGAAAGCGTGCTGGCACAACCCGGGGAGCCGTCGCACGAGGTTGATTGGGATCGGGTGCGGACGGCTGCGCCCGATGCGATCTTCGCCGCTAGCTGCGGCCAGACAGCGGGCCGTGCTGAGGCCGATACGATACCGGCAGACCTGACTGTGACGCTGCTGGATGGCTATGAGCACTTCAGCCGCCCCAGCCCGGCATTGCTTGAAAGCTTTGCCGTTCTGGAGCAGGCATTGCACGCTAAAGGGCTTTAACCTTCAACTCTAGCCGACATGTTCGGCGAAGAATGCCAGGGTCCGGGCGCGGGCTTCGGCGGCGCAGTCAGCGTTGTAGTCGCCGCGATGATCACAGTTGAAACCATGGCCAGCCGGATAGACGAACACCTGTGCCTCTGGGTGGGCTTTGCGGATGGTCTCAACGTCGGCCATGGGGATGCCGTGGTCTTTCTCACCGAAATGCATCATCACTGGGTTCTGAGGCTTTTCGTCTTTGAACATCGCGATTTGGCCGCCGTAATAGCAAGAACTGGCCGCAACGCCGATGCGTGTTGCCACTAGCCAGCAACAGGAACCGCCATAGCAATAACCGACGGAGCCGATCTTGCCATAGGGCTTCAAGGCATCAAAAGTCGCCTGCATATCCTTGACTGAGTCATCCCATGCAACCGCCGCACGGGTGTCACGACCGCGGGCAATATCGTCTGGCGTGTAGCCTACATCGAAATTCTTTTCCGCCCGGTCGAACAGTGCCGGCGCCATCACGGCATAGCCCTCTGCGGCATAGCTGTCGGCAACCTCTTTCATGTGACTGTTCACGCCAAAAATCTCCTGAATGACCAGGATTGCGCCTTTTGGCGTGCCGGACGGCATGGCCTTGTAAACATCGAAGGTGTGGCCGTCAGCAGCGGTCAGTTGGATTGTTTCGCCCATCGGATCGTCTCCTCGCAAAGGAATTTGAAGGGCGCAGTCTACGCGTCTGCATCCGGCGCGCAACCAGGATGACCAGGCCCACCCGCAGATGGGCGCTATCTGGCTGATGCGACGATGATGCAATCCGTGCGGCGGTCTTTCAACCACTGGCAGGTTTTGGCTGCTGCCGCATGCGTGTCGAACCCGAACAGGCGTGCGCGGAAATAGGTGCCATGTTTGGCGTCGTTGTATTGGGCGACGATCGGGTTCGGCTCACCCAATTGGTTTGGCAGGCCTTTGATCACCTTGGCCAAACGCTTAGATGCCTCGCCCTTGCTGCGGAACGCGCCAATTTGAACGCCAAACCCGCCAGGCGCGCTCGACTGCACAACACCTGTCCGAGCCCGTGCTATGGCTGGCCGGCGTGGGGGAAGGGTGATGGACGATAATGTTGTTGACGGTAGAGCGCGAGGCACCGGAACAACAGACATCAGTCGCGTATCGCGTTGAGCGGTGAGGTGTGTAGGGGGGCTGGGCAGAGGGGAGAAGCTGGCGACCAAACGCTCAACCGTGGCCTCACGCTTAGGATTGATGCGGGGGATAGGTGCCGCGGGTGCGACTGAAACCGCGGCGGAAAGAACCGGTTTGGTGCGTTGTCGATGCAGCCGCGGCCTTGGGACCGGCGGTGGCGCCTTCAGGCGAACGGGCAATCGTGTGGTGATATGCTTGCGATTGGGATCGTCCAGGCGTTCGAATGCCAAGTCTAGCGCCGCTTTCATGATTTTGCTGCGTTGCCGGGTCGAATCCCCGCCCAAGACGACGGCCACGACCCGTCGCTGATCACGCTTGACGGACGCTGCCAGGTTGAAGCCGGCTTTGTAAATATAACCGGTCTTCAGCCCATCCATGCCGGAATATGATTTTAGCATGGGGTTGTGATTGTTGTAGACGCGTTTTCCAAAGCGGAATTTTTTCTGACCGAAATACCGATAGTATTGCGGGTAATCCCGGATCAGTGCGACCGCCAGTATCGCCATATCTCTGGCCGTTGTGACCTGCTGTGAGTGATGCAGACCGGAGGCATTGCGGAAATTGGTGCGGCGCATCCCTAGCTTACGTGCGGTCTTGGTCATGAGGTTGGCAAATTTGCCCTCGGTCCGACCCAAATGCTCCGCCACCGCCATGGCAATATCGTTGGCGGATTTTATTGCCAATGCCGGAATAGCATCCCGCACGGCAATGCGACCGCCCGGGCCCAAGCCCAGTTTGGATGGTGGTTGTCTGGCGGCCCGGCGTGACAGTTTGATGCGGGTGTTCATTGTAACTTTGCCGCGATCCAACGCATCGAACAGAAGGTAAAGCGTCATCATTTTGGTGAGTGATGCTGGATGCCAAGACGTTTGACTGCGGACGGCGGTTAACACATCCCCGGTTTGCGCATCGACCGCGATTCTGGTGTCGCTGCGGGGGATCGCTTGCGCTGGCCTGCCGAGAGCTAGAAAAGACAGGATCAAAACGGCGGTCATCGCAGTGATTTGCCGCACTGTTACTCGCCAGATAGGTCTATTGATCAGTTGTCTTCGGGTCATTGATGCATCTACGTCATGATTCGGACATTTTTGTCCAGCGATTCGGTTGAAATGGTTAACGCCCAAGATAGGGCTGAGATCGAACACGAGTAGGGCGTCGCAGGAGGCGATCAAGCGGGCGGCGTTTTAAATGGTGCACTGCACCATTTTTTTCTTGCAACGCACCCGGACACAACCTAGATACTGGTCGTAGCAACACAGACGGCTGGCCAATCCGGCGCCGGACGTCCCAATTTGCGGCTGTAAAACGCCGCTTCGGTCTTCGAGAAGGATCCTCACCGATGAATGACACAATGCAAAAGACCATGACGACCGCCGCAAACGAAGCCAAAGCCCAGTTTGAGTCCGCGACCAAGATGTTTGAGTCGATGATGACCAACGAGGGTGCCCAAAAGGCCGCCGAGCAGGGCGCCGAGAACCTCCGCGCCGCTTCCGAGAGCGTGCAGGCGCTGATGGGCGATATGGAGCAGATCACGACTGGCTTGGCCCAGCATTTTGCTAAGACCATGACCCATGCTTTTGAGACCCAGGCGAAAATGTTGACCGCCGGTGGTTGGCAGCAGGCTGCTGAGCTCCAATATGCGTATCTGAACGAGAGCATGGACACCAGCTTCTCTGAGGTATCTCGCCTCGCTGATCGCAGCACTGCAATGCTGACCAAGGCAACGCAGCCACTGCAAGCCCGCTTCGATACCATGACTAAGGCCGCCTAAGCCTTACGTCACAATCGAACTGGCACCGCGCTTCGGCGCGGTCAGCAAGGCGGCAGTGTTTCACTGCCGCCTTTTTTCGTCCTGTGATCCGCTGTAATCCGGCGGTGTGCGACGCTGGGTGAAACGGAAAGGTAAGGTATAGGCAGAAAATTTGGCGTATGCTCAACGGAACCTGTTGACCGCACCCAACGTGCCGACGCAACATTATCAGCAGCACAACGCTATGAGGAGAACGGCGCAGACCATGAGCGAAGACAACCACAATGACGACGGTGACACGTCGACCGGCGTCGTGGTCAAGACCCGGCCCAAGGTCAAAAAGCCGTCGATGTACAAAGTGCTGATGCTGAATGACGACTACACGCCGATGGAGTTTGTTGTTCTGGTGTTAGAACAGCATTTTCACAAAACCCGCGCTGAGGCGACGGAGGTCATGTTGCACGTTCACCGCCGCGGCGTCGGGATTTGTGGTGTCTATACATATGAGGTAGCCGAAACAAAAATCGCCCAAGTGGTCGATTTTGCACGCAAACACGATCACCCGTTGCAGCTCACGCTTGAAAAGGATTAGGCGCTTGCTCTCTCCAGATCTCGAGAAGACCCTCCACCGCGCCCTTGCCCATGCTCGCGAACATCAACACGAATTCGCGACCTTGGAGCACTTGTTGCTGGCGCTGATCGAAGACGAAGACGCTATTGGCGTGATGAACGCGTGTGGCGTTAAGATTGAGGTCCTGCTCAAAACGCTGACCGAATACGTGGAAAACGACCTGACGGCCCTGGTGACCCCGGTGCCAGAAGAGCCAAAGCCTACGGCAGGGTTCCAGCGGGTTTTGCAGCGGGCCGCCATCCATGTGCAATCGTCTGGTCGTGACCAAGTCTCCGGTGCGAACGTGCTGGTTGCATTGTTCAGCGAGCGAGAGAGCCACGCGGTTTATTTCTTGCAGGCGCACGATATGTCGCGCCTGGATGCGGTCAACTTTATCTCGCACGGTATTGCCAAATCGCCGGGCAAGACGGAACGACGCAATGTGCGCGGTACGCCGGATGCCAATATCCAGCCGCAGAACAATGGCGAGCCGAATCGCAGCCGCCGCGGCAAACGCGGCGAGCAAGAGCGGGAACGGGGCGAAAAGGAAGAGAATGCCGGCGCACTGGAGAGCTATTGCGTCAACCTTAACGAAAAAGCCAAGTCCGGCAAAATCGATCCGCTGATTGGCCGTGAGGCGGAGGTTGAGCGGACCATCCAAATTCTCTGTCGCCGCACCAAGAATAACCCGCTCTATGTTGGCGATCCCGGCGTTGGCAAAACCGCTATCGCCGAGGGCCTCGCCCGCAAGATCGTGCAGGAAGAGGTGCCGGAGGTGCTGAACGGTTGCGTCATTTGGTCGCTGGATATGGGCTCGCTGCTGGCCGGCACCCGCTATCGCGGTGACTTTGAGGAGCGGCTCAAGGCCATATTGAACGAGCTGGAGGCCTTGGATGGTACGGGCATCCTGTTCATCGACGAAATCCACACGGTCATTGGCGCCGGTGCAACCTCCGGCGGGTCAATGGATGCATCCAACCTGCTGAAGCCGGCACTGGCCAGCGGCACGCTACGCTGCATCGGATCGACCACCTACAAGGAATACCGCACCTATTTTGAAAAGGATCGGGCGCTGGTGCGCCGGTTCCAGAAGATCGATGTGCATGAGCCAAGCCTGGCCGATACAGTGAAGATCATGATGGGCCTGAAGCCTTATTATGAGGAGCACCACAAGGTCCGCTACACCGTCGATGCGATCAAAACCGCGGTGGAGCTGTCTGCGCGCTATATCAACGACCGCAAACTGCCAGACAAGGCCATCGATGTGATCGACGAGGTTGGCGCGGCACAGATGCTGGTGGCGCCTTCCAAGCGCAAAAAGACCATTGGCGTGCGCGATGTGGAGGCCGTCGTGGCCAAAATCGCTCGCATTCCGCCCAAGCAGGTTAGCCGCGACGACCGCGAGTCTCTGCGCAGCCTTGGTGACGAGCTGAAGGCCGTGGTCTTTGGCCAGGACGATGCGCTCGACGCGTTGGCTAGCGCCGTCAAACTGTCTCGTGCAGGCCTGCGGGCGCAGGAGAAGCCGATCGGCTCCTACCTGTTCAGCGGCCCAACCGGCGTCGGCAAGACCGAGGCTGCGCGCCAGCTCGCCAATTGCCTGGGTATTGAGCTAGTGCGGTTCGACATGTCGGAATACATGGAGCGCCACTCGGTAAGCCGCCTGATCGGCGCGCCGCCGGGCTATGTCGGCTTTGACCAAGGTGGCATGCTGACCGATGCCGTCGACAAAAACCCGCATATCGTGCTGTTGCTGGATGAGATCGAGAAGGCGCATCCGGATGTCTACAACATCCTGTTGCAGATTATGGACCACGGCAAACTGACCGATCACAACGGCAAGAGCGTTGATTTCCGCAACGTCATCCTGATCATGACTACCAATGCTGGTGCCGCGGATCTGGCGAAATCCGCCATGGGTTTCGGCCCGGTTACGCGCGATGGCGAGGATCAAGAAGCGATCAACCGGATGTTCTCACCGGAATTCCGCAATCGCCTGGATGCTATCGTGCCCTTCGGCAATCTGCCGCCGCAGGTCGTGGGCCGTGTCGTCGACAAGTTCGTGCTGGAGCTGGAGGCGCAGCTGGCCGACCGCAACGTCACCATCGAACTGTCGGAGGCCGCGCGCAGCTGGCTGGCGAAGAAGGGCTACAGCCCGGATTACGGCGCCCGTCCGTTGGCACGCGTCATTCAGGAGCATATAAAGAAGCCGCTGGCGGAAGAATTGCTGTTCGGTAAGCTTGCGAAAGGCGGCGTCGTCCGGATCGATGTCAACGATACGAATGAGTTGATCTTCACCTATCCGGAAGACGATGACGGACTGGATGACCCAGCCAACGGCGACAAAGCGACGGAGGAACCCGCCGCCTGATCCAGGCTGCGACACTTCCACACGTGGAATGGCGGCTGGCCGAGTTCATATTGCAATGCAGCATAAATGAACGGAGCCACCGCAATGACCTATCGTGCAACGCAGTTTGACCTGGGGCCAGACAGCCTGACCAAGTTCGGCGAGGATATGACCCGCCGTATGCAAGACACAATGGTCGATGCCCAGGAGACTCTGAGCAAAACCCTCAGCAAAACTATGGAAAGCGGAAATCCTATGGATGTCTGGTCGCTGCAGGCGGCCTTTGGCATGCGCACAGCGCAGCGCTGGATGGATTTATCAGGCTTTGGTGTTGGCTCTGATGTGCCGTCACCCCAACCGGAATCCACGCCTTCAGCTGCCGCACCTTCGCCGGCTTCTCCAGCGGCAGAACCTGAGTGTACAGCGGAACCTGATATCGCAGCCGATCCGGTGGCGATTGTGGACGATGAGGTTGCCGTCGTGCCAGCAGTGTCAGACGAAATTGCTGCGCCTGCGAAGGATGATTTGCAGCGAATTCGTGGCATCGGGCCGGCTATTGCGGCAAAGCTCGAACTACAGGGCATCACCGATTTCGCACAGCTGGCAAGGCTTACAACCGATGAGGTTGCTGCGATTGACGCTGCCATGAACCTCAAAGGCCGCATTGAGCGGGATGAGTGGGTCGCTCAAGCCGCTGCGCTGGCAGCGAAGGCGTAGGACCGCCCGCCTTCAAGAATTGTCCGGAGATCGCGCAATTCAAACAGGATAATATTCAACAGGCCCCGGAATAAATCCGGGGCCTGTTGTCGTTTCTAGACCCTATTCCGCCGCCATTGCCGTCGCGGCGGACGGGTTGCGGAAGTTCAACCACAGCGCTTCCTCGTTCGCCTTCGCATCGGCCAGGTGTTTCACCTTCACATGGCCATAGCCGCGGATATGCTCCGGAATGCTGGCGATCTCGACCGCATAGCGATGGTTGTCGCTGGAGAGGCTGGTCAGCAGATCGCCGACAGTCTTCTCGTAGTCGCGGATCAACTGGCGCTCCATCTTGCGCTCTTCAGTGCGACCGAACACATCCAACGGCGTGCCTCGCACACCGCGCATTTTGGCGAGCCAGCCGAACTTTTTCATCATGCTAGGACCGTAGGTCTTTTTCTGCGGCTCGCCAGTCACAGGATCGACCTTGGAGAGCATTGGCGGTGCCAGGTTGAATTCCAGCGTGTAATCGCCTTCGAACTGCGCCTCCAGCCCGGCCAGGAATTCCGGCCGGGAGTAGAGCCGCGCCACCTCATACTCATCCTTGTAGGCCATCAGCTTGAAGTAGTAGCGCGCCACGGCCTCGCTCAGCTTCTCGCCCAGGCCCTTCTCGGCCTCTGCAGCCCGCACCTTCTCCACCAGGTTCTGATAGCGCTTGGCATAGCGGGCGTTCTGGTAGTCGGTCAGGAAGGCGATGCGCTTGGCGACAACCTCATCCAGGGTTTGCGCGATGTCTGCCTGGCCAGTGGCTTTCTTCTCGCCGCCCAGCACATCCATAACCATGCTCAGGTTAGCAGCGCCTGCGCGGCCCCAATTGAACGAGCGTTTGTTCGACTCGATGGCCACCTCATTCAGCTCAATGGCGCGCATGATCGCCTCGGCTGACACCGGGATCATGCCCTTCTGGAAGGCATAGCCCAGCATGAACATGTTGGTGGCAATGCTGTCGCCCATCAGGCGGGTGGCGATGTCGGTGGCGTCGAGGAAATCAACGCCTTCCTCGCCGGTTGCACTGGTGATGCGGCCCTTGATCTCCTCGGTGGGGAATTTGAAATCTGGGTCGCGGGTGAAATCACCGGTGAACTGGCGATAGCTGTTGACTACCGCCTTGCTGCCACGGGTCAGCTTCGACACCGTATCAGCCTGCCCAGACGTCACCAGATCACAACCGATCAGCGAGCGCGCGCCGCCGCTGGCGATGCGAACCGCATGCAATTCCTCTGGCGTGTTGGCAATGCGCAGATGGCTCCAGACGGCACCGCCCTTCTGTGCCAGCCCAGTCATGTCCATCACGGTCGAGGCTTTGCCCTCGATATGGGCGGCCATGGACAGCAGAGCACCGATGGTAATGACGCCAGTGCCACCAATGCCGGTGATCATGATGCCGAAGGGTTTCTCCAGCGTCGGGATGTCCGGCACGGGGAACAGGTGCGGCGGCTCTTGGCCCTCAACACCTTTCGACTTGCGCGGCTTGCCACCCTTGACCGTCACAAACGACGGGCAGAAGCCGTTCACGCACGAGAAATCTTTGTTGCAAGACGATTGGTCGATCTTGCGCTTGCGGCCAAACTCCGTGTCGATTGGCGCGACAGAGACACAGTTCGACTTGACGCCGCAATCGCCACAGCCCTCGCACACAGCCTCGTTGATGAAGATGCGCTTGTCCGGATCGGGGAACAGGCCCCGCTTGCGCCGCCGGCGTTTTTCCGCCGCACAAGTCTGGATGTAGATGAGGCAGGTAACGCCCGCGACCTCGCGCAACTCCCGCTGCACCTTGTCCAGCTCGGCACGCTCGAAGGTTTTGGTGCCCGGTGGCCAGGTGGCGTTTTCCGGCAGGTCTTCTTTCTCGTCATAGACGATAGTGACGCGCTTCACGCCTTCCGACCAGACCTGGTGTGCCATCTGCACGGGGTCGAGCGGCCCGTCATGGCTCTGCCCGCCGGTCATCGCGACGGCGTCATTGTATAGGATTTTGTAGGTCATGTTCGTGCCGGCAGAAACTGCCGCACGGATGGCCAACAGGCCGGAATGGTAATACGTGCCGTCGCCCAGGTTTTGGAAAATATGCGGCGTATCGACGAACGGCGCTTGCCCGGTCCAGTTAACGCCCTCTGCGCCCATGTGGGTAAAGCCGGCGGTGGAGCGATCCATCCACATGGCCATGTAATGGCAGCCAATGCCAGCGCCGGCACGTGAGCCCTCCGGCACCTTGGTTGACGTGTTGTGCGGGCAGCCAGAGCAGAAATACGGGGTCCGCACCATACTGGGCGGTTGGTTGCCGCCGGTGCTGGCGGTCAGCGCATCCATGCCGGCCAGCCGCTCGCCGATGCGGGCGCGTAGCTCGCTGGGGATCTGGTCGTTGTCCAGCAGGCGGGCGATCACGCGGGCGATCATGCCGGGGGTCAGTTCGCCATTGGACTGCAATAGCGGTGCGCCGGAGCGATCTGTCTTGCCTAGGATTTCCGGGCGGCGGTCGGCAGGTACGCTGTAGAGCGCATCCTTCAACTGCCATTCCATCAGCGAACGTTTTTCCTCGACCACGAGCAGGGTTTCCAAGCCTTCGGCGAATGCCTTGGCGCCTTCGGTCTCAAGCGGCCAGGTCATTGCGACCTTGTAGACGGCGAGGCCAATGCTGGCCGCCGTAGCCTCATCAATACCCAGGTCGTCCAGTGCCTGACGCACGTCCAAGTACGATTTTCCGGTGGTGACGATGCCGATGCGTCGCTGCGGCCCGCTCCAGATCACGCGGTCCAGGCGGTTGGCGCGGGCATAGGCCAGGGCTGCGGGCAGTTTATACTTGTGCAGAATTTCCTCAAGCATGAGGAACTCCGCCACGATCAGCTTGGAATTCAACCCGCCTTCCGGCATCTCAAAGTCGGTCGGAATGATGGGCTTTACCCGGTTCGGATCGACCGAGACCGTCGCCGCACTATCCACCGTCTCGCCAATGCATTTGAAGCCGGTCCACAGGCCGGAAAAGCGGCTCATAGCAAAACCGTGCAGACCCAGATCCAGGAATTCCTGCACGCCTGAGGGAGCGATTACCGGGATATAAGCATCGACGAACGCATATTCGCTCTGATGCGCGCTGGTAGAGGATTTGGCCATGTGATCGTCGCCAGCAAACGCCAGCACGCCACCATTCTTTAGCGTGCCAGCCGCGTTCGCGTGTTTGAAGGCATCACCGGAGCGATCGACGCCCGGGCCCTTGCCATACCAAATGCCAAAGACGCCATCATGCTTGCCATCACCATACAGGCCCGATTGCTGCGAGCCCCACACTGCCGTTGCCGCCAGATCCTCGTTCACGCCTGGGCGGAACAGGATTTGGTTTTCTTTCAGCAGCTTGTGCGATTTGGCCAATTGTTGATCATAGGCGCCCAGCGGTGATCCGCGATAGCCAGTGATAAAGCCAGCCGTGTTCAGCCCCGCGGCCTTATCCCGACGGTGCTGATCCATCGGCAGCCGCACCAGCGCTTGCGTGCCGGTCATGAATACCAGCCCATCTTCGGCGGTGTATTTGTCGTCGAGGGATACGTCGTTCAGCTTTGGCGCAGTCGCGCTGCCAGTATCGGCCATGGTGGTCCTCGTCGGTCGCGAATGGTGAATTTCACCATCATATATAGGCAATTCGAACTGGTGAGGGTACCGTTGATTCCAACAAACCTGATGAGGACACGCCCATGAAGTTCGGACTACGCTACTGCAACACCGGAAAATACACCGATCCCGCCAAAGCCGTGGAGCTGGTCCAGGCCGGCGAGGCCGCTGGTTTCGAGAGCGCCTGGACGGTTGAGCATACCATTGTTCCGGAAGGCTATGAGAGCAGTTATCCCTATTCTGAGTCCGGCAAAATGCCAGGCATTGACTCGGCCACTGACCTGCCAGATCCGCTGATTTGGATGGCCTACATGGCCTCGGTCACGTCCAAGATTAAACTTGCAACCGGCATCCTCATCCTCTCCCAGCACTCGCCAGTGGTCTGCGCCAAGCAGGTGGCAACGCTGGATTCTATGAGCGGTGGCCGCGTGCTGCTCGGCATCGGCGTTGGCTGGCTACGTGAAGAGTTCGAGATCATCGGTGCGAACTTCGAAGAGCGCGGCCCGCGCTGTGACGACTATATGAAGGCGATGCGCGCGCTCTGGCAGATGGAGCGGCCAAGTTATGACGGCCAATTCGTCAAGTTCGACGGCGCCTATTGCCGGCCGAAGCCCGCGAACGGCACGGTGCCGCTGATCGTCGGCGGCCATTCCAAAGCCGCCGCGCGACGCGCAGGGCGTCTCGGCGACGGTTTCTTCCCCGCCCGAGGCAATCCGCAGGAATTGTTCCAATTGGCCCGCGACACAGCGGTAGAGCATGGCCGCGACCCGGCGGCGATCGAGTTTACGGCCAGCCTGCCAGACGACCTCGATGAGATTCCAGCATTGGCCGCTTCCGGCGTGCAGCGCATCCTTGTGCCAGTCACTGGCGCTGCCGGCCTCGCCAACCGCATCCGCGGGCCAGAGGATGTGGGGCAATGGTCTGACCTGATCGAAAAATACGCCGATCTCTAAGCCCTAGGTCTCAGTCAAAGCGTTCGTCCATCTTCGACGAATGTCCAGATGCGCCAGGTGCCGGGTTTCCGCTAGATTGTATGCGGTTTCCCGGCACGGCTTTCGAGAGAGAGCAAGGACGCATATGACAAAGCAACTCCTGCATCTGGTGTTTGGCGGTCGGCTGCAAGACCCGCACAGCCGTACATTCGAAGATGTCGAAGGCCTGGATATCGTCGGCATGTTCCCCGATTACGCCAGCGCCCACAAAGCTTGGCGCGGCAAGGCCCAAGCCACCATCGACGACGCTGAAATGCGCTACTTCATCGTGCACTTGCACCGCCTGTTTGATCCGGCCACGGACGAGCATCCCATCGCGGGGCAATGATGCTCGTTGCCGTGCGCTAGTCATCCGACGCTACAGCCATCATATCTAAGATACGATGGCATGCCGGCGTGGAAGAGAGACGTCCATTATGATTTAATAGAATTTTCAAATTTCGACGTACAATACTATCAAAAAAATCCAGGAAAGGCACTGCCGAAATTTTTCGTATCCATACAAAAATACCACATTGAAATATTTTACACTGTTAACCATCTTTTACAAAATTGCGCCACAATTCTCTTTTTTCTATATAAATTCTTTTAAACATCTATTTGATTCAATTCAAACATCAAATTTGGCACGTTTTATGCATCAGTCGGCTAACAAGTGACAATAATGTTCGTTTGCGTCGTAGATCAACTTTGACAAAAGGTGAGAAATCGATGCAATTACTCAGATATGTTTCGACTGGCGCAATGGTCGCCGGTTTAGCCCTGGCAATGGCGCAGCCTGCGTCGGCCGGGCCGTTTGTGCCCGGGTTTACAGTACTGCCCTCCGGTCCACCACCGGTAGTCCTGCCGCCGCCGGATCCGGTGCCCAGCAAGGAATACTCGAACGGCAATTGCGAGGTTGGCGCACCGGCAGGCCCGATACCGCCGGCGGGTGCGTGTCCTAACGGCACCCTAGGCGATCGCAGCGCAACAGGTCCTGCAGTGGCTGACCCCGGGCAGGTGATCGGCTGGGATGGGCAAAGGCCGGGCGGAGTTGCGGACTGGACCGATTTTTCCGGTACAGTTTCCGGTCTGAATGACAACCAGATGCAGATTGATGGCCTGGCCAACAACAACGACGTCTTTTGGGGCGGGGTTGTCGGTGATACCGTCCATATGCTGTTTTCGACCGATGCGGATCATCGTATTTTTTGGGAAACACCGGGCGCTCCGATGCACGGAGTCTGGGCCGATGGGCAACCGCCTTATAGCCCCGGTGTTAATGGCGGCAATGACATAGACCAGCATGGCGTCAATGATGTCGATGGCTTGGAGATTTGGGGCCCACGCAGACCGGAAGCGCCGGATGCCGACCGCTTCTCTCTGGAGAGCGGCACCCATACCGGCACTGCCGATCCGCTGGGCATTTCGGTCTGGGCATCGCCAGGGCCAGGGGCTCCGGCAGCGCCGTTTTGGTCTACTGCTGAAATTGCGGCGGCTATTCTCGCCGCCAGCGGAGAGGAGATCAACGAGGCTATGATCGATTTGGACGCGATGATGGTGTCCGGCAACAATCTGTTGTTCAGTGTCGATCCGGTCGACGATATTCTGGATGGCGGTGAGATCTTTGTCGCATTCCGTGCTGGCGGGTTCGGGAGCTTCGGTGCTGCGGGTGACACCGCGCATTATCTGTTCCATGGCGGCCATCTGTGGAACACCGAATTCGAGGTGATGGCCACCTACAACACCGCATCCGAAAACATCAACGCCCTAGAAGCGGCCAACATCCCTGAGCCTGCGACCTGGGGCATTGCAGTGTTGGGCCTTGCTGGTATCGGTATGGCCCGCCGGTGGCAACGGAGCGGCTGATCAACGCTTTCGCTGCTACCACATAAGCGCGAACCAACTGCGGCCGTCCTTGGGCGGTCGCCTTTTTGGGTTGGAGATCGCGGCTGGGCGCGAATAGGGTAGGGTCGTTGCTGACATCTTGCCGCCATCCCGCCGGAGCCCGCCCCATGAAACCGCAAAACCTTCTCTTCATCATGTCGGACGAGCATGATCCGCGTCACATGGGCTGCTATGGCAGTTCCGTCGTCCAGACACCCAATTTGGATAAGCTCGCGGCCCGCGGCACACGCTTCACCAGCGCCTATACCTCCTGCCCGATCTGCGTGCCGGCCAGGGCGAGCTGGGCGACGGGCCAGTATGTGCATCGCATCGGCTATTGGGACAACGCCATGGGCTATGACGGCGCCATTCCAGGCTGGGGCCACAAGCTGCAGGACGCCGGCGTTCGGGTCGAGAGCATTGGCAAGCTACACTACACAACATCCGACGCCCCCACCGGCTTCGACAAGCAGACCGACCCGATGCACATTTTCCAGGGCATTGGTCAGGTTTGGGGCTCAATCCGCGATCCGCTGCCGTCCGGGCGCACCCATAAGATGATCAAGGAAATCGGCGCGGGCGAGAGCAGCTATAACCGCTACGACAAGGCCGTTGCCGATCAAGCGGTCGAATGGCTGCGCGACGCCGCAGCAAACCACCCCAAGGATGAGCCGTTTGTGCTCTACCTGGGCTTTGTCGCGCCGCACTTCCCGTTCATCGTGCCGCAGGAATTCTACGATCTCTATCCGCTGGACCAGATCAAATTGCCGACCAAGCTACATCCGTCCACCGGCTACCAACGCCATCCATGGATGCAGGACCAGGCAGAGTACGCACAGAACGACGACCCATTAACTGACGACGATCGCCGCGCTTGTATCGCCGCCTATTACGGCCTCTGCACCTATCTGGACCACCACATCGGTCGCGTGCTGGATGTGCTGGAAGAGACCGACCTCGGCCAGTCAACCCGCGTCCTTTACACCTCTGACCATGGCGAAAATCTCGGCGTGCGTGGCACCTGGGGCAAGTCGAATATGTACCAGGAGGCCACTCGTATTCCACTGATTCTGGCCGGGCCAGATGTGCCGGAGGGTCAGGTGTGCGAGACCGCGGCCAACTTCGTCGATTACTACCACACCATCCTGGACGCCGCCGGCCAGCCGGCTGTGACAGACGCTGACCACCCGGGCGCCTCACTCTGGTCGATTGCCAATGCGCCGGACGACCTGAGCCGCACCAGCTTCAGCGAGTACCATGCGGTCGGCGCTCCCTCCGGTGCGTTCATGCTGCGGCGTGGCCAATGGAAATATCATTATTATGTCGGTTATGCGCCGGAGCTGTTCGATCTGGCGAGCGACCCGGAAGAGACGACTGACCTCGCCGGCGATCCGGCCCATGCCTCGACCCTGGCAGAGATGGAGGCCGCTATGCGCGCCATCGTCGACCCAGAGGCCGCACACGCCCAGGCCCTCTCCGACCAAGCCGCTCTGATCGAGCGCTTCGGAGGCCGAGACGCCGCCCTTGGCCTTGGCACACCAGGGGCAACGCCGCCGCCTGTGGCGTGAGCGGGCCAGTCGCGCTAAACTGCTGCCAATCAATACGCGAAGAGGAAACTTCAGATGCATTTCGGCGCCTCCATGTTCTGCACCGACTATTCAATGGCCCCGGTCGAGCTAGCGCCGGAGCTGGAAAACCGAGGCTTTGAGTCTTTTTGGGCGCCGGAGCATTCGCACATTCCGCTAAGCCGCAAGTCGCCTTGGGGCGGTGGACCAGAATTGCCCAAGCATTATTACGACGTCATCGACCCGTTCGTGGGCCTCGCCACCGCCGCTGTCGCGACCAAGACCCTGAAGCTAGCCACCGGCGTTTGCCTGATCATCCAGCGCGACCCGATCCAATTGGCCAAGGAAGTGGCGACGCTGGACCTGCTGTCCGGCGGCCGCTTCCTGTTCGGCATCGGCGCCGGCTGGAACCGGGAGGAAATGGCCGACCACGGCACCGATCCCAAGACCCGCGTCAAGTTGATGGCCGAACGCGTGGCCATGCTCAAAGCCATCTGGACTGAGACCAAGCCGGAGTTCCAGGGTGAGTTCCAAAGCTTTGAGCCGATGATGACCTGGCCAAAGCCAGTGCAGAAGCCGCACCCGCCCATCCTGGTCGGTGGCGCCATGCCCCACGCTGCCCGCCGCGCCATTGCCTACGGTGACGGCTGGATTCCGCTGGGGGGTCGCGGCTCCGACATATTGGAGCAACTGCCTCGCTTCCGCCAGATGGCGGCAGAGGCCGGGCGCGATGCCGAAAGCCTGCCGGTGTCTGTCTTTGGCGCCAGCATGGATGGCGATGAACTGAAGCGTTTCCGGGACGCGGGCATACAGCGCGTGGTGTTTTCGCTGCAATCCGCTAAGTCGGAGGAAATTCTGCCGGTGCTCGATCAGATCACCGCGCTAAAAGACAGCCTGGGTTAGGCTCAGGACAAAAGGAGAGTAAGCCCTCAGCCGGCACCACGGTACACGACGCTATTGCGGTGAGGGTTGAGATGGATTCGAATTTGAAGATTCTTCGGCAAAAGGATCTTCGCGATGTTCGGCTTCCTTCTCCCCCCCTCTGATCGAGACGCTGGCAGTTTTGCTTGTGGGCCTTGCTAACGGACGGACTGTGAACCTCAGCCATCTGGCGAGCCAGTTTCCCGGTGGTGCGACGCACGCCTCAAACTATCGGCGTCTGCAACGGTTCTTTCAGTTCGAGCGATTGGATGTAGACATGTCGGTGCGATTGATCGTGCGCATGCTGAAGCTCGACGGGCCAAAGCTGCTGGCCCTCGACCGGACCAACTGGAAGCTTGGCCAGGGGGATGTGAACATTCTGGTTCTGGCAATGGTGACGCGACGGTTCCGGGTGCCACTGATATGGACGCTGTTGGATCATGGAGGAACGTCTGACACGGGCCAACGCATCGCGCTGATGGAGCGTTATCTCCGTCTGTTCGGGGCCTCCTCCATCAAGGCGCTGCTGGCCGACCGGGAATTCATTGGAGCTGAATGGATGAAATTTCTCAATAAAAACAAGATCCCGTTCGCCATTCGCCTGAAGGAGAACATGCAGGTCCACCTTGAGGATGGAAGCTCGCGCCAGTTCCGGACACTCTTGCGTAAGCGTCGCCGCGGCGCATGGGCCGGCTGGCTGAACGACATGCAGACATCGTCTGCCAACCGGCTCCGTTTTGCTGCAAAGCGTCTCAAGGATGGCGAGTTACTCATCGTCGCCACCAATCTTGATGACGGCGGGCGTGGCCTCAATCTCTACCGCAAGAGATGGGGGATCGAATGTTTGTTTGCAGACGCCAAGACCCGTGGCCTCAATATCGAGGACACCCACATCACGGATACCGGCAAGCTCGCCACCCTCATGGTCGTCGTCGCACTCGCCGTCACATGGGCCTACCGCTGCGCGACACGCACCATGGGTCGAAAGGCCATCCCGCGGAAGACCCATGGCAGGCGCGAGAAATCCTGGTTCCGCATCGGCCTCGACGCACTGCGAAACTGGATCATCCACAAACCAGAATGCGCCGTTCATGCATGGACCAAAACATGCCCACGAAGACCCCTAACGCTGATCCAATCAGCATGAGTCGTGTACCGTGGCGCGGCACACTGGTTTTGGCTCTGTTGGCGGCACTATCGCTTTCTGCTTGCGACACGCTGGGCATCAACGACGCCACAGAATACGTGGGCGACGTCTTTACGAGCGATTCCCCTCGGCCAGTCGGCGGAGCAGGCAAATCTGGCTCATCGAGCCCTGTAGGCACAGCGCCAACCGCGGCTCCGGCAACGCCTGCCACGTTTAGCGGACCGCCTGTGGTTGCTCCGCCCGGACCAGTGGCGCCACCACCGATGTTGCCGGCGGTTAGCATTCCGCCCACAGCTGCACCCGCCGCAAATCCCCAACGCGCGACGAAGCCTACCATCCAACGATCCCGAGCGGCGCCGACACGTGCGGCCCGTGCTCAGCCCGCGCCGGCAACCACGCCCGCGCTTTCTCCCGCCCCCGCGACTTCATCGGATACGCACGAGACCGTGTGAAAACTCAATCGGGATTCCCTGACGGATCCGGTCGTGGTACTTTTGGCCA
>CALKDI010000107.1 GCA_938084065.1 uncultured Alphaproteobacteria bacterium
GCGTCTTGGGCGGCTTTCCCAGCTTCGCCTCCAATTCCGCGACACGGGACTGCAAGGCCGCGATCTGTTCCACCTGCGCTAGAACGAGACCGATCAGCTCTTTTTTGCTCAGCGAATCCAGTGTTTCTGAAATCATCCGCAACTTGAATCAACTGCCGGGTCTTGTGTCAATACCTCAATTGCCCTCCGGCAAACCCCTGTTCAACGAGGGGGGTGAGCAGTTACACATTTTTTCTATGGTTGCAACATTCGGGTTTTTAATGTCACTATAATTACCTTTTGAAATTACAAAAATTCAAAGGGAACGTTTGGAGCAAGAAATTAAAAATAGAACACAAAATAAAAAAGAGTTTTGAATCAAAAATTATCTTGTACAATATATGATTTTTCGCATATTATATATTATTATATTTAAATAATCTGATTATTACTATATAAACTGATAATTATAACAATCAAAAAATAATTTGAGGCACGCGGCAAAATCGCGAGTATCATTAAAAAGCACTTTTTATTAACCCACTTCCTCGTAATCGGTTTTGGAATTGGATATCTAATGCCCGAATGGCTCACGCCCGCAATCCTCGATCAGGTCGCGCAGATTTGCCGCGAGGCTGGCGCTGTCATCATGCCCCATTTCGAGGCGGAAGGCATGGCCTTCGACAATAAGGACGACGCCCGCCGCAGCCAGGTGACGGCAGCGGATACCGAGGCGGAAGCCCTGATCCTGCCGGCTCTGGCGGCGCTCAACCCGAACGTGCCTATCGTGGCGGAGGAAGAGGCCTCCGATGGGCGAGTGCCGGATATCTCTGGCGGCGAGTTCTGGCTGGTTGATCCGCTGGACGGCACCAAGGAATTCATCAAGAAAATTCCGGAATTCACCGTCAATATCGGCCTGATCCGCGACGGCAAGCCAGTGCTGGGCGTGGTCTACTCCCCAGCGAGCAACGACATGTATGTCGGCTCCACCGCGCTCGACATTGCCTGGCAGGAGCGCAATGGCGAGGCGCGCAAGCCGTTGCGGGTCCGCCCGGTGAATGCCCAGGGCATCACCATCTGCCTGTCGCGCACCTATGGCAAAAGCGTCGAGCTCAACCACTTCCTGGAGCGGTTCCGGGTGGAGAAACAGGTGGATGCCGGCTCCAGCATCAAATTCTGCCTGATCGCCCGCGGCGAGGCCGACGTCTATCCCCGCTATGGCGGCTCGATGGAATGGGATACGGCGGCGGCGCATGCGGTGTTGAACGCGGCGGGGGGCCGGGTCTGCCGCATCGATGGCGGGCCGGATCTGGCCTATGGCAAGCCGGAATTCCGCAACTCCTACTTCGTCGCCTGGGGTGGGCCGGAAGCCTGACCGAGCGTCTTGCCTGCGACCCCACCGGCATGGCCCGCGCTGCTTCCCTGCTGCGCGAGGGCCGGCTGGTCGCCTTCCCGACCGAGACGGTCTATGGCCTGGGCGCCGACGCCACCAACGACCGGGCCGTCGCCCGCATCTATGCCGCCAAGGGCCGCCCGAGCTTCAACCCGCTGATCGTGCATGGGCCTTCGCTGGAAGCGCTGCGCCCGATGGTGCAGTGGGATGCCCGCGCCGAGTGCGTGGCCGAGGCGTTCTGGCCCGGTCCCTTGACCCTGGTATTGCCGCGCACCGCCGATTGTCCGGTGTCGGCTCTGGCCAGCGCTGGGCTGGAGACTCTGGCCATCCGCGTGCCCTCCCACCCGGTGGCGCGCCAATTGCTGGCGGCGGCGGGCCGGCTCATCGCCGCGCCCAGCGCCAACCGCTCCAACGCCCTCAGCCCGACTGAGGCGGCCCATGTTGTGGCGTCGTTGGGAGAGGCCGTTGATGCGGTGCTGGATGGTGGACCGTGTGTGGTTGGGCTGGAGTCAACGGTGGTTGACCTCTCCGGCGCGGTACCGTTGTTGCTGCGCGAGGGCGGGTTGGCGCGGGAGGCTTTGTTGGAGCATCTGCCGGATTTGCGGCGGCCTGAGGCAGGCTCTGCCATCAAGAGCCCCGGCATGCTGGCCAAACACTATGCGCCTGACTGCCCGATGCGGCTGGGCGCGGTGGATATGCGGGCAGGCGAGGCCTTGCTGGCCTTCGGGCCGGATGCGCCGGCGGCGGAGATTGTTCTGAACCTGAGCGAGACGGGCGACCTGGTGGAGGCGGCAGCGAACCTGTTCCGCCACCTGCATGCGCTGAATGCGTTGGCGCCTGTTGGTATCGCGGTGATGCCGGTGCCGGACGTTGGCCTTGGCCGGGCGATCAACGACCGGCTGCGGCGGGCGGCGGCCTGAGACTGTTCCGGCTCCCTGGAGGGGACCGAGCCATACCTATGCTCCCCGGACGGTGTGGAGCACCGAGCCGGGGCCGGTGTCGCCCTTCGAACACCGCCGCCGCCCGTGTTCGCGAGATAGAGCGATCCCGGCTCACCGCTCCGCGGCGGCCGGGAAGCGGGGTCCTCGGCCTCTGGCTCCTTCCACCCCCTAAGCCGCCTCACTATAAGCCGTTGTCGGGCTGCCCATTACCGTAATGCGGTGCATGCGGCGGCGTTGGCCGTGGTAGTCGTTGATGGCGTTGTGCAGCACGCGGCGGTTGTCCCAGATCGTCAGCGTGCCGGGCGCCCAGCGCACGCGGCAGGTGTTCTCGGGCCGGGCCATGTGGGTGATGAAATAGTCTATCAGAGGCCGGCTCTCCACCTCGCTGAAGCCGGCAAGTCTGATGCTGTGCAGGCCCACATAGAGCGATGGCTCGCCGGTTTCCGGGTGTTGGCGGACCAGCGGGTGCTCGGCCAAGGGCTCATCCACTGGGGCTTCTTTGGCGCGCATGCTGGCATAGGTGGTCGCGTTCGAGCCGCTGCGCCCGGCAATCTGCGACGCCACCGAGCGGTTCAAGGTCTTCAGCCCGCACGCCACCTTCTGCATCGCCGGCGAGAGCGAGCGATAGCCGTTGCGCATGCAGGCAAACAGCGTGTCGCCGCCGGACGTCGGCACCTCCAGCCCATAAAGGCAGGTGTAGTTCGCCGGTGAGGCCAGGAACATTTGATCGGTGTGCCAGTCACTGCCAAAATTGGTGGTCTCGGCCTCAGTCTTGAGGATTTCCATGACCTCCGGCTGCTCCGGCAGGCCTTGGACGTGCGGGTGGAAGTGGATGTCGCCAAAGCGGCGGACAAAGGCCAATTGCTCTGCCGGAGTCAGCGTCTGGTCGCGGATGGCGATGACACCGTGTTCCAACAACGCTGCCTTCAGCGCGTCAAAATCCCCAGCCGGCATGGTGTCCGAAACGGTGACGTCGGAAATTTCCGCGCCGAGAACGCCGGTAAGCCGGGTGATCTGCATGGCCAATCCTCCTGTGGTCGGTTTGTAGCTATTTCTACAAGACAAGCGAGGCTGTGTCAGTGGCCAATACCGTTGGTCGGATTGACAGGCAGGGCGAACCGGCGGACTCTGGCGACAACCGCCAACAGGAGCCTAAACCACATGAAAATCGCCAAAGCCGAATCGATCTGGGTCAAGACACCGGTCAGCCATGACGGCCCGCCATCCGGCTTTGGCGGCACCATCTGGAGCGATGTCTCCACCCTGCTGATCCGGATTGAGACTGAAGAAGGTCTGGTCGGCTGGGGCGAGGCGTTCGGGCATAACGCGATCCCGGCAACCAAAGCCGCCTTCGACAACCAGATCGCGCCGCTGCTGATCGGGCGGGATGCGGGCGCGATCTCGCCGCTGATGACCGAGCTCCAGAAAATCTGTCACACGTTCGGGCGCTATGGGCAGACCATGTTCGCGTTCTCCGGTCTGGATACGGCGCTGTGGGACCTGGCGGGCAAGGCGGCTGGCCTGCCGCTCTACCGGCTGATCGGAGGGGCTGCGCGCACCCATGTGCCGGCCTATGCCAGCTTCCTGCGCTATGGCGATCCAGAGGTGGTGCGGGAGTTGTGCGCCAAAGCGGTGGCCCAAGGCTACACAGCTATCAAGCTGCACGAGCGCACAGCCGACGCGGTGTCAGCGGCGCGTGATGGTGGCGGCGATGCCTTCGATCTGATGGTCGACGTCAACTGCCCCTGGACCGTCGCCGAGGCCGAGCAGATGGCCTGGGCATTTGAACCAAACGACCTGTTCTGGCTGGAGGAGCCGGTCTGGCCGCCGGAGAACTTCAATGGTCTGGCGGAGGTCCGCGGCACAGCGCCGATGCCGATTGCGGCGGGCGAGAATGCCTCTACCATCTGGGAGTTCACTCAGATGCTGCGCACGGGCGCGGTCGACTTCGCCCAACCCAGCGTCGCTAAGGTCGGCGGCGTGACTGAGATGCTGAAAATCCTGCGGTTGTGTGAGAGTCACAATGTCGGTTTCGCCCCGCACTCGCCCTATTATGGGCCCGGCTTCTTAGCGACCTTGCATGTGGTGGCACAGACCGACAACCCGATTGAGTTCCTGTATTGCCGCCTGGATGCGCCGCTCTACGACATCTTCCCACCCAAAGACGGCGCGTTCGAACTGCCGACCGGGCCGGGCCTGGGGATTGAGCCCAATCCTGATGTCATACGAGATTACAGGGTCAAAGCCTAAATCCTTGCGTTTTATGCGCAAACCTTAACATGTGAGCCAAGTGGCGAGAGAGACTTGCGTCTTTTCAAATGGTTAGGATGTTAATGTTTGCTAAGGCTGAGCGCAGTGACTGGTGCTTTGATATACATTATGTTGCTATCATGTTCTAAATTACCAAATATGTCAAGCTGCTTGGCTAGAAGGACCGGATTGCCATGATTGAGGTCGACCATCGCGATGGCGTCTACCGCCTGACTCTGAACCGCCCCCGCGCTAGGAACGCTCTGAACGCGGCTGGCATGGCCGGGATTGTTGAGGCGCTGCGGCAGGCGGAAACCGCCAAGGACGCTCGGGTGTTGGTGATCCAGGCAGCCGGCGAGAGCTTCTCCGCCGGGCGCGACCTGAAGGAGGCGCCAACCCTGCCGCTGGCCACCAGCCTGCAACAGCATGACGACTGGGCGACGGTGTTTCAGCGGCTGCAACGGCTGAGCATTCCCAGCGTAGCGGTGGTGAACGGATTTGCGGTCGCCGGCGGCTTTACCCTGGCTATGGGCTGCGATTTCGTCCTGGCAAGCCGCGGCGCCAAGTTCGGCGCGATGGAGATGGCGAACGGCTTCCCTGCCGCGGTGTGTACACCGTTGCTGGCGCATTTGCTGGGGCCGCGGCTGGGACTGGAATTGGCCTTGTTTGGGGAAGCTGTGGGCGCAGAGAGGCTCTACGAAATAGGCTTGATCAACACCCTGGCCGATGATGACGCGGCTCTGCCGGCGCTGGCGGAGGACTTTGTTGGGCGACTTTTGGCGTTGAACCCGTCGGCGGTCAAACAGACCAAAGAGACCTTCCGCGCCGCCCGCTCCATGCCGCTGGATCAAGCGCTGACCATGGGCAAACACCTACACCAACTGCTGGACGCCAGCGGCAGCTTCGCCGCCGGCAGCGCGGAGTTTGTGGCGCGGACCGGTAAGGGCTAGGCGCAATTGGGCAGGGTCTCTACACTAGGTGGCTCATGTCTAACTGGGCAAATTATAGCCAATGACCGAACAACGCCTGCAACGCCGTCTTGCCGCCATTATGGCTGCCGATGTGGTCGGCTATACCCGACTGATGGACTTGGACGAGGCCGGCACGCTGGCGCGCCTCCAGGCGCTCCGGCGGGATGTGTTCGAC
>CALKDI010000108.1 GCA_938084065.1 uncultured Alphaproteobacteria bacterium
GGCAACGAGTTCCGCACTGCCTGGCGCCACCTCCCGCCAAGCGCCTGGGAACCGGAGCACGGCACAGGCCGCAGTCGCGAACTTCTCTCCGGGCGGCTGGGCGAGAACGGCGGTCAGGTTCTCCAGGCCAGGGTTGTGGCCGACCATCAGCAGTTGTTCCACATCGTCCGGAGTTTCCCGGATGACGGCCAGAAGTTCGTCCCAGGTTGATTCATACACCCGGCTTTCGAATACAACTGGCAATGAGTAGGGCAGGCGCGGTGCCAAGAAATGCCAGGTATCATACGCACGGCGGGCGGGCGAACAGATCACGCGGCCTGGGCAAAAGTTGTTCGCTATCCATTTCGCCTGTCTTGGCCCGGCTTTCAGTCCGCGCGGTGCTAGGGGCCGTACGATATCCGGCAGTCCCGGCTCTTCCCAGGATGATTTGGCGTGTCGCCATAGAATCAGGGTGCGCACCATGTCGCGAACCGCCTCAAAATTCGGGTTTTCTGAACAAATCGGCCAATTAGTATCAGGCTAATTATGCGGTCCCGTTGTGTGAATGCGGCGAAACTGTAACGCGATCCTGCAGGCACTCTGCTGAAACAAAACTGTCTGCAAAGTGTCACGATCCGATCATTCGCACATGCTAGCTGACAGTACGAATGGAGATCGGAATGACGATGCCTGCGATTCAACTTCACGCGATTTCAAAGTCTTTTCGCCCTGGACTCCCAGTATTGCGAGATGTCGGGATCGAAATTGCAGATGGCGAAATGGTCGGCCTGATCGGTGCCTCGGGCTCCGGCAAATCGACCCTGATCCGCCTGATTTCCGGGCTCGAGCGGGCTGACAACAACAGCGGCGCAATCCGCCTGTTCGGCGAAACGGTGCAGGAACGGGGCAAACGCCAGCCCGCGCAGCGCAAATTGCGCAGTGAAGTTGGGGTAATCTTTCAGCAGTTTAATCTGGTCGGCCGCATGTCGCTGCTGACCAATGTCCTGGCTGGCAGACTCGGCCGGGTTCCCGGCTGGCGCGGGAATTTCGGGCTGTTCTCTAAGGCGGACAAGATCAAGGCCCTGGCAAGCCTGGATCGGGTCGGCATGGCGGCCTACGCCCGACAGCGCGCCTCACAACTGTCTGGCGGGCAGCAGCAGCGTGGCGCCATCGCCCGGGTCCTGACGCAGGAAGCGCGGATTGTACTGGCGGATGAGCCGATCGCATCGCTCGACCCTGCCTCTGCGGACCGGGTGATGGAGATGCTGGAGACCATCAACAAAGAGGACGGCACGACCGTCGTCGTCTCGCTGCACCAGATCGATCACGCCTTCAAACACTGCCGCCGCATCATCGCGCTGAAGGACGGCGTTGTCGTATTCGACGGGCCATCCACGGATATTCGGCCCGACGATCTGCGCGATTTGTACGGCGTAACAGGTTTGGACGCCGACTTGGGCGCCGCCTCTGGCCGGCTCAGCAGAGCCGCTCAGGCCCACGATGCTTCGGAGGCTGAGACCGGCCTCCTGCATGGCGACCGGATCCGTCCGGCCGCGGAGTAGTTTCACTTTGAATCCCCCACGTACAGAGGACGTTATCGATGTTTAAAAAACTGCTGACCGCTGCCGCGGCTGTGGCTGTGTTCGCCGGCGTGGCGAAGGCGGAAATGCCGAAACAGCTGAACTTCGGCATTATCTCCACCGAATCTTCCTCCGCCCTGCAAAGCTCGTTCCAGCCCTTCCTGGATGACATGGCAAAAGCGCTGGGCGTCACAGTGAAGCCATTCTTCGCGTCCGACTATGCCGGCGTTATCGAAGGCATGCGCTTCAAGAAGGTGGACGTCGCCTGGTTCGGCAACAAATCCGCCATTCAGGCTGTGGATCGTGCTGGCGGTGAAGTGTTCGCACAGACCATCAAGGACGACGGCTCCAAGGGCTATCACTCGCTGCTGATCACGCAGAAAGACAACGACCTGAACTCGCTGGAAGACGTGCTCAAGTGCGACAAGACTAAGACTTTTGGCAACGGCGACCCGAACAGCACCTCCGGCTTCGCCATCCCCGGCTACTATGTGTGGGCGCTTAATAACAAAACCCCGGAAGACTGCTTCAAACGCGTCACGTCCTCCAACCATGAGGGCAACGCTCTGGCCGTTGCTAACGGCAAGGTCGACCTCGCCACCAACAACACCGAGTCCATCTACGCCCGTCTTGCTGTGAATAACCCGAAGGCATTTGCGAACGTCAAAGAGATCTGGCGCTCACCGCTGATCCCATCCGACCCCATCGTCTGGCGCAAGGACCTGGCACAGGACGTGAAGGAAAAAACCTACTTCTTTTTCATGCAGTATGGCCGCTTCGGCGACATGGAGAAGGTCAAGCATGAGCGTGAGGTTCTGGCTGGCGTCTCCGACGGCTGGGGTCCGTTCCTGGCCTCCTCAAACGCCCAGCTGCTGGACGTACGCCAGATCGAGGCGTTCAAGGCCAAACTGAAGGCAGAACGCGCGGGCGACAAAGACGCCATCGCCGAGGCCGAGGCTCTGCTGAAGTCGCTGGCCGAACAGGCAGCGGTTGTGGGCCAGAGCGGCTACTAAAAGTAGCTGACGTTTGGTTAGGGGAAAGGCCCTGTGCCTTTCCCCATTTTTGTAATTCAGGAGAAGCCTTTTGTCGGACGCGATTTCCCAACTCTCCCCTGAAGCGGCCCGCAATCTAGCGCCCCGTTGGGACAGTTTCGCCAAGAACTGCGTCGCCGCGCTCGGACTCGCTGTGTTTCTGGCGGTAGCATACTACCCGGCTGAGGTGTTCAACTGGCCGCTTTTGTTTACCGACGCGGGCAATATGGCCGAATTCGCCCAGGACTTCCTGGAGCCGACCTTTGAAGATTGGGAAATCTTCCTCGATAAAATGCTGGAGACTGTCTACATCGCGCTGTGGGGCACGGTTCTGTCCATTGTGTTCGGCATTCCGTTCGCATTGCTGGCATCCAGCAATTTGGCGCCTTGGTGGATTGTGCAGCCAGTGCGCCGGTTGATGGACGCCGCGCGCGCCATTAATGAAATAGTCTTTGCCATCCTGTTCGTCGCTGCCGTCGGCCTCGGCCCATTCGCTGGCGTCATGGCGATTTTCATCCACAATCTGGGGATCATTTCCAAGCTGTTCTCCGAAGCGGTCGAGGCCATTGACCCCCGCCCGGTCGAAGGCATACGCGCGACCGGCGCCAGCCGCCTGCAAGAGGTGATTTACGGCGTGATCCCGCAGGTTCTGCCGCTCTGGTCCAGCCTGTCGCTCTACCGGTTCGAGACCAATGTGCGCTCCGCCACCGTTCTGGGCATCGTTGGCGCCGGCGGCATCGGCTTCACCTTTTACGAATCGTTCCGGGCCTTCCAGTACGACCGGGCCGCCGCCATCATCATCGTCGTCGTGGTTGCCGTCTCGCTGATCGACATGGTCTCAGCGCGTTTGCGGCGATTGCTCGTGTAACTTGTTTTAGCGGCGGGCGGCACGTCACTAGAGTGTCACCGTCCTTTGATAGAGATAAAAATCACGCATGTAATCGCATCCTAGGTTT
>CALKDI010000109.1 GCA_938084065.1 uncultured Alphaproteobacteria bacterium
TTGGCGTCTGAGACGTTAATCACGTGGGCCAGCAGGTTGCCGCGATAGGCCGTGTTGATCGGCACATAGACCGCGCCGATATAGCTCAGCCCAAAGAATATCAGCGTGTGCTCACGCCCAGCGGGACCCCACACCAACACGTGGTCGCCCTGCTTTACGCCCAGCTTCTGGAAGCCAAGGCCCGCGCGGATCACCCGTTGGCGGAACTCTGCATAGGTCCATTCTTCGTTATTATCGTCGAACTTGAGGAAGACCTTGTCAGGTTGCTCTCGGATCCAGCGATCAATCAAATACCGGCTAACCACCTGATCCCGCGGCGGGATGCGTGGGTCGGTGGTTTCTGGCGCATGCGGACTATCGGCAACATGGATCAATGGGACTGCTACTCCGCCGCACGTCGGGTGAATTCTGTCTCGGCCTTTGCGCCGCCGTCTGGGTCGCCGTCAAACACCAAGCCAGCATAGCCATCGGCCACCACCTGATTGACGATGGAGACATATTTCGGCGTGCCGCCATTGTAGACCAGATAGCGGATGGTGCCCGCCTCATGGCCCTTCACGTTCGAGTTGTAGCCGGTGAACCAGCTCTTCGCCTTCCGCATCAGCATGACGGAGTACATTTTCTCCACATGCTGGGTCCAGCGCTCGGTGGCATCGCCGGCTGGCTCAACCCGGGTGTGGCCGTTGGCGCGGGCGTATTCCAGGAAGTCCGAGACCCAGCTAACCCCGATCTCAATACCGCGCGGGTAATTGGTGGATGCGGAGCCGCTCTGCGGGCCGTTTGGCATGATCATGTTCGGGAAGCCCTCGATGAACATGCCCAGATAGGTGGTGATCCGCGTCTCCCACTTATCGCGCAGCACCGCGCCGTTCGCGCCGCGAATGTCGATCCGGTCATAGGCGCCGGTGATCGCGTCAAAGCCCGTGGCGTAGATGATGACGTCGAAGTCGTACGCGGCCGCCTCTGTCTGGAGACCATTCTCGGTCACACGCACCAGCTTCTCTTCGTTCAGGTCGACCAGGTGGACGTTCGGGCGGTTATAGGCCTCGTAATAACCGGTCTCCAGCGGCACCCGCTGCACGCCAAAGCCATGATCGCGGGGGATCAGTTTTTCCGCCGTCGCCTTGTCTTTCACCCGATCGCGGATACGGTCGGCGATCCATTCGGAGAGTTCCTCGTTCGCCTTCTCATCCATGAAAATTTCACGGAAATTCGCCAGCCAAATGCCGAAGCCCGGCTCCTTATAGAGCTTGTTCCAGAGCTTCTCGCGCTCCTCCCGACTGACCTCATAGAAGCCGCGGCGGTCCGGCTCATGTTCAAACCCGCCCGGCGTGCGGTTACAGACTTCAAAAATCTGGTGATAGCGCGAGCGGATCTCTGCCATTTCCTCTTTTGAAATCTTGGAGTTGTTCAGTGGTGCTGCCCAATTCGCGCGGCGCTGGAACACGTGCAGTGAGCCAACCTTGTCGGCAATGTCGCCAATCACCTGGATCGCGGTGGCGCCGGTGCCGATGATACCCACCTTCTTGCCGGTCAGGTCATAGCCCTCGTGCGGCCAGCTGAAGGTGTGGAAGCTGTCGCCCTTAAAGTCGTCAACACCATCCAGCCTGGGCATGGTCGGGATCGACAGCAGGCCGACGCCCATGATCAGCCAGCGGCAGGACATCCGGCGTGAGCCATTGACCACCAAATGCCAGATGTTCTCCTCGTCGTCGAAATGGGCCGAGTCCACCCGGCAGTTGAACTGCATGTGCTGGCGCAGATCGAACTTGTCGGCGACGAATTCCAGATATTCCAGATTGTCCGGCTGCGGAGAATACCGCTCCTTCCAATCCCATTCCGCCAGCACCTCCTTCGAGAAGGTGAAGCCATAGGTATAGCTCTCGGAATCGAAGCGAGCGCCCGGATAGCGGTTGTTGTACCAGGTGCCGCCCAGGCCTCCAGCGGCCTCCAGCACCGTTGCGTCCATGCCCATGTCCAACAGACGCTTAATCTGGTAGATGCCGGCAACGCCTGCGCCGATGACGATGGCTTCGTGGTGCTCTGTCATTTCGGTCATGTCTCATTCCTCTGTGGTTGAGGTCGGTTGAGGCCGATTGTGACTGATCTTGCAACCAGGCTCAATTGATCTTCGTCAGCCTGGTGGAGCGACCTGTTGCCGTGCGTGCGCGGATGACGGATAACAGGATGCTGTTTTCACGCCCCAACCGAGGACCGCCCGCCCATGTTGCTGCCATCCGCCAAAGACCTGCGCATCTGTTTTGGCCACCCTGCTTATCAGGTGAAGGCGGCGTTCGACGCTATGGGAACCGGCGTCGAGACGTTCGAGGTCAAGACATTTGACGACTATGCGAGCCGCATTGGCGAGGCCGACGTGGTGGTGGTCTCCGGATTCTGGCGCAACGAGCTGTTGGAGCAAGCTACGCGACTGAAATTCGTCCAGTCGATCAGCGCCGGCGTGAACCAGTATGACCCGGCGGCGTTTAAGACCCATGGAGTGCGCCTCGCCAGCGCCCAGGGCGTGAACATGAATGCGGTCTCTGACCATGCCATGAGCCTCGTGCTGGCCATGGCGCGCCGCTTGCCGGAAGCGCGCGACAACCAGGCGAAGAAGTTCTGGCGACCGATGATCAGTGACCTGACCCAGCGCGAGGATGAATTGGCCGGCAAGACCATGCTGATCGTCGGCCTGGGCCGCATCGGCGACCGTTTGGCGCGGCTAGCGAAGGCGTTCGAGATGAACGTGATCGGCACGCGCTTCAGCCGCGTCGGCGAGGCGAGCCATGCGGATGAGGTGCATTCTTTCACAGCACTGCCAGAGCTACTGCCCCGCGCCGACTATGTGGTGTTGACCTGTCCGCTGACGCCGGAGACCGAAAACCTGATCGACGCGACGGCATTTGCCAAGCTGAAGCCCTCGTCCTTCCTGGTCAACACTGCCCGCGGTGCATGCGTGAACGAGGCGGCTCTGGTGAGCGCGCTGGAGCGCAACGCGATCGCTGGCGCCGGCATCGACACGACCGTGGAAGAACCGCTGGCCGAAAGCTCCAAATTGTGGAGCCTGCCCAACGCCTTCGTCACACCACACACCGGCGGCGAAACACGGCAGTATGAGATCAACGTCGCCAATATTCTGCGCGCCAATCTGGAAAAACTCTGGGCCGGCGATGGGGAATTGGTGAACCAGATCGTTTAGCGTTGGCGGGTGAAAACGCCCTCGCCGCCCACCAACCCCTGGCCCGAGCCCGCCGCCGTATCTAGCCGTCTTTGCGAAAGGCCCCGGCCTTGAGCCGGGGCGACGACGCAACCCAGGCTGACGATAAAAAAGCGAATGCCAGGGCTCGCCCTCACTCCACGCCAGCCCCAATCCCCCCTTGACCCTCCGATGCACGCTCCCCACTTTTACAGGAATATAAACCCCAAACCACCCCATGTTTACAAATGTTCACAAATGCTCACAAATGTTAACGTTCCACCGCCATCCACCTCTAACCCATTGATTTTGCACGATCTGACTCCCGCAAACCTTAACATTCCTTAACATCTAACGCCCACCCCCTTAACATCCACCGCCTAAACCATCGACACCCCGCCTCCCTCCTGGCACCATCCGAGACCCCATCGAATCGCCTGTCTCGGAACCCGTCATGGATACCTTCGACTACGTCATTGTCGGCGCCGGTGCTGCCGGCTGCGTCCTCGCCAACCGCCTGTCGGAGGACGGGAAAGCCACAGTCTGCGTGCTGGAGGCTGGCCGTGATGACAAGCACCCGCTGATCCACATCCCCGCCGGTTTCGTCAAAACCCTGTATGGCGACCGCTTCCTCTGGACCTTCCAGACAGAGCCCGCACCTGGCCTCGCTGGCCGCTCCATAGCCCTGCCGCAGGGCAAAGTGGTGGGCGGCTCCAGTTCCGTGAATGGCATGGTCTACAACCGCGGCCAACGGGCGGATTTCGATGTTTGGGCGCAGATGGGCAATCGCGGCTGGGGCTTTGACGACCTGCTGCCCTATTTCAACCGCTCTGAGACCCGCATCTCCGCCGGCGACACCAGCCAACGCGGCCAGTCCGGCGAGCTTCCCGTCACCGACAGCGACTGGATCAACCCCCTGGCCGAGGCCTTCCTGGACGCCGCCGCCGGTGCCGGCATCCCGCGCGCGCCGGACTACAATTCTGGCTTTCAGTTCGGCTCCGGCTACTTCCAGCGCTACATTCACAAGGGGCGGCGGGTTAGCTCCGCCAAAGCCTTCCTACGCCCCGCCCTGAAACGCCCCAACGTCTCACTCCGCACCCACGCCCAGGTGGTTCGACTGGAGATGGAGGGCACCAAGGCCACCGGAATCACCTACCGCGACGGCTCCGATGGCGAACACACAGTCGCAGCTGCGCGAGAGGTCATCCTCTCCGCCGGCGCCGCCAACTCCCCGAAAATCCTACAAATCTCCGGGATCGGCGCCCCTGACCATCTGCAAGAAATCGGCGTTCCCGTCCGCCACGCACTGCCCGGCGTCGGCGAGAACCTGCGCGACCACTACTCCGTCCGCATGACCGCCCGTGCCAAAAACGTGCGCACGATCAACGAGTTCGCCCGCTGGCCACGCCTGCCGCTGGAGGTCGCCAAATGGGCCATGGGCAAGCCCAGTGTGCTGGCAATGTCCCCGACCATCGCCTTCATCCACGGAAAATCACACCCCTCGCTGGACGATGCCGACCTGCGCATCCTGTTCACGCCGGGCAGCTATCAGGATGGCAAGGTCTATGTGCTGGACGATTTCCCCGGCCTCACCTGCGGCGCCGCCCAGCCCAGGCCGGAAAGCGTCGGCTATGTCCGCGCCCGCTCCGCCGATCCCGCCGAGCCACCCGCGATCCAGCCGAACTACCTCGCCGCCGAGACTGACCAGCGCATCACCCTCGCCGGCCTGCGCCTCGCCCGCCAGATCCTGCAACGCCCAGAACTCGCCCAGTATTTCGACCACGAGACCCTGCCCGGGTCGCAGGTCCAGAGCGATGACGAGCTACTGGACTTCGCCCGGCGCAAAGGCAACACCGGCTACCATCTTGTCGGCACAGCCAAGATGGGCCCCACCACAGACGCGCGGGCCGTTGTCGATGATGAGCTTAGGGTGCACGGCCTCCAGGGCCTGCGGGTGATCGACGCCTCGATCATGCCGATGCTGCCGTCGGCCAACACCTTCGCCGCCACCATCGCCATCGCGGAGAAAGGCGCAGACCTGATCCGAGGGCGATCGTAATGGGAAGGTGCGAGCACCTGCCTGGATAGCCTTGTCCGGCAAGCGCCTGTATGCTGCGCCTTCAACTCCAAGCAATACGCATAAGGACGTCGCATTATGGCAGAACGCCTCGGATTTATCGGACTGGGTGCTATGGGTCTGCCCATGGCCAAACGGCTGTTGGGTGGCGGTTTTCCGCTGCTGGCCTTCGACCAAAACCCCGCAGCTCTGCAAGCTCTGGTCGATGCCGGCGCAGAAGCCGCCACCTCGATCAAGGACGTCGCGGACAACGTTGAGTGCGTGCTGGTCAGCCTGCCGACACCGGACGTGGTCAAGATCGTGGCGCTGGGCGAAGGCGGTGTCTGTGAGGGCTCTCGCGTTAAGACGTTCATCGACCTTTCCACCACCGGCCCGCGCATGGCCGAAAGCATCGCGACCGGCCTGGCCGAGCACGACATCGCCCAGATGGATTCGCCGGTCTCCGGCGGTGTCGGCGGCGCAGAGAAAGGCACGCTGGCGGTCATGGTCGCCGGCCCAGAGGCCCTGTGGGACCGCTACAAGCCCGCGCTAGAATTCATCGGCAAGCCGTTCTTCGTCGGCGAAACTCCCGGCCACGGCCAGATGATCAAGCTGCTGAACAACTACCTCTCCGCCACCGCCATGGTGGCAACCGCAGAGGCGTTCGTGGTTGGAGCCAAAGCCGGCCTCGACCCCGATGTGATGGTCGAGGTGATCTGCGCCGGCAGCGGCATGAACACCGCCGTGCGCGACAAGTTCCCGAAATCGATCCTGACCCGGACCTTCGATTACGGCTTCCGCACCGAGCTGATGCACAAGGACGTCAAGCTGGCCATGGAGGAGGCGGAGGCGCTGGGTGTGCCCATGTGGGTCGGCCAGCCGGTCAAGCAGTGGTGGGCCTACTCGCTGGCCCGCGGCGGCAACCAGGAGGATTTCACGCACATGGTCCGCTACATGGAAGAGCAGGCCGGTGGCGTCGAAATCCGCTCGCGCCGGAATGCGCCGAAGGAGTAGCTGGCGAGAGGGGTTGGTTCGATGAACGACAAGGTAGAACGGCGGCTGACTACCATTCTGGCGGCTGACGTCGCCGGGTATTCCAATCTCATCTCTGCGGATGAGGAAGGGACGCTGGCTACCCTTGCCGGCCATCGCTCCAGCCTGATTGACCCAGCGATTGCGGACCATGGCGGTCGCCTCGCCAATACGGCGGGCGACAGCCTGTTGATCGAGTTTGCTAGCGTCGTAGGCGCGGTCCGGTTTGCGTTTGCGGTGCAGCAAGGGCTGCGCGCACGCAACATTGACGTGCCGGAAGCACGACGGATCACCTTCCGTATGGGGATCAATGTGGGCGATGTGGTCGCCTCCGGCAACGACCTGTTAGGTCACGGCGTGAACATCGCGGCGCGCTTGGAAGCGCTGGCGGCGCCGGGTGGCCTTTGTATAGCGGCCTCGACCTATCAGTACCTCCAAGGTCCATTGAAGGCAGCATTTGCCGATGCAGGGCCAGTCACGGTGAAGAATGTCGCCGAGCCTGTGCATGTCTGGCGCTGGCAGCCAACCGAACAGACGCCAGAGACAAAAGCTGAACCCGCGGTATCCGCCGTCAGCGGCGTCCCTTCTTCGTTACGGGCCATCATCGACGCCATCCAAATGCCGAAGATCGCGGTTTTGCCATTCGTCAACATGAGCCGCAATGAGGACCTGGAATTTTTCTGTGACGGCCTGGCCGAAAGCCTGATCACGGACATGTCGCGTTCGTGCCGCCTCGAAGTTGCGGCGCGGAATTCCAGCTTCCAATTTAAGGGCCGGTCGCCGGATGCCCGTGGGGCGGCCAAGCAGCTTGGTGTGCGCTACCTCGTGGAAGGCAGTGTCCAGACGATGGGCGGACGTATGCGGGTCAATGCCCAGATCATCGATGGCCGGACCGGCGACCACGTCTGGGCCGACCGTTACGACCGCTCGACCGATGACCTGTTCGAAGTGCAGGATGAACTATGTGAGTTACTGGCGATAGAGGCTGATGCCGCCGTCAGCGGAGGCGACGCTGCTCGCGCCCGTTCGCCTTCGAATGAAAACCCCAAAGTCCGTGATTTAATCCGGCGTGCCGCTTTGAATTTTTACGCTTATGACCGTGAAGCGATCACGAAAAGCGAAACATTGGTCGATCAGGCACTTGAGCTTGAGCCGGATTCAATGGTTGCTCTTTATATGGCGGGGATGGTTCGGATTGTTGGAATACTCCATCTTCAATACCAAATATCAGAGCGCAGGTTCCAAGAAATTTTTGAAAATTCAGACCGTCTTGTGGAATTATATCCAAAATCGGGCATGGGATCGTCTCTCAAAGCAATGACCTTCCTCGGGACTCGAGAATTGGAGTTGGCGCTCTTCAATGCAGAGCACGGCGTCAATCTGCAATCTCTTCCATTCACCAATCATATTTATGCGCGAACGTTAAATGCTTTTGGTCGCTTCGAAGAGGCTATTACTGCCACACAGCAAACACTGCGGCTCCAACCAATACCCTTACCGGCCGTCATGGTGAGCCTGGGTATCGCCTGTTTGATGTTGGGACGGACCAGTGAAGCGGTTGCATCTTTCGAGAAAGTCCGCGAACTCAATCCCAGGCAAATACTCGATCACCCTTTAATCGGTGCCGCGATGGTTGCTGACGGACGCTCCGACGACGGCAAGGCTTTAATCCGGGATCTTCTCGGCGTGCGGCCAAACCTCTCCATTGGTGATGTCATGCATCCATACCCCTTCAAAGACCCGGCCCATTCCGACCGCATCACAGCATTGCTGAGAGAAGCCGGCCTGCCTGGATAGGACGTGGCCGGTAGAAACCCCGGGTGCCACTTAGCAGCAGCTTCCCACAATAATATTGGGCCGGGAGCGCTGCGAGTTGGGAGCGGTGCTTAGAGGGAGATCCCGGGGTGCGGTGTTGCTGCGCCCCGGGAGGTCGGCCTCAGTCGTCGCCCGCGAGGGCGAGTTCTGGTTTTTTGGCGGCCGTGAAGGTAAAGCCTTCGTAGCCGTTGGCGGCGATCTCCTCGCATTTGGCTTTGTAGCGCTGGACGCCGCCGACATAGGGCATGAATACCCGAGGCTTGCCGGGGATGTTGGCGCCCATGTACCAGCTGGCGGCCTTGGGGTAGAGCGTCGCGTCGGCGACGTCCTTCACATGCATGGTCCAGTCGTGCTGGCTCTCATCGGTCGGCTCAATCGCTGCCTGGCCTTCACGGCGCATGTAGTCGAGGCAGTCGACAATCCAATCCACATGCTGCTCGCAGGAGAGGATCATCTGGCTCTTCACGCCGGGGCTGCCGGGGCCGGTGATCATGAACATGTTCGGGAAACCGGCGCTCATCAGGCCCAGCATCGTGTAGGGCCCGGCCTCCCAGTCCTTGGTCAGCGAGCGACCGTCTGTGGTGCGGACGTCGATTTCTTTCAGCGCCCCGGTCATGGCGTCGAAGCCGGTGGCGAAGACGATGGCGTCGAATTCGTACTCGGTGCCGTCTTCCAGGCGGATGCCCTTCTGGGTCAGGCCGGCAATCGGGTTTTTGCGGGCGTTGACCAGGTGGACATGCTGTTTGTTGTAGGTCTCGTAATAGCCGGTATCGAGCACCAACCGCTTGGTCCCCATCGGGTGATCGTTCGGGCAGAGCGTCTCCGCCACATTCTGATCCTTGACGATGGAGCGGATTTTGTTGTGCACAAACTCACGCGCGGTGGCGTTCGCCTCATCGCTCAACAACAGGTCGGTATAGGAATAGAGGAAGCTGATCGAGCCGCCCTCCGCCCATTTCTGCTCATACTTGGCGGTGCGCTCCTCCGGCGTGACGTCGAGGGCGGACTGGGTCGGCGGCGGGAAGCCGGCAATGCCGAAAGGCGTGTCGTAGGCAGCGGCGCGGCGCTCGCGGTATTCTGCCTTATGCTTGGCCTCGATCTCGCGGTTCATCGGGCCGTTGGCGGCGGGCAGGATGTAGTTGGCGGTGCGCTGGAAGACGGTCAGCGTCTCTCCCTGCTCCGCAATGATCGGGATGGACTGAACGCCGGACGAGCCGGTGCCGATCACGGCCACCCGCTTGCCGGTGAAGTCAACGCCCTCATGCGGCCAAAGGCCGGTGTGGTAGGTATCGCCCTGGAAATCGTCCAGGCCGGGGAAATCCGGTACGCGCGGGATGGAGAGATTGCCCGTCGCCATGATGCAGACCGGCGCCTGGAAGGTCTCCCCCGCCTCGGTCTTCAGCGTCCAGAGGTTGGTCTTACGGTCAAACGTGGCGTTGTTGACCCGCGTCTCGAACTGGATGTTGCGGCGCAGGTCGAAGCGGTCGGCGACATGGTTCACGTATTGCAGGATTTCCGGCTGGTTGCCGTACCGCTCCGGCCAGGACCATTCCTGCTCCAGCTCCGGATCGAAGCTGAACGAGTATTCCAGGCTCTCCACATCGCAGCGGCAGCCGGGATAACGGTTCCAGTACCAGGTGCCGCCGACCCCATCGCCGGCCTCCAGCACCTGCACATTCAGGCCGAGCTTTTCACGCAGGCGAAAGAGGGCGTAGAGGCCGCCGACACCGGCGCCGACGACCAGGGCATCGAATTGTTTGGTATTGCTCATGAGTATTCCTCCGCAAATGCGTGCATGGGCGGATAATAGCGCTGTGGCGGTGGGGCGTCGATAGGGGCGGGCGTCACTAATCTTCTCACCCTGAGTAGCCCTGGCATAGCCGGGGCGTATCGAAGGGCGGCGCGCGTGGGGCTTTACCCATCCTTCAATCATCCTGAAAAACTGTCTCAAGCTATGCTAACCTCGGATTCTGAGAAACTGTTTCTAACGACCGAGGGCGCAACCCATGTCTGAACCTGTCCAACAAGCTGAGGCGTATTTTGCAGAAACGACTGCTGATGATTCTGAACGGCAGCGGCTCGCATATATCCAATCTTCGTTTGATCCGAAGTCTATCCAAGACCTCACCCGCATAGGCGTTGGGCCGGAATGGGAGTGCCTCGAAGTCGGTGCCGGCGGTGGATCAATCACGCGTTGGCTGGCGATGACGGTTGGCACGAGCGGGCGCGTTGTTGCGACAGACTTGGATACGAGATTCATTGCCGACATCGGGATGCCGAACGTGGAGGTTCGCCGGCACAATATTCTTGAGGACGAGTTGGAGACCGACGCGTTTGATTTGGTGCATTGCCGATTTTTGCTAACCCATTTTGAAGACCGGGAAATAGCTTTGGAGAGAATGGTAAATTCGCTTCGCCCAGGCGGCTTGGTGATAGTTGAAGAGCCTGATTTTTCGACAATTAAAGCCTTAGATCACTCTCACCCTGACAGTGAGTATTTCGATAATGTTATGTCTATTTTATTCAAGAAGGTGACTGATCAGAAGATTTTTGACGCGTTTATTGGGCCACGCATGCCATTCTACCTCGCTAACGCGGGCCTCTCGCGAATCGGAAGTAGTGGCTCGTTGTGGGTGGCTTCTGGCGGTGACGACCATGCCGGTCACCTCAGGTTGAGCATGCCAATCCTGGAGAGTATGGGTGTATTGGCCTCAGAAGACGCGTTGAGGCTCGTCAATATTCTCAGCGATAAGAGCTTCAAATTCACGCCGTTCGCGTCGTATTCCGCTTGGGGCACTCGCCGGGCTTGATCCATTTGGGAGCGTCGATAGGGGCGCGGCGTCACCCATCCTCTCACCCTGAGTAGCCCTGGCGCAGCCGGGGCGTATCGAAGGGCGGCGGGGTGTAGCCTCGTTTTTCACCGTCCTTCGATACGCGCGTTTTACGCGCTACTCAGGATGAAAAGAGATGAAGAAGGGACGGAAAGCGAGCGATTGTAGACAAAAAAAACCGGCCCCCACTTTCGCAGAGGCCGGCTTGAACCGTCGGGACTAGCGCCAGAGCCTAGAGCTGCTGTGCCACGAACTCCCAGTTCACCATGTTGTCCAGGAATGCCTTGAGGTAGTCCGGGCGGCGGTTGCGGTAGTCGATGTAGTAGCTGTGCTCCCACACGTCGCAGCCGAGCAGGGCCTTCTGGCCGTCGAAGCAGAGCGGGTTCACACCATTCGGGGTGGAGGTGACCTCCAGCTTGCCGTTGGCGGTGGAGACCAGCCAGGCCCAGCCGGAACCGAACTGGCCAGCGCCCTTGGCGGCGAACTGGCCCTTGAACTCATCGACCGAGCCGAAGCTGTCGACGATGCGCTTCTCCAACTCGCCTGGCATCGCGCCGCCGCCGTTCGGCTTCATGCACTCCCAGAACAGCATGTGGTTCCAATGCTGCGAGGAGTTGTTGAACACGCCGGCCTTGTCGGCGACGTTGTAGGTCTTTTTGACGATGTCTTCGAGAGAGGCGCTCTCGAACTCATTGCCTTTGACCATGTTGTTCAAGTTGGTGATATACGTCTGGTGGTGCTTGCCGTGGTGGAATTCCAGGGTCTCCTGGGACATATACGGAGCAAGCGCGTCGATCGCATACGGCAGATCAGGCAAGGTAAAGGCCATGGGAATTCCCCTTTTTTGGAAGCTGCGGGTGGTTGCAATGAAACTGTACAAGGCCGGTGTCGGCCTCTGCTCTTCTACTTAAGGCGAGAGGGCCGATATGTCGAGAGCCAGCCTGAGCGAAGGCGCAATCCATTGCCGCGATCTGGTACGTAAAACCGATCCAGACCGGCTGCTATTGGCCGAACTGGCGCCTGTGGAGCGCCGCCCGGCGCTATGGGCGTTGGCCGCCTTCAACTGGGAGGTGGCGCGTATTCCGGAACGCGTAAGCGAGCCGATGTTGGGCGCGATCCGCCGGCAATGGTGGCGCGATGCCTGGGGCGAGATCGCCGACGGCAAGCCGCGCCGGCATCCCGTTGTGGAAGCGCTGGCGGAGGCACATGCCCGAACGCCGTTCGACCTGGCCGTAGTCGAAGCCCTATTGCAGGCGCGTGACGTAGAACATGATGGACCGCCGGCAGATTTGGCGGCCTTGCTCGAACAGGCGGAGCAGATCGGTGGCGGGATGGCACGGCTGGAGGCTGTGGCCTTGGGGCATATGGGGTTAGAGGCCGCTGCCCGGGTCGGGTCCGCTGCCCGCGTCGGGGCAGCCTGGATGTTGATTGGGTCTCTGCGTGGCCTGCCGCATATGCTGCAGCGCGGGCGTCACCAGCTGCCAGAATCGCTGCTGGCCGAACGTGAACTGCGGCTCGACCGGTTGGATGCCGCGTCACCTGCCCCAGAATTTACAGGGCTGATCGATACAATCGCGCAGACGGCAGACGACCGGCTGACAGAAGCCAAGGGCTTACCGCCGCTGTTTCGCGGTTATCGCCGACTGGCACTGCTTTATCGGCGGCGTTTGCGGGCCGCAGGCAACAACCCCTTTGACGTGCGCATCAATGCGCCAACGCTCGGGCGAGCCTGGCAGGTCGCGCGGGTGCGGATGGGGTTGTGACGTAGGCGGTCATTGGTGCAGTGCGGGCGCTTTAACGCGGCAGCAACACCTCAATGCGGAAGAAACCCTCAGACGTCTCGCCGCTTTGCAGCTCGCCGCCGTGCAGTTGCAGGAAGGATTTGACGAGGGACAGACCGAACCAGCTGGAGGCGCCGCTGGCCTGCACCGTCTGCAGGCCGGTGCCGAGTGGGTCGACGATTGCCGTTTCGATCTCGCGTTCGAGGCCGAAGCCGTCATCCTCCAACCGCAAGATTGCGCGGCCGTCGTCGTTAAGTGCGGTGCTAATGGTGATGGTGTGGATATCGCGAGCCGAGCGTGTGGCGAACTCTAGCAAATTGACCAGAATTTGCCGCAGGCCACGCTCCTCCCCCCAGACGGTCACGGTGCCATTTGGCGGGCTAGTCGCCAGCCGGAGATTGCGCTCTGTCACCCGTGACGCCGCAATGTCGACCACTTCGGCAATCACCCGGTCCAGGTCGCAGACAGACTTGGATAGGGAGTATTGGCCCGATTCCAGCCGAGTCAGATCCAGAATATCGTTGATCAATTCCAGCAGCCTATTGGCGCTTTCGTTCACCGTATCGATGCATTGAATATAATCGGATGATAGCGGCCCATAGATCTGGTCGCGCATGGCCTCGCCGAAGCCAATGATCGCGTTCAGCGGTGTGCGCAGCGAATGGTTCATCAGGTGCAGGAAGGCCTCTTTGGCCCGGGCGGCATCGCTGGCAGCCTCTCGCGCCAGCCGCAATTCTTCTTCCGTGCGCCGCAATTCAGTGACGTCCTGGTCTACCCGCACGACCCGCTCCACCTGACCGTTGGCGTCGATGTGGCGGCGGCCAAGGCTGCGGACATAGCGAACTTCGCCATCGCCGCCGACGATACGGACCTCTTGCGACTCGTCGAGAACGGTGGATTGCTCATCACCGTCCGCGCGGAAGCGCAGGTCGAGCGGGTGGATCATTGCCACCATGTTCTGAAATTCACGTTCCGAGCGAACCTCTGGAATGCTCCAGATGCGCGCCATTCCGTTGGTCCAGGCGCCGCGGCGTTCCTCTGGCCAGAAGGCGTAGTGGCCGAAGGCACCCATCTCCTCAATCTCGTCGAGCAATTCGGCGTTTATGGTCGTGGACTCAGTGACAATCGTCGAGCGTAGGTCGTCGATGGGTGCAGCGCTGATCAGCAGGCGCAGCGGGCCTTCGGCTTGCAATACAGAGAATGACAGCCGCCACCAGTTGCGTTCGCCCTCTGGTCCCACATCATAATCGGCCACGAAGGGCGCCTGGTCGGCGGCCCAATCCCGCTTGACCCAAGCCGTAACGTTCAAACCATGGTCCGCCAACGCATCAGGCGACGCCGATGTCCAGCGAGACTTCGGTTTGGTTCGAAATACACTAGTATGGGCAAAGCTGTTGAGTAGGATACTCTGAATCAGCCCTGGACGCGAGGCTTCGACGATCAAGATTGGTGAACTAAGACCAGCCAATGCATCGAACCCAGCCGGAGCAACGACAGGCAGATCTGAAAGAGCACGCGCAATTGTCACAATCGACCAGCCTTTCGCCAGTGATCCCAGCAAACATTCATCGTGAACCTAGCCATCCAATTCGTCCACACGAGCCGGTTCATCCACCGCTCATACGTCGATCCCATGTTTAGGGTAATAATACCTTTGCCCAAAGGGCGATGCATTCCTTTCCAATTGCTTTCAATCATGGGTTCATATACATATTTAGTATACAA